>JANOAF010000661.1:0-19642 GCA_031411015.1 Opitutaceae bacterium | reverse complement strand
AGGGCGGGTCACAGACCCGCCCTTGGACCCTCAGCACGCGAAAGGGCGGGTCACAGACCCGCCCTACTTTCTTCCCAATCCCCATGAAATTTCCCCTCACGCTTGCTCTCGTCGCGCTCGCATCGGCCGCTGCCTTCGCCGCTGCGCCGTCTGCCCTGAACCCGTCGAATGGGCGCCAGCCCAACATCGTCTTCATCTTCTCCGACGATCACGCCTACCAAGCGATCAGCGCTTACGGCGACGCCCGTAAATTATTGGAAACTCCAAACATCGACCGCATCGCGAAGCAGGGCGTGCGCTTCGATCGCTGCCTCGTCACCAACTCGATCTGCGGCCCGGCGCGCGCGACGATCCTCACGGGAAAATACAGTCACCTGAACGGCTTTCCGAACAATACGAACTCCACGTTTGACGGCGCGCAGACGACGTTTCCGAAGCTGCTCCAAAAAGCCGGCTACCAAACCGCCATCGTCGGCAAATGGCACCTCGGCTCCGATCCGACCGGTTTCGATTTCTGGCAGATTCTTCCCGGCCAGGGCGTCTACTACAACCCGCCCATGATCAAGATGGGCGAGCGTCTGACGCAGACGGGCTACGTGACGGACATCATCACGGACGCCTCGCTCGACTGGCTCCAGAGGCGCGACAAAACGAAGCCGTTTCTCATGATGATGCAGCACAAGGCGCCGCACCGTGAGTGGGCTCCCGCGCTCCGCCACCTTAATGCCGACAAGGATCGCGTTTACGCCGAGCCACCGACGCTGTTCGACGACTACGCCAGTCGCGGCATCGCCGTCCGCGATCAGGACATGACGATCGAAAAGACCTTCACCGATCGCGACGCCAAGCTCGCGCTCCCCGCCGGCATCAACGACGAGCAGACCAAGGCGTGGAATGCCTACTACGAACCGCGCAACGCGAAATTCCGCGCGGCCAATCTCTCGGGCAAGGACCTCGTGCGCTGGCGCTATCAACGCTACATGCACGACTACCTCGCGACCGTTCGCTCGGTCGACGAAAGCGTCGGCCGCATGCTCGACTACCTGGAGAAGGAGGGCCTCGCGGAAAACACCATCGTCGTCTACGCGAGCGATCAAGGTTTCTACCTGGGCGAGCACGGCTGGTTCGACAAGCGCTGGATCTTCGAGGAGTCGGTGCGCACGCCGTTCCTCGTGCGCTGGCCCGGCGTGGCGAAGGCCGGCACCGTGAACAAGGACCTCGTTTCAAATGTTGATTTCGGCGAGACCTTCCTCGACGCCGCCGGTGCGGCCATTCCCGCCGACATGCAGGGCCGCAGCCTCGTCCCGATTTTGCGCGGGCAAAAACCAGCCGACTGGCGCACCGCTTTCTACTACCAATATTACGAGTGGCCCACGCCCCACCGCGTGCGTCCGCACTACGGTGTCGTGACCGATCGCTACAAGCTCGTGCGCTTCGAGGGCGTCAGCGACAGCTACTGGGAACTTTTCGACCGCGAAAAAGATCCGCTGGAACTCAAAAGCGTGATCGCGGATCCCGCCTACGCCGCGACCAAGGCGCAGCTGGAAAAACAACTCGCGCAACTCCGCGTGGAGCTGAAAGTGCCCGACGAAACGCCCACGCGGTTTTATGGTAATCAGGGTCTGACCGACGGCACCGCGCCGAAGAAAGCCAAGCAGGGCAAGAAGCAGCAGTGACGCACACGACCCGCCGGCTGCGCCGTTGACACGGCGCGGTCGTGGCCGATCTTTCCCCCCGCATGACGGCAATCAGTGTCATCCGCCAACTGGAAAAACTTCCGGCCCGCGAGCGGCGGAAAGTGTTCGCTTATGTGGACAGCGTGATCTCGCCCCGCGAAGACGTAGAGGATCGCAAGGCGCTCGCCGCCGCGCGCCGCGATCCACGCCCCAGCGTCCCGTGGAAAGAGGCCAAGGCTCGGCTCGGGCTCAAGTGAGTGTTTACACAGTCAGCTTGTCGGCGACGGCGGACGACTGGCTGGAAGCCTACCGCCACGAGAAATTACGGCGCCGAATCGTAGATGCAATCGACCGCTTGGAGCACCAGCCCCGCCCTCCCGGGTGTCTGACGTTGAAAGGTGAATCGGACGCATGGAGAATCCGGGGCGGAGACTACCGCATCCTTTATGAAATCCATGATCGCCAGCTCCGTGTGCTTGTCATCCGCATCGCTGATCGTCGCGATGCCTGCCGCTGATTCGGTTTCCATTTCTACCCCATGAAAACTCCCCTCCGCCTCGCCTTGCTCTTATTCGCGGGTGCCGCCTTCGCCGCCACGCCGCCCAAACCCAACGTCCTCTTCATCGCCGTTGACGACATGAACAACGATCTCGGCTGCTACGGCAGCCCGATCGTGAAGTCCCCCAACATCGACAAGCTCGCGGCGCGCGGCGTGAAGTTTGAGCGCGCCTATTGTCAGTTTCCGCTGTGCAGCCCGAGCCGCTCGTCGATTATGACGGGCCTGCGGCCGGACCAGACGCGCGTTTTCAACCTCCAATATCACTTCCGCACGGGGCTCCCGGATGTGGTGACGATTCCGCAGCTCTTCTCGCGGGCCGGCTACTACGCGGCGCGCGTCGGAAAAATCTACCACTACGGTAATCCCGGCGACATCGGCACGAGCGGTCTCGACGATCCGGCCTCGTGGCAGGAATTCTACAATCCCGCCGGCACCGACCGGACGACGCTGGAGTCGGACATCATCAACCATACGCCGTCGCGCGGGCTCGGTTCGGCCATGTCGTATCTTGCCGATGCGAAGGGCCGCGACGAGGACCACACCGATGGCAAGGTCGCCACGCAGGCGATCGCACTGCTGGAGAAACACCGCGCGGAGCCCTTCTTCCTCGCCGTCGGCTTCTACAAACCACACACGCCCTACGTCGCGCCGAAGAAATATTTCGACCTCTATCCGTTGGAGAAAATCGAGGTGCCGAAAATGCCGGCGGGTTACGAGGCGACGGTGCCATCGGCCGCGCTGTTCTCCACCCGCCCGTGGCCGAACTTTGGCGTGACCCACGAGCAGGCCCGGCTGACCAAGCAGGGGTATTACGCCGCGATCTCCTTCGTCGATGCGCAGATCGGCCGCGTGGTCGATGCGCTCGACCGCCTCGGCCTGCGCGAGAACACCGTGATCGTTTTCTGGAGTGACCACGGCTACTCACTCGGCACCCACGGCCTCTGGATGAAACAAAGCTGCTTCGAAGATTCGGCGCGCGTGCCGATGATCATGGCGGGCCCGGGCATCAAGGCCGGCACGCCGTCGCCGCGGCTCGTGGAGTTTGTCGATGTCTACCCGACGCTGGCCGACCTCGCGGGACTCACACCGCCAGCGAACCTCGCCGGCGTGTCGCTGCGGCCGCTCCTCATCAAACCCGACGCGCCGTGGGATCGCCCCGCTTTCACGCAGGTGGAGCGCGGTGGCTACCCCGGTCGCAGCGTGCGCACGCCGCGCTGGCGCTACACTGAGTGGGACGACGGCAAACAAGGCGTGGAACTCTACGACGAGCAGAACGATCCCGGGGAAATGAAAAACCTCTCCGCCGATCCGAAGCACGCCGGCACGATCGCCGACCTCAAAATTCTCGTGAAGAAAAACTGGCCCGAGCGCGTGACTGGCGGCGTCGCCGACGTCGCGACGAAAAAAGAGAAGAGGGCCAAGGCGAAGGAGTGAGCGATGGCTGGATTCCGTTCACGCCTCGCCGCGTTGTTCACGCTCTGCGGGTGTCTCGCGGGCTGCTCGGACCCTTTGGATCAAAAGGTGCCGGCGGCCACGGCGGGTAAGTTTGCGGCATGGCGGGCGCACATTGCGAGCGATTCGAGCGCCGCGATTCGCGGTCAAGTCGACGCCGCGGTGCAGGAAATCCGGCAAACAGTGGCCGGTGAGCGCGAGTTGAAGCGGCGGCGCGGCGAACCGGTGGAAGCGGGAATCGTGGCGATCGATGAGGGCGTGCGGGAGCGCGTGGACGGGCGACCGTTGCGTGACGTCGTCCAATTGGGACTGGAATTGAAGGTGAATCGCCTGAAGGCAGAACTCGCCGGGCTTGAGGATGTGGTGGACAAAAATGACCAATTGCTGACCCGGCCCGGTGATACCGAGGCGCGCCGCATCCTCGATGACTTGCGTGGCCGACAAACGACCCGGATCGAGAAATACCGTGAGGAACTCACGGCGGCCGAGGGTGAGCTCGCACCCTTGCTGAAAGCACGCGGCAGTGTGCTGCCGAAGAAGGCGGCTGATTTGACCGAAGTGGACGATGCGCCCCAGCGCGTGCGTTAAGCGGCGTTGGGATTACTTCGCCAACAGATACTCCGCGGCGCGGGCCGCGTAGTTTTCGCCGCCGTTCCTCGCCTCACTTTTCGCGTTGGCCTCGAGCAGCGGTCGCAGCGAGGCGGGGCGACTCGGCAGGAGAGTGAGATAGTTCAGCGCTTCGAGGCGCAGCTCGGGGCTTTGGTCGGTGGCGAGCTCGGTGGAAAACACCGGCCACGCAGCGTCGGCGCCACCGTGGCGCGCGGTTACGTAGGCCGCGGCGGCGCGCACGGAACCCACGGAATCATTGAGAAGTGGAGCCAGATCCGCGGTCACGGCTTTCGGCGCACGGAGCGCGGCGTGCGCGGCCCAGAAACGAATCGCGGCAACCGGATCGGCGAGGGCGGGTTTCAATTCGGCGGCGGTGGGCGCGGCACCGAGTTGCAGGCGGTCGACGGTGTCGAGGATGCGCGCGAGCGGATAGACTTTGTCATCGCGGGCGAGTTCGGCCGCGGTCCTGCCAGTCGCGAGTTCGCGGAGCAGCGCCTCCGGCATCAAGCCGGTATCGCGGATGCGCAGGAGGTGCGCGCGGTTGGCGGCGCGGAAACGTTCGAGCGTGGCGCGATGCGCGGGATCGGCGGCGAGGTTGCGCACGTTGTCGTAGTCACTCGCGAGATCAAAGAGCTGCTCGGCGGGGTGCGGTTGAAAAAACGATTCCTGCGTGGCGTTGAGTTTACCGGCTTGGTGCAGGCGATCCCATTCCTTCATCGCGGACTGCTGCCAGAGGTAGGTGACGAATTGCATCGTCGGCAGATCAGGCCGGTAGTTGCGGATGTAGCGGAAGCGGCCGTCGGTGACGGCGCGGCAGAAGTCGATGCGCTCATCCATGCGGTCGCGGAAATTGTAGGTGAACTCCGGCGCGGGTGCGCGCGCGGCTCCGGCAAAGGCGCGGCCTTGGAAATAATCCGGTGCCTTCACGCCGGCGAGGCTCAGCACGGTGGGCGCGAGATCGACCCAGTTGACGAGTTCCTGCGAGCGCGAGCCCGGCGCGCTGGGCGCGAGGTGCTGAAAGTTCTTCCCAAAGCGCACGGCGAGGGCGGGGTGCGTGCCGACCTCGTAAAGGAAACGCTTGCTGCGCGGCAGCACGCCGCCGTGGTCGGAATAGTAAAAGACGACCGTGTCGTCGGCGAGCCCGGCGGTCTCAAGTTCCGCGAGCAGTTTGCCGAGAGCGGCGTCGGCGGCGGATACCCGATCATAGTATTGGGCGATGTCGGCGCGAACCTCGGTCGTATCGGGCAGGTAGGCGGGCACGCGGACCTTCGCGGGATCAGTCGTGAGCGGGAAACGTTTGTGCAGGGAACTCTCGTGACTGTCGTTGGTGTTGAACACGGCGAAGAACGGCTGGCCGGGCTGCCGGTTTTTGTAGTGGGACTGGGCGCCGTTTCGGTCCCACGTGCCCTCCAGCACGGTGGCGTTGTAGTCGGTCTTGGCGTTGTTGGTCGTGTAGTAGCCGGCATCGCGCAGATAGGCGGGGAAGTAGCGCAGCCAAGACGGCAGCGGGACATTGCTGCGCATGTGCTGGGTGCCGAGCGAGGGAGCATACATCCCGGTGATGATACTCGCGCGCGTGGGCGCGCAGACCGCGGAGGTGGAGTAGGCGCGCTCGAAAAGAATGCCCTCTTTGGCGAGACGGTCGAAAGTTGGCGTGCGCGCGAGCGGGTCGCCGTAGGCCCCGGCAAACGTGGCGGAGAAATCTTCCGCGACGAGCCAGAGGATGTTGGGCTTCGCGGCGGGCGCGGCGTGGAGCGAGGCCGTGAGGGTGAAGAGGACGATGAGCAGGGAAACGAGGCGCATGGGGAGGTGGGTGAGCTTTGGGGCCGCGCGATGGGATTCGATGAAATTCTCACTCATTCGGCCGTGATGCGGCCGCCGCATTGCCGCCAGAGATCCGTCATGGCGAAGAGCGGATTGTGGCCGACGTAGTCGGGCCACGGTGTCTTCCGGGCCTGCGGTTTGCGCGCGAGCTTCTCTGGCGGGCCGAGCTGCGGATCGAAAAATTCCCAGAGTGTGCCGGACCGCGCGAATTGCACGGCGGTGGCGTCGAGCGCGGCTTCGAGCAGGCGGCGCGCGCCTTCGGTGTGACCGTGGCGCTGGCAGGCGCGCGCCGCCCAGTAGGTCATGCAATTCCATGCGGGGCCGCGCCACATGCGGCGCTCGAATTTCGGATCGCTGGCGGCGACGGTGGCGATGGGATGCGGCGTGAAAAATTCCCGTGGGTTCAGCAGGTGTTCCTCGATCACGCGCCGCGCCTGCGCGTCGGTGGCGGCACCGACGACCACGGGCCACATGCCTTCGAAGGCCAGGGTGCGGTGGCCGGTCCGCTGCATCACCCAGGCGTCGTAGAAAAATCCCGTGGCGTCGTCCCACAGGCGCAGGCGGATGAAATCGCGGAGCGCGGCCGCCTTGCGCTCCCATGTTTCCGCCTCCGCGGCCGGGCCGCCACTGCGGCGCGTCCAGCGCGCCGCGTGATCGTAGAGCATGAAAACGTGGGCGCACGCATCGACCGCGGCCGAGGTCGCGGCCGGTCGCTCGTCGTAGCGCACGCCCTCGTCCATGCCGCTCTCCCAGGTGTTTTCCTTTTGATCGAGGTAGAAGAAGCCGCCACCCGGCACGGCGCGCTTGGCCTCGAACCACGCGATCTGCCGGTGCAGGGCGGCGAGGCACGTGCGGAGAAAATCCGGGTCGCCCGCGATCGCGACGTAGTCCTCCGCGGCGACGACCCAGATGGGCGGGAAGCCCTTGAAGTTTTTCCACCCCGGCGTGCCCTCGACGGTAAAGGTGATGATACCGGGGATGAGACCGTCGGCCTGCTGACCGGCGAGTTCGTTGACGATCTGACGGCGCACGTGTGCAGGCGACGCGCGCACGGTATCGAGCCGCTCGTGCGTGAGGTCGATGTGCCCAAAAACGCGACCGCCCTCGTAGCCCGGCCCGATCGACTGGTAGGGATACTTGAAATGGGCGCGTGCGGGAAAAATACTTCGTCCGTGCAGGTCGGCAAGGAAGCGCAGCATCGGGCGCCACGCGGTTTTCACGGGCAGTTCCGCCTCGCTCAGCAGCGCATCCCGCAGCGCGGCGCCCTCGGGCGTCGACGGTTCGGCGGCCGAAAGTGCGGCCGTCGCTGCGGCAAATGTGAAGGCGATCGCGAACCGACAAATCATCGCGTGGCGGCGAGGTAGTCGCTGAGGATTTCGACGTTGCGGTTGAACACGTGGCTGCCGAGGAACCGGAAGCCGGGCTGGAATTTGGGTTGGCCAATGAGATCGTGGCCGCCGCGGTCGCTGCCGTAGGTTGTGATCCAGCGGCCTTGGGCGTCGAGGGCGCGGAGAATTTCACGGACGCGTTTTTCCAGTTCGGCGGGCGAACCGATCGCGGAGCGCAGTTCGCCGCCGGGGAGGACGGAGATGAGTTTGCCGCTGTCGGTGAAACTGGGCGTGACGGTCGCGGCGCCGCGCGGGCCGGACTGGAGACGGGCGAATTCCTCGGCAAGTTCGTCTCCGGCGGTGTCCTGTTTCCAGCCGTAGTGGGATGGGAGATTCTTGTCGTCGTAGGTGAGCTCGTAGAAACCGGGGGCCTTGGAACTGCCGCTCACGCCGGGCGGGCGGGTCATGTAGAGCGGGCGATTCGTTTGCAGTTCGTAGTAGCGCGCCATGCGGCCGTCGGGGAGGCGGCTCTTCCGCAGATAGGCGAGCGCCCGCGGAATCGGTTCGAGATATTTTTTGTCACCGGTGAGCCGGTAAACTTTCATCAGCGCGCGGATGGCGTCCTCCGATTCGAGGCCACAGATCGCGGGCGGCTCGAACTTGCGCGCCCAGATCGGCTGCATGTCGTAGCTGTATTGCTGCGCCCAGGCGGGCTGCGGGTCGGGCAGCTGGGCGAGGATCAGGAAATCGCCGAGGCGGGCGAGCGCGGCGCGGTAGCGGGCGTCGCCGTAGATTTCGATCACGGTGAGCAGCGTGTCGGAGACGGTGCCGGCGAGGCCATCGTTGAGCGTGTAGAAGTCCCAGTAATTTTGATTCGGCCACTGGCGCGGCCACGGATCGGGAAAGGTGGCTTTTTTCGAGGGGTGCGGAGCGACCGGTGCCTTCCAGCCCTGCGGAAACGCGCCGACGGGAAACTGGGCCTGGAGCAGCGCGTCCAGCGCGAAGCGCGTGGCGTCGTGAATCGGGGCGTCCTTGAACTCCAGCGCGCGATCGAGGCGGGCGAGAAACTGAATCGCGGACTGCGTCTGGTTATCGTCGAGCGAGGAGTGGTTGCGGCCGGAGCCCTTGCCGTTGCGGTAAAGCGAGACGTGGCTGCCCTTTGGATCGAAGTCGATGGTCTGCGTCCAACCGCCCGACTGAAGTTGGCCGTAGACGAGCGCACGCCCCGTGTCTCGTGCCGCCTCAAGGTAGAAACGATCACCGGTGGCCTCGAAGGCTTTCAGATAGGCGAGGCCGACGGCCGGCGTGCCGGGCGGCTCGACCCAAATCTGATCGGCGGTGCCGACGCCCTCGCCCCAGCGTTTTTTGAGATCGAGACTGTAGTAGTAAGTGTAGCCTCCGTGCGCGGCGACGTGGTCGTGAAAGTAGGTCGCGGCGGCGTTCAGCGCGGCAGCGGCCTCGGTGCGGAGGGCGGGCTCGGCCGCGTGCGCGGCACCGAAGGCCAGCGAAAGAAGAACGCCCGTCTTTGTGAGCGCAGCGAAGAATCCAGCGGGAGCGGTGCGGCGCCCTCGTGGTTGCATGGATCCAATTTGATGTTTCGCGGCGCTCAAAATGACAAAAGGAGAAGTGGGCTTGTTCATGGATAGTGGTCCGGCTCCTGTTTCGTTTCGTGGGAAAGTTTCCAGCTCAGATCCTCGACCCAGGCGTTGTGGTTGAAATTGCCGAGCCATTCGCGCTCGTGGGCGCGACGAAAGCGGAGGAGTTCAGCGAGGGCGGCGCGGCCGCGCTCGGGAGTGGACGCGGGGTCGGAGAGCGTGAGCAGCGCGGCCGTGTGGGCGGAGAGTTTCGCGTGCTCAAGGCCGTGGCGCAGGAATTGCACGCGGGCGGCCGCCGTGGCGTCGTCGATTGAAGCGGCGGCGGCTTGCGCGAGAATGTTTTCGGCGGGCACAAAACACTCCGGCGGAAACACGACGTGCGCGGCCTTGGCCCAAGTGCGCCAGCGGATCGCGACGCGGTCGTAGAAGGCGCGGGTGATCAGCGGGCGATTGTCCATCGTGTAGCACTCCCAGTAGTCGAAGTAGGTCTTCACCTGGGCGGCGGCGGGCCCAAAGCCGGAGAAATATTCGGCGAGCAGCGCATCCGGATCGGCGTCGGGCCGCGTGTGCAGGCGCATCAGGAGATAGAGCGTCGTGCCCTGCGTGCTCCACTGCCCGGTGAGCGAATCGAAATCGGTGCCGGCCATGCCGCGCTGCGCGTCGTGTCTGAAGTCGTCAGCGAACTGATGGGCGAAGACGAAGGGCATGCAGTAGCCGTCCAAGAAATAATTCGTGCGGGCGAAGAGCCGCGCGCCGGTGTCGCGCCAGCCGCTCCACTGGGCCTTATACCAAGCGTGCTCCTCGTCGTCGCGCGGATACCAGCCGGCGGACGGGCAGTAGCCGAGCAGGACTTGTTCGTTGAGTTTCACGCCCGAGGTCGGCGCCTGAAAGTAATTGAAGTAAACGTAGCCGATGGCGGTGACGCGCGGATTCTCCTTCGCGGCCAGTTGTTGCACGGCGAGGGCGAAGCGCGCGTAGCGATCGGACATGAAGCGGGAGCCAAAGACCTTGAAGTTGGGCGCGTAGAATTTCATCGCGTCGGGCGGCGTCGGACCGTCCCACGCGGCGCAGGCGGCGCATTCGCAGCCGCCAACGATATCGTTTTCGACGACGTTGATGAAGTCGGGTGCGCCCTTCGTGCGCCACTGCGCGACGATGGCCTGATGCAGGCCGGGGTTGGAAACGCACATCGAGTAGCGCGCGCCGGGCTTCACGGGGCCGCGCTTGCCCTTGACGAGCTGGAACCACTCGGGGTGAGCCAGGCCGTGTTTTTCCCACCAGTCGGTGAACGCGTGGCCATAGCTCGGGCGCTGGCTGCGGCCCATGCGATGACGGCGGAGGAAGACGGCCTGATCGCGCGCGTAGTCGGCGGCGGCTTTCGCGGTGAAACCGAGCGCGGGATGGTCGAACGTGAAGCCCGTGCCGGGCCGCACATGACGCTGCATCAGGCGCGGCGCGATCGTCTCGTCGACGGAGCGGGCGGTGACGGTGCGCGTGCGCGGGACGTGCGTGCCGAGTTCGCCGGGCCAGAGCCAGCGCACGCCGAGATCGCGTTCGAGCCACTCGTAAACACCGAAGAGCGTGCCGGCCGACGTGTCGCGATCGAGTGGGTCGCCGGCGGTGTCGCGGCCGACGATGAAGAGCGTGTCGGGTGTGGTGCGGAGAACAAAGGTTTCGACGGACAGCTTCGCACCGTCGAGACCGGCGGCGCGGGCAGCGGTAGAGTCTCCGAGGTAGATGCGCGCGGCGGGCGCGTCGGCGGGGAGGGCGTTTTCAGTGACGACGCGCAGCGTGGCACCGGTGGCGCGGGCGACGTGATCGACGAATTCGCGAGCGGCGTAGTCGGTGACAGCGGTCGGGCGTTCGGCGGTGACGACGATGGCGACCGCCCGCCCGTCGCGGACGAGGGTGGGTTCGGCAGAGGCGACGGGAACGAATGCGAGCGAGGGGAACGCCAAGGTGAGCGCGGCGATGAGAGCGCGGAGTTTTTTCACTGAGGCGGGACGCCTAAGCCACGTTGGGGTGAAGAAAGAGAACATGATCATCACAAGTCGAACGTCGCCGTGAGGATGAACTGCCGCGGATCGACGATGCGGTAGGCGTTGGGGGTGCCGTCGGGGTAGGCGGTGATCGGCTGGAGGCGACCGCCTTCTTGGACATTGCGCACGTTAAGCTGCACGGTGAGACCGATTTTGTTCGACCAGATTTTCGTGCGGTAGGCGGCAAGGAGATCGACGTAAAGGTGGCGCTGATCGAAGATCGGGTTGTTGCGATCGAGATCGGTGATGATGGCGGGGAGCTGCTGCACGCCGTAGTAGCCGATCGCGGCGCGGTCTTCCCAGCGGACGGCGCCGCCGACGTTGATGCTGCGGAGCCAGCGGTGCTGGGTGAGGCCGCGGAGATAGAAATTGGTGCTGAGGTTGGCGCGGTATTTCCGGACCTGCGGCAGGCTCTTGCCGACGGTCTGCTGCGCGATGCCGAGGGGCGTGCTGACATTGCCCGGCAGATAATTTCGCGCGGTCTGGCTGCCGGCGTAGCTGCTCGTGACCCACGGCTGGCCGGTCTCCCGATCAATGATGCTGTTCCAGACCGGCGTGCGCTCCGCGAGGTAGTCGAGGAGATCCTGCGCGATGGCGGCCTGGATGGTTTCGTTTTGGGTGACGTTGGCCTTCACCGTCCAGAAGTTCGTCGGGTTGTAGTGGATTTCGAATTCGCGCCCGCGGCTCTCGGCGTCCTGGCCCTCGGCGATGGGCAGTCCGCCGAAATTCACGCTCGTCTGCAAAAGCGCGACGAGCTTCGGGTCCATCTGCAGGGTTTGGGCGACCGCGGCGTCGAGCGCGGTGCCGCTGAGGCCGGGCGTCGTGGCGGCGAGCCACTGACGCGAGCGCACATCGAGCGAGAAATTGCGGGCGTTCTGGCCATCGAAGATATCCATCTTCACGGCCCGGACGGCGAGCGTGGAAGAATTGCCGCTGCGGTCGTTGGTGGTCTGGGTGACGAACTGGTTCGCACGGACGTTGAGTTTGCCATCGAAGAGCGCGAACGAGAGGCCCCAGTCCTGGCCCTTGCCCTGCGGGTTCGGGAGGAATTTCCCGTGCAGGTTGATCGCGGGATCGGCGGGGATGAAGCTGTCGGACTTGTTGGCGTGGACGTGGAACCAGCGCGTGAGCTTGAGGACGGCACCGGTCGTGCGCGTGCGGCCCTCGTTATACTTGTAGTCGCCGGTGGCCCACTGTTGGTCCCATTCGACATCGTGGGTTTTTGCGTCGGGCAGCAGCCGCGCGCTTACCCCGGCTTTCCCGTAAACGCGGTCCCTGCGGAGGCCGAAGGTGGTTACGAGCCGCTCGTTGAACAGATGGCTCTGGAGCACGAGGCCGCCGGTCTTTTGGATCTTCAGGGAATTCTGCGCGCCGGCGCTGCCGTTGATCGTGGCGGCGTAGCCGTATTGGGTCAGCTCGTTGTTCGACTGGCCGGCGGCAAAGTTGCCCCACGTGTAGTTGGCGCGGCCCTCGATGGCGCCGGTGTGCGGGGCGTAGTCGAAATTGGCGCCGCGGTTGTCGCCGACGAAATAAAGCCGGTAGCTGCGCGAGCCGGTGGGTGAAGGGGCGTCCTGCGGCAGCGGATCGCCAGCGAGGAGCGCGCTGTTGGCGCGGGGTGTGTTGGCCGCAAGCCAAGCGTGGTTGTCGAGCATCGCGAGCTGGGAGTAGAACGAGCGCACGGCGTTGTGCTTGTATTCGCCAAAGGCGCTCACCTGCTGGAGGCCGAGCCAGCGGAACAGGGTGGTCTCACGCCGGAGGTCGAGCTTGTAGGCGAGCTGCGCGCGGTAGGTGTCGTTCAGGAGCGGCTGCTCGGTGACGGCGACCTCGGTGATGCCGACGTAGGGCCTGAGGAAAAACGGATTCGGCGTGCCGTCGAGCCGGCGGATGTTCGGATCGATGTAGAGGTAGGTGGAGCCGGCGCTGCCGGTGGGGAAATCGCGGCGGAACGTCGGCGAGTTCTCGCGGAACCAGCCCAGCTGCGCGGCGAGCAACTGCCGCGGCGTCTCCAGGAAAACCTGATCGAGGGAGATGAGCGAGGAGCCGACGACCTCGTTGAAATTATTCATCGCGGCGGAATTCACGCGCGACCAGTCGTAGAGGGCCTTGTTGCTCACGGCGCCGTCGGAGGTCCAGAGCGGTTGCGTGGCGCGGAGCGCCTGCGGATTGAGGAACGCGTAGTTGAACCCCGCTTGGTTGTTGCTCGCCGCCGTGGTGAGCAACGCATCCGGCGTGGTGGTGCCGCGCGGCGCGGTCCAGAACGCGACGCCGCCCTGATCGATGAACATGAGCGAGGTGCCGCGGCCGGTGGTCTGGAACGCGCTGTTGAAAACCGCATAGCCGTTGATGCGCGGGATGCCGCCGCCGAGCGTGGGGACGGGCCGGCCCTGGTTGTTGACCGGGGAGCCACCGACGTAGGCAGTGTTTGTGACCGGATCCCACGTGGGCGAGCCGGCGGACAGCCACTGGCTGACGGCGTCGCGCGGCGTGACACTGTTGGGGCGGCGGCCGTAGCTGTGGAAATACTGGTAGCCCGCGCTGATCGTGGTGGCGCGGAACGGGCGGTATTTGACCATCGTGTTATAGCGCTCGGTCTTCACGCCGGCGGGTTGGCGATCGAACTCAGTGCGTTGCGCGACCTGGCTTACGCGCAGCGCGAGTTTGTCTCTCAGCAGCACACGATTCACGTCGAAGCTTTCGCGAAAGCCGGTCTCGCCGTTGGCGCGGCCGAAACTTTCGAGGCGAAACTGAAACTGCGAGCGGTTGCGCGCGAGGTTCGCCGTGGCGGGAATGGTGTTGGCGGTGCCCGAGGCATTGCCGAGGCCGAAGAGACTGGAGTTGGGCCCGCGGCTGATTTCGACGGCTTCGGTGTTGATCGGATCGAGCGGCACGCGGCGGCTGGTCTCGTAGCCGGCATAGGCGATGTTGGCGCTGGCGAGGCCGCGCACGCGGTTGGAGGTGTTGGGGCTGTTGGCGAGGTTATCGCTCGGCTGTGCGCTCTGGTTGAACGCAAAATCGGTGAACGTGCCCGCGCCTTCGGTGCCGGCTTCGTAGGCGAAGATGTCGTTGATATCGAGCATGGCGAAGTCGGCCATCTGCTCCTTGGTCACGACACTGATTGACGAGGCGAGGTCCTCGAGCTTCGCGTTGAGGCGCGTGCCCGACATCGCGTTGGCGGAGAAATAGCCGCGGGTGTCGCCGACGACCTCGAAGGGCGAGAGGACGACGGTGTTTTCCGTCGCCGGCGCGGCGGGCGGGTGGGGGGCGACGGTCTGGGCGGAAAGCACCGGACCGGAAAGAAAAACGGCGAGGCCGAGGGCGGGAAAGCAGCGGGGTTTCATGATGGGGCGGGGCGGCAGCAAGGCGCACCAAACGGTTACAAGCACTGCGGGACGGAAAAGTTTTTTGCAACGCTCCCCTCCGCGGCTCGACTCTCCCGTGATGCCGTAGTCCCATTGCTGGCGTCTCATCCCACTCATCATTGCCCCTGCACTCGTTGCCCTCCTCTCTCTCCCGCCGCGATGTTCTGAAGACCTTGGCCGTCGCCGGCACGGTCGCCGCGTGGCCGCATGTGGGGCGCGGCCAGACGGGCGGCACGATGCCCGCTACGCGTGCGATCACGGACTACTTGGCGACTCTGCGTCGCGCCGACGGCGGCTACGCGTGGGGCGATCAGGAAGTGTCGCACCTCACGCCGACGTTTCACGCGATCGGTGCCTATCATGTGCTCGGGCAGACGCCGCCGCAGCGGGACGCGCTGGTCGTTTACGTGCGCACGCATCATCCGCGTGAAATCAAAAAGCTCGAGCAGGAGCGGCGTATCTTCGACTGGCAACAAGTGCAGGCGCTGACGTGGCTCGGGGCAGATGTGGCCGAGTTTCGTCCGAAGATAGCGGCGCTCACGCAGCCGCTCGGTTACTTGAAGCAATACGAGCGTCACGGTTATCCGGTGCTGCAGTCAGAGCTGGGCGCGGTGTTGTCGCACGCGCTGCTCGGGCTGCCGACCGCGGGAATCGCGGGGGCGTTCGGCGGCTACATCGACGAGCGGCGGCGCGCGAACGGCAGTTTCAACAACACGTCCGCGGCCGACGGTGGCGACGGCCACGTGATGAACACGCTCTGGGCCATGCAGGCGGAGCTGGTGCTCGGTCGCGCGGTGACGAAGCGGGACGAATTGATCGCGTGGCTGCGTGGGTGTCAGCTCGCGAATGGCGGGTTCACGTTTCAGCCGCAGCCGATGTTTGGGGGCGTCGACGACGTGGTTTACGTGCGCGCCGCCGTGCGCGCGTTGAAACTCCTAGGCGCGCAGCCGGCGCAACGCGACGCGTGTATCGCCTACCTGCAGTCGCTCGCGAATACCGACGGCGGTTTCAGCGATCGCCCGGGCTGGCTGAGCAACGCGACGGCGACGTATTACGCGCTTGATGCGCTCGACGTGCTAGGCGCCCTTGACACGATCGCGAAGGTGAAGCGCCGGCCGTTGCGCGCGCGCGCGCCGCTGCCGGGCGGATTGAAAATCTTCTCCGCCCAAATCGAGGCGCACGGCACGGGTAGCCCGGCCGAGGCGGTGGACTTGGCGCGCAGCCTGAAGATCGATTTGTGGGGCGCGAAGAACGGCATGGCGGGCTGGGCCGCGCGGGTGCGCGAAATCGCCGCGCAGGAAAGAGTGCCGCTGCTCGTGTTTACGGCCGACGAGGAATACGGCACGTGGGTCGATATTCCGGGCCTCGGCACCTACAGCCACACCAGCGACCTCGTGGCGCCGGCAGGGGCCGACATCGGCGCGCCGCTCGGCACGCGCGCGGCACCGCCCGCGCCCGTCACGTGGCCGGAATGTCGCACCCGCCGACTCAGACCCCTGGAGCGCGGCGGCGGCCGGTTAATTTGGCAATTTGGCGAAAACGAGGAACTCGTCCGGATGTTCTTGGACGATTCAGTGGAACGCGGCGGGTTTGCCGCGATCAGCACCTATCACTTCGGCAACCCCGACTTCATGAACACTGAGCCGTTTCTCAACCGCTGGCGCGGACGCATTCCGTTCATCGGCTTGCAGGACGCGCACGGCCCCGAGCCGTGGTGGTTCGCGGATCAGACGACGGGTTTTCGCACGCTCTTCCTCGCGACGGAGCCGACGTGGGCCGGCTGGCTGAACGCATTGAAACAAAACTGGACCGTCGCCGTGCGCCGCGATGTGTGGACGAAGGGCCGGACGTGGATGCACAGCGGCTCGGATGAAGTGCTCGAATTCGTCAAGGCGCGCGAAGCCGACTGGCGCTGGTGGGACAGCCCCACACGGACGCGACCGATGGTCTCGATCGTGGCGTTGCGACCGACTGATGAACTGGAAGCGGGCCGACCTGAAAGCGGCGTAAGCCTACGCGTGCGTTGCGCGTGGGAGAACACACCCCAAGGCCTGCTCAAGACACCTCTCGCGGAACTCGTGAAACTCCTCGTCGACGGCCGCGAGGTGACGCCGACGCTCGTGTCGCGCAAACGGCCGAATGGTTTGTCCGACGAACACGCCCATTTCTTCGCCCTGCCGGTGACCACCGCGCCGGGCCGGCACACCGCGACAGCGATTGTGCGCGTGCATGCCACCAACGCGGAAACCGCGCGCACCGTTGAGTTTTCCGTATGAGAAAACACTCTTCGCCCTGTCGCTGCTTTCCCTGTCATTCTGAGTGCAGCGAAGAATCCAATGGGACGTGCGCACGTCTGGCCGGCTCCGCAGCTCCTGCTGGATTCTTCGCTCCACTCAGAATGACAAACTGACTTTTAAAAACTCACCTGACGCCCGACTTCGCATGAAACTCCTCCGCTCGTCGCTTCTGTTCTCCGCACTCCTCGTCGCGCGCACTTTTGCGCAGACGGTCACCCCGGCGCCCACTACCAACGCCCCGAAGCCCGCCGACGAAAAACCCATCACGCTCTCCGTCTTTGAGGTCCGCCCCGAGGACGACAGCGGCTATCAGGCGATGAACACTACCTCCGGCAGCCGGCTCGCGACGAGCCTCAAGGACACCGCCGCGTCCATCTCGCCCTTCACGGCAGAATTTTTGTCCGACATCGCGGCGACCAGCGTGACCGACATGCTCGCCTACGCGGCCAACGCCGAACTCAACGCCGGCGACAGCGAGGGTTCTGGTTTCAACAACCCGCGCGACTTCAGCTCGGCCGGCGGCGAGCCCTTCCGCATCCGCGGCATCCCCGGCGGCGTGTCCACCGACTACGTCGAGAACGCCGCGCCGCAGGACCTCTACAACATCGAGCGCGCCGAGGTCGCGAGCGGGGCCAACTCCATTCTCTTCGGTTCGGGCGATGCGGGCGGCCTCGTTTCGCTCACCTCGAAGAAGGCGAACGTCTCGCGCAACAAGTCCTCGGGGAAGGCCATCTTCGGTTCCGGCTCCTACCAGCGTTACGAGACCGACCTCAACCGCGTGCTGATCCCGAGGACCCTCGCGCTGCGTGTCAACGGCCTCTACCAAAACGCGAAGAGCTGGCGCACCTATGAATTCAACGACGCGAAACGCGCCGCAGGTTCGATCACTTACCGGCCGTTCAAGAACACCTCGATCTCGGTGAACTACGAGGATGGCCTGACGCAGAACAGCGTCGGCTTGAAATGGAACACCACCAATCAGGTCACGAGCTGGATCGCGGCCGGGCGGGCCGTCACCGACGCCACTGTGGCCAACCCCGCGCTCGGCATCTCCAACCTCGGCGCGAACCAGCGCTTCACCTACTACACGCAGGACGGGCTGGTCTCGAACCTGCGCAATGAGAATCGCACCAACATCGCGCCCGGCACCGCCGACACGCTGCTGCCACCCGCGATTTTTCCTTACAGCGTCAACTGGGCCGGGCCCGACACGAAGCTCTGGCGCAAGTTCGACAACACCCAGATCTCAATCGACCAAAAGATCACCGACGCGCTTAGCGTGCAGGGCGTCTATCTGAAAAACAAAACGGATTCGCGGGCGCGCTCGTTCGTCTACAACGGCAACACGATGGATTTCTTCGGCGACCCGAATCTCACGATTCCGGCGCAGAACGGCACCGGCGCGATTACGAACCCGCGCGCGAAGCAGCTCTACATCGAGACCAACCAGCTCGATGACCGCACGTTCACGGAAAACGAAATCAAGCGCGTCACCGTCGCCTACGAGCTCAGGCTCGGGAAATGGTTCGGCAACCACCGCGCCGCGGCGCTCTACGAGAATGCCGTGAAGGACACGCACACGCAGGCGCGCCGCGAAATCCTCGTCGATCAAAACAACCGCCCCGCCGCCGCCACGCAGGGAGTGGCCGCCGCACTGTCCGATCCGGCGAATGCGCAGAATCTCCTCTACCGCCGCAGCTACGTGACCGAGGGCGATTTCTCGACCTACGCACACACCGGCCTCTACACCCCGATTGCGCCGTTCGCCTACAATGGGCTCACGCTCAGCTCGCGTCTCGTCACCACCGGCGCGCAAGACTCAGTCAAGGACACGAAGAGCGGGATGTTTGCGCTGCAAAGTTCGTGGTTCGAGAACCGCCTCGCGACGACGTTCGGCTACCGCAAGGACAACATCGTCTATCTCGACAACACCGCCACGCGCATCACCAACCCTGCCGACCCGCGCATCGTTTCGGGCCAGAAGGTGCTCAACGAACTGGCGGCGGAGCCGATCTTCGACCGCCACGTCGTGCATCCGAAAACCCTCACCGCGGGCGGCGTGCTGCATCTGAGTAAGCGGCTCTCGTTTCTCTACAACCACTCCACCAATGTCGGTGCGCCCCGCTTCAACCGCAGCCTGCTGCCGACGGGCGCGATTCCCGGCACGCCGGAAGGCACCAACCGCGAATACGGCCTGATGATCGATTTGTTCGGCGACGACCGCTACTTCGCACGCGTGACCTATTTTGAGACAGCGCAGATCGGTGACGCCGCGGTCTCGCCCAGCGGGGCGGTGCTCGACGCCGCGGCGCTGGGCCGCTCGCAGGTGAAGGTGATCCTCGCCGCCCTGCGCGACGCGGGCCGCATCACCGCGGCGCAATACGACGCCGGCACCTTTAACTGGAACGCCGCGACCATCGACACCGCCAGCAAGGGCGTGGAGCTCGAGCTCATCGCCAACCCCACGCGCAACTGGACGATCCGAGGCAACTACTCGCACTCCTCACGCGACCGCGAAAATTTCTTTGCCGAGGGCTACGCGTATTACGCCGTGAAATTCCCCGAGTGGCGCGCGCTCGCCGCCGGCAACGCCGCGCTGCTCGCGACCATCGAGACCAACATCACCGCGATTCAGAACAACGAACTCGACGGCCGCGCCGTCGCGCAGGAGCAGGGCTTCGGCTCGATCCCGCACAAGGCCACGGTGACCTCGCGCTACCGGTTCGCCGAGGGCCGGCTCAAGGGCGCGTTCATCGGTGGTGCGGTGCGCTATCAGTCCGGCGCGTTCAGCCAGACCGACACCCGCGCCGCGAGCGCCGGCGGCACCGGGAAGGACTACTTCACCGAGGGCACGCTCTTCACGGACGCGTTTGTCGGCTATCCGTTCAAGTTTCCGTGGCAACC
>JANOAF010000660.1:0-2862 GCA_031411015.1 Opitutaceae bacterium | reverse complement strand
GCCCTCCCTCGCAATCACGCCCGCGGAGGAGGCGCCGCGCTCACCTTGCAAGTCCCACAGAAACACGGAGCCATCCCTGCAGCCGCTGACCAGGGTCCGTTGGTCCGGCAGGAGTGCGAGCGACCACACTTCGGTCTTGTGTCCGCGAAACGTGCGCACTGCCGTGCGTGTCTCGAGATCCCACAGGCGGAGCGTCTGGTCGGCGCTGCACGAAACTAAATGTTTTCCGTCGGCCAGGAACACCAGTTGTCCGGTCCAACCCCGGTTGCCCGTCAAGCGGCCAAGCTCGCGGCCGGACTTGGCATCCCATAAGCGAATGGTCGAATCGGCAAAGCCCGCCCCCGAGGCCAATACGCTCCCGTCGGGAGAGAAGGCGAGGCCGATGACTCCATCCGGAGTGGCGATGACGCTCCAACGTTCCCGTCCCGTTTTCAGATCGATTACACTGAGCAGGTTTGCCCCGGTGACGTGGGCCGCGGCAGACGCATCACGAGTCATGGCCAGTCGGGGGTAACTGGCCGTCGTCTGACTTACGTTCCAACCGGCTGACTT
This sequence comes from Opitutaceae bacterium, assembly GCA_031411015.1. Classification (GTDB taxonomy): domain Bacteria; phylum Verrucomicrobiota; class Verrucomicrobiia; order Opitutales; family Opitutaceae; genus ER46. Next base: position 2,310 of record JANOAF010000660.1, on the reverse strand, counting down.
GGTTCCATCGGCCACGCGCCAGACCGAGAATTCGTCGAGAGCTCCAAGGGGCCGCGTGCTTCGAATCACCAAAGTCTGGCCATCGTCCGAAAACGCCATACCCACGACGGAGCCCTCAACGACCACCTCGCGGATCACCTGCCGCGTGTTTACGTTCCACAGCAGCACACGGTTCGTCAGCGGCGAGCCACTTTCGATGGCCGCCGCTCGCCGGGCTGCCGTAACGGGTTCGCTCGTGGCGATTGCGAGCAGTGGCTCCCGGGGAGAAAAGGCGAGTTGCACTTCACCCGTGCCGGCTGGCACGCGAACTTCTTCCTTGGTCTGAAGATTGAAGACCGACAACTCGCCACGGACCCGGCTCCCCGCTGCCACCCATTTCCCGTCGAACGACGCGACGACAGAGCGGATGGTGTTATCGTTCGGCTGCTTTAGGACCGACTGCGCATCGCTCTGGCAAAACTGCCAGAGGTAGCGCCACTCCCAGCCGCGCAGATCGGGTTCGCCCGGCTTGGCTCGGTGCCGGTTCAACAATTCGCGCGCGCGGCCGAGATTGTCCATGTCGAGCGCGCGCTGCAGCGCATTCATGTCGGAGGCATAGGCCACGCGCTTGGCTGCCAGTTCCTGCACTTCGGCTTCGACGCGCAGCGCATCCGCACGCTTGCGAGCCGTGTCGGCATCGGCGCGCAACCGGGTCTGCTCGCGCTCAGCGCGCACCGCGCGCCACGCGATCCAGCTCACGCCGGTCAGGCCGACGAGGAGCGCGGCCGCGATCGTGCGCGCGAGCCACATGCGGCGGCGCGTAACGCGCTCGCGCTGCTTCGTGTCTTCGAGAGTCTGGCGCTGATGCCGCGTGTCGCGGCTGCCGCGGATGACCTCCGCCAGCACGTCGTGCGTCAGCTCCACGCGCTTGACCCCGAGGCGGTCTTCGAGGCGCACGAGGCGGCGGGCGACGAGCGTGTCGATGAGCGGACGCGTGACGCCGGGAAATTCGAGAGCGGTCTCGAGCGCGAGGTTGTCGCGGAAGCCGGACTTCGTGAGCAGGTGATCCTCGACGAAGGCGCGCATCGCCTCGGGCAAATCGGCCACGCTGCGTTCGTAGAAATCGGTGAGAATCTCGCGCCGGTTGCCGGAGACGAGGTCGGCGGAAATCTGCGGCTGCCCAAGCGTGCGGCGGCGCTCGTTGAGTTCGCGGCAGATGACGGAGAGGAGCGCGGGCTCGACCTCGAGTTCGGCGAGGCGTTCGGCGGAGCCGCCGCGCGCGCCGGCCACGAATTCTACGATGCGCTCCGCCACGCCCTCGGCGAGCAGGTGCGGCGCGGGGCGCGTGACGATTTCGAGGGCCTGCGTGCCATTGAGCCGGCGCACGCGCATACGGCTCTGCATGATCGAGCGCATCTCGTTTTTCAGGCCCTCGAGGTCGGGCAGGAAATCTTCGCGCAGACTCAAAATCACCTGACACGACGGCTTGTCGAAAGCGTAGCGCGCCGGGTCGAGTTCGCCCGCGTCGAACTTCGCCCGGAGCGCCGCCGGCGGACGGTTCTCGACGAGATCGGCCAACTCGGCGAGGAAGGCGCGCCCGCGCTCGCGCTGCGCCTCGGTGGCGCGGCCGAGCGTGAAAATTTCCTCGAACTGATCGAACGCGAGGATGGGCGTGAGCAGGCGGTTCTTCGCCGACTAGATGTCGATGTCCTTCCGGTGAAAATATTCCCAGAGCGACTCATCCGGCCGCGGCGCCGGCGCATCGGCCCCGACGGATTGGTAGGCGGCGACCAGCGCAGCTTTCACCTGATCGGCGAGGGAAAGCTGGAGCCGCGACGCCCCCGTCGCGGTTGGATCCGCTGAACGCGGCGAGGGCGCCGCGTCTCCCACCGAAGAATGATCGAGCCGCAGGTAAAGAGGGAGATAGTCCGCCTCGCGCAGCAGCGGAAACGCCCCGGCCTGGAGCAGCGAAGATTTACCAAGCCCCGACTGCCCGAAAAGAACCGTCAGCGTATTCCGCCGCACGAGGCGAACGAGTTCCTCGGTTTCCTTTTCGCGGCCAAAGAAAAATGCGCGGGTATCCTCCGTGAACGACGCCAAGCCCGGCCACGGATTCTCTCGGTCGATGGCGGCGGAGGGAGTGTGGGCGGAATCAGACATCGGAGTTTCCCGCGAATTGCGCGGATAAGCGCGAATGCCGAGCCGTTCGATCTGTGCCTTTATCCGCGTTCATCCGCGTCATTCGCGGGAAAAGATTCCGGCTGGTTTTCATAGCAAGCCGCGTTCGCGTTTCCGAAAATCCCGGATCAACCGCACCATGCGCTCGACGAA
>JANOAF010000659.1:0-25372 GCA_031411015.1 Opitutaceae bacterium | reverse complement strand
GATCCGCGCGATGAGTTGCGTGGTGCTGAAGCCGGGGAGGAACGGCATGAACTCGATGCGCGCGCCCACGGCCTCGAGCGCGGTGCGTTCGCCAGAGTCGAGTTTGTCGAGGGTGTAGTCGCCGGCTTTCGTGTAGACGTCCGGCCGTAGCGCACGGATTTCCGCGTCGAGCCGCGGGGTGCGAAAAATGAAAACGGCATCCACACACGCGAGCGCGGCGAGCGCGTAGGCGCGTTGCTCCTCGGATTGCACGGGGCGCGTCGGGCCTTTGAGCGCACGCACACTGGCGTCGGCATTGAGCGCAATGACGAGCGCGTCGCCGAGGGCGCGCGCCTTTTGCAGATAGTAGAGGTGGCCAGTGTGCAGCAGATCGAAGACACCGTTGGTGAGAACCACGCGGCGGCCGGCCTGGCGCTGCTGTTCCCGCCATGCGACCGCGGCGGCGAGAGGATGCAGTTTTGGGTTGTCGAGCGTCACGCGGGCGCAAGCCTCACGATTCCCTCGCGGTTGTAAATCCCCCATCTCCGCCCCTTCCGTCATGAAACTCCGCCTCCCCTGCCTCTGCCTGCTCGCCGTCGCCTTCGCCACCTCGGGATTTGCCTCCAAGGAGAAGCCCGTCATCGGCCTCTCGCTCGACACGCTCAAAGAGGAGCGCTGGCAGCGCGACCGCGACACGTTCACCGCCAAGGTCGAGTCACTCGGCGGCAAAGTAATTGTGCAGTCCGCGAATGGTGACGACACCCGCCAGGTGCGCGACATTGAGGCGCTCATCAGCCGCGGCATCGATGTGCTCGTCATCGTGCCGCACAATGGCGAAGCCCTCAACCGCGCCGTGAAGGCCGCGAAGGAGGCGAAGATTCCCGTCGTCGCCTACGACCGTCTGATCATGAACTGCGACATCGATCTCTACCTGACCTTCGACAACGTGAAGGTGGGCGAACTGCAGGCAAAATACGTGGCCGATCACCTCCCCGCGGGGCGCGCCGCGCGCGTTGTCCGCGTGTTCGGCGCGCCGACGGACAACAACGCAAAACTGTTCAAGCAAGGGCAGGACAACGTGGTCAACCCGCTCGTCGCGGCCGGCAAAATCAATCTCGTCTTCGAGGACTGGGCGCAGGATTGGAAACCGGAAAACGCCAAGAAGATCGTCAACGCCGCCATCACGCGAAACGGAAAGGAGATCGACGCCGTTATCGCCTCTGCCGACAGCGTTGCGGGCGGTGTCGTGCAGGCGCTGCTGGAAGAAGGGATCGCCGGCAAAGTGATCGTGACCGGACAGGACGCCGACCTCGCCGCGTGCCGCCGCATCCTGCGCGGCACCCAGACGATGACGATCTACAAACCGCTGAAAAAACTCGCCGACTACGCCGCGATCGCCGCCATCGACCTCGCGAAGGGAAAGAAGATTTCCTCCACCGCCACCATCGACAACGGTTTCAAGAAAGTCCCCGCCGTCTTCCAAGACGTAATCTCCGTCGATAAAGACAACATGCAGGCAACCGTGATCGCGGACGGATTCCAAAAGGCGTCGGACTTGAAGTAGGGCTGGTCTGTGACCTGTCCTCGCCTCGAACCCTCACCGCGTGAATGGACGGGTCACAGACCCTCCGTGCTTTCGATGCCCCATCCGCTGCTCTCAGCTCACGCACTTACCAAGCGATTCTCCGACGTCACCGCGCTGCGCGAGGTGAACTTCGATTTGCGCGCGGGTGAAGTTCACGCGGTCTGCGGCGAAAACGGCGCGGGTAAGTCCACGTTGATCAAACTCCTCTCGGGCATCCATCCGCACGGCAATTACGAGGGTGAGCTGCGCGTGGACGGGCGCGCGGCGGAGTTCCGCTCGATTCGCGACGCCGAGGCGGCGGGCATCGCCGTCATCACTCAGGAGTTCGCACTCGTTGACGAACTGAGCGTGGCGGAAAATATTTTTCTCGGCCGTGCGCCGCGCCGCGGTCTTCGGATCGATTGGCTCGAAATGCACCGGCGTGCCGCGGTGCTGCTCGCCGACTTCGGATTGGCAATTTCGCCCGACGCTCCCGTGCGCAGCCTCGGCATCGGCCAGAAACAACTCGTCGAAATCGTCCGCGCGATGGACAAGCAGAGCCGCGTGCTCGTGCTCGACGAGCCGACTGCCGCGCTGACGGAGCAGGAAGTGGCGGTGCTGCTCGATCACCTGCGCCGGCTGCGGGCGCAAGGCACCGCCTGCATCTACATCTCGCACAAACTCGACGAGGTTTTCGCGCTCGCCGACCGCATCACCGTGCTCCGGGACGGCGCGAGTATCGTGACGCTTGCCCGCAGCGCGGCCACGATTCCCGAAGTGATCCGGCACATGGTCGGCCGCGAGATCGCGGATTTGTTTCCCAAACGGTGGAGCGCGTTGATCCCAACGCGCTTCGTGAACGATGCCGCCGAACAGCGTGTTGGGGTCAACGCGCTCCACCCCGGCGTGCTACTGCACGTCCGCGGCCTCTCCGTCGCGCCCACAAAACATTCCCCGCCTTTTCTCCGCGATATTTCGTTCGAGTTGCGCGCGGGTGAGGTGCTCGGCTTCGGTGGCTTGATGGGGGCGGGGCGCACCGAGCTGTTGATGCACCTTTTCGGCGCGTGGGGGCATCGCGTTAGCGGCGAGGTGATTTTGCGCAATCAAGACTACCCTCACCCTTCCCCGCGCGAGTCGATCACCCGAGGTCTCGTCCTCGCGAGTGAGGACCGCCGGCGCTACGGCCTCGTGCTCGGTCAATCCATCGGGTTTAACCTCTCGCTCTCCAGTCTGCGTCGTTTCGTTTCGGCCGGCGGCCGTATCGATCAGCCAGTGGAGTTTCGTCGCAACCAAGAGTTCTTCGATTCACTCCGCATCAAGGCTCCCGGCCAGCACGCCGGGGCCGGCGGGCTTTCCGGCGGCAACCAGCAGAAGGTCGTCCTCGGCAAGGCGCTCATGACGGAACCGTCCGTCGTGCTGCTCGACGAGCCCACGCGTGGCATCGACGTCGGCGCGAAATTGGAAGTCTACGAACTCATCAACCAACTCACCGCCTCGGGCAAAGCCGTGATTCTCGTCTCGAGCGAACTGCCAGAACTGATGGGCATGAGTGACCGGATCATCATGCTCGCCGACGGACGAATTGGCGGGGAGTTTGACCGGGGCGAATTCACCCAGGAAAAGTTGCTTGCCGCGGCGATGGGCCGGGCGGCGGCGTGACGCCCTCGACCCACCGATGAAATCACGCGTCTCGATCCAGCACCTCGCGATGCCGCTCGCCCTGCTCGGCATCGGTATTTTCTTTGCGCTGCGGGAACCCGCGTTCCTCGGCTCGCGCAATCTCACGCAGCTCATCGTCGAGTTTTCGATCACGGGCACGCTCGCGCTTGGGATGTTCATGATTCTGCTTACCGGACAAATCGATCTCTCGGTGGGGAGTGGAGTGGGACTGGTCGGCGGTGTCGCCGCGGTGCTGGTGTTTCATCAAGGCTGGCCCGCTCCGCTCGCGCTGCTCGCCGCCTTTGGGGTCGCGCTCGTGCTCTGGATGCTGATGGGGACACTGATCGTGCGACAGCGCATCCCGTCTTTCATCATCACGCTCGGCGGACTGCTGATTTTCAAGGGGCTCTTCTGGCTCGTGATTCAGAACTCCACCGTGCCCGTCTCGCGCGGCGATCAAGACAACCTTTATTCACTGCTCACCACCTACTATCTCCCGGGAAACGTCGGGCTGCTGCTCGCCGTCGGCGTCGTGGTCACGCTCGGGATTATTACCGGGCGCAGTCGAGCGGCCCGCACCGCCCACGGCCTGCCCACCCGCAATGCGGGCACGGAATCGGCCATATGGATCGCGCAGGCGGTGGGCGTGGTCGGTCTCGCGATCGTATGCAACGGATTCCGGGGCGTGCCGCTGTCGCTCGTGATTCTCGCCGCCACGGCCGGTGCCGTCTATTTTCTCACGCGCCATACGCCGTTTGGCCGCTACCTCTACGCCATCGGCGGCAACGAAGAGGCCGCGGTGCTTTCCGGCATCGCCGTCCACCGCGTGCTCATCGGCGCCTACGTGCTGATGGGAGTGACGGTCGCACTCACGGGTTTCATGACCACGGCCTACTCCGGCGCTTCAACGACAACAGTCGGCGACTTAATGGAACTCGACGCCATCGCCGCCTGTGTAATCGGTGGCACGGCGCTGCGCGGCGGGCGCGGTTCGGTGGGTGGCGTGATTCTCGGCGCCCTGATTATGACGGCGCTGCTCAACGGCATGACGCTCCTCGCCGTGGCACCCGAGGCGAAATTCATCGCGCGCGGTCTGGTCCTGACCCTCGCCGTGTGGATGGATGTGAAGCTGACGCGACGTTAGCGAAACGCCTGGTCGAAAACCGCCACGACCGACGCAGGCGGCCGCACCGGTTTCCCCCCGTGATCGATGAAAGCGTGGACCGTGTGACCGGTGGCGAGCAACTCGTCGCCGCGGCGCACTTCGTAATCGAGACGAATGCGAAGCAGGGGTTTCTCGCGCAGCGTCGTCACGATCGTAATCGTGTCGTCGTAGAGCGCGGGGCGCTGGTATTTCACCGCGACCTCAAGCACGGGCAACCGATAGCCATCGGCTTCGAGCTGACGATAAACGATCCCCATTTCCTTCAGGAGCGTCGTGCGGCCAACCTCGAACCACGGCAGGTAGTTGCCGTGATAGACGACGCCCATCATGTCCGTCTCTGCATAGCGCACGACAATCTGGCTCCGCGACACAATCATGACTCGACCCACTGCGGGTTGAACAACGCCTCCGCCGATTCCTTCCAGCAATTGCGCCCCGCCCACTCGCGCCCGGCGGCACCCAGTTTTTTCCGCAACGGCTCGTCGTGAATCAATTTTTCGAAGGCTGCGGCGAGTTGCACCGGACGGTTGGGCGGGACGAGCAGTCCGGTGACACCATCAACGACCGCCTCGGCCACGCCGCCGACATCGTGCGCCACGACCGGCAGCCCGTGAGCCGCGGCCTCCAGGTAAACCAATCCAAACCCTTCGACGCTGCGATCGAGATTCACGCTCGTCATCGCAAAGATGTCCGCGCCCTCGTAGATCCCCGCGAGTTCATCGTCGGGCAGGTTGCCGAAGAATTGGACCTTGAGGTCCGGTTGCGCCGACGCGGCCGCGCGGAGCAGCGCCTCGTAGTTCCCTTTGCTCTGCCCACCGACGACCCAATATTCGAGGCGCGATCGCACGTCCAGCGGAAGCATCTGGAGCGCCTGTAGGGTGAGCAGCTGACCTTTGCGGGGATGGAGTCGCCCGACGGTCAGCACGACGATTTTGTCCTTTCGTGTCGCCGGCTTCGGCGGAACGACGGCGAAATCGGAGCGCAATGCACCGGGAGTCAGGTAGATTTTCTCTGCCGCCTCCGGGAAATGGCTGAGCAACAATTCCTGCGTGTAGTTGCTCAGCGTGCTGACGCGCGTCGCCCGGCGGATCAGGTGGCGCGCCAGCCAGCGTCGCCACGGGCTACCGGCAAATTTCAGGATTTCAGAACCATGGAAAGTCAGCACCAGGCGCCGCGGCCTAAACGCGTGGAAAAATTGCAGCAACATCATCGTCAGCATCGGGCCGGGCTCCGGCAGATAGACGGTCGCGTGGCGCAATTCGCGACGGCGCCGGATTAATTCGCGCCCCAGTCGAATCTGGCAGCTGAGATCGTGGGTGCCCTTCAGCGGCAGACGCCTGAGGCGGAAAGGCCAGTCGGATTTCTCCGCCGCCGCCGGTGCCGATTGTGCCCAGACCTCGACATCATAGCCCAAAGTCGCCGACGCCCGCGCAATTTCCTCGGTGAACGTCGCGATGCCGCCCCGCTTCGGGTAGAACTCGTGCGTGATCAGAAAGACAGGGAGACCGGCAAGGTCGGCGTGGACAGTGGCGCTCATGCGCGGAGTCGGAACTGGCACAGTGCGCGCTAGGGTCGAGCGTGAAACATCGAAGACCCACACGGGTCCTCCTCGCGAAACACCCTCACGACCCATCCACGGCGACGCGCCGAAATAATGGGTTTACTTTGAAGGCCTCCGTAACATACAAGGAACAAACAATGCCAGACGCAGCTGCCCACAATTCAGTCGTAACCAAATCGGCTCCGACTGCACCCAAGCCGTTTGCGCCGGAGGATGAAGTAGCCCTGCGCGAGGCCTTAAAACGCTGCTCGCCATCGACCTTTGAAGCCGCGGTGCAATTTCGGAAGACCGGAAACCCCGAGCATGTTCCGGCCGTGGTGATCGGTGTGATCGAGCGTTTTGTAGAGCCGGATCTGCGGATGAAACTGAAGGACGCGGACGACGATCTGCGCCTGATTGAAGATCTCGGCATCGATTCGCTGACGATGATGGAAATCGTCATCTTGGTCGAAGACGTGCTCCAGATGACGATCAACAACGACGAACTGCGCAACCTGCGCACGGTCGGCGATGTGAAGACGTTTATCGACTGCAAGATTCGCGGCCTGCCTCTGCCCAAGCCCACGAAGTTCATCCCGATCGAGCACGTCGCGGCAGTCATGCCGGTCCAACCGCCTTTCCTTTTTCTCAACGAAGCGTCGGTCAGCTCCACAGCGGCCAACGGTAAATACAAGATCTCGGGTCAGGAATTCTTCCTGCAGGGTCATTTTAAGGACAACCCCGTGATGCCCGCCTCGATCATGCTCGAAGCGCTTGGCCAGCTGGCGGTGCTTTACCTGTTGGAAGGCGCGCCCACCGAACCGGGCAAAGTCGTGAGTGCGCAGATGATTTTCTTCACCGGGTGCGAGGGCGTGCGAGCCCACCGCATCTGCAAGCCCGGCGACATCCTCACGCTCTCGATCAAGCCGAAGCGGATGAAAATGCCGCTCGCCACGTTTGAAGGCTCAATTCGCGTGGGTCAGGAAAAAGCCGTCATCGCCGAGGAGATCACCCTCACCTACGGCTTCGTCGATGCCGCGCATTCGCCGGTCCCGATCGACAGCACGGGCCACGCGGGCGGAATCAACGGCAGCGTCAACGCCAGCTCGACGCCGGTGCCATTGCGTGCCGCGATCAACGCCTGAGCTGCCTTCGCCGCTTCGTCGCAGGCATTCTTCCTTTTCAAAGCGGCGGCCAATTTGGCCGCCGCTTTTTTGTTTTGCGGTGCACGGCACCGCCACCGAATGCCCGCCTCCCGCGTTGACCGCTCGGAACGAACAGTTTCACTTCGGGTTCTTCATCGGCGTATGCCCAGAGTTTTTATCACCGGCCTCGGATTTGTCACCAGCATCGGCAACGACGCGCCCACTGTTACGCGCCACCTCCGCGAGCTCCGGCATGGCTTCGAACTCTACCCGCCATTTCAGCAGCCCGACATCCCCGTCAAAGTCATCGGCACCATCAAGGACTTCACCACGAATTCGCCTGATCCCGAGGACTGGACGTTTCCCGCCCGCTACAAACTCAAGCGCGAGCTGCTGCGCACCATGGCGCCCAACGGCCTCTTCGCCCACTGCGCGATGATTCAAGCCATCGAGGATGCCCGCCTGGTGGAGTCCGATGTTTCAAACCCCGAAACTGGCCTCTACGCCGCCTCCGCCGGCTCACCCTACCTGCTCCACTACCATCATGACCGCCTGACGAAGCTCGGCGTCATGCGCTGCTCGCCCCTTGGCATCGTCGCTTCCATCGCCGGCACGCTGAATTTCAACCTGATCGCAGCCTTCAAGATCAATGGTGCCTCGTGCGGCTTTTCTTCGGCGTGCGCCTCGTCGGCCCACGCGCTGGGCTACGCTTACGATGACATCGCGCTCGGCCGGCAGAAGCGCATGTTCATCGTCGGAGCCGAGGATGGAAACGTGGACGCGATCCTCCCTTTCGCCGGCATGCGCACGCTCTCACTGCAAACCGATCCCAATCTCGCCTCGCGTCCCTTCGACGCTGCGCGCGACGGCTTTGTCGGCACCGGCGGTTCTGCGGTGCTCGTCCTCGAAAGCGAAGATGAGGTCGCGCGCCGTGGCGTGAAACCCTACGCCGAGGTGCTCGGCTGGGGTCAGGCCTCTGACGGCTGGAATGTCGCCATCTCGCACCCCGAGGGCAGCGGTTCGGCGGCGGCGATGACGAAGGCCCTGAAGGCCGCGCATGTCGCGCCGGCCGAAGTCGACTACGTCAACGCCCACGCCACCTCGACGCTGATCGGAGATATTTCAGAGGCGCGCGCGCTGCGCACCGTGTTCAAGGAGTCAACCGCGCGCGTCGCGGTGAGCAGCACCAAGGCCCTCACCGGCCACGGGCTTTCTCTCGCTGGCGCGATGGAGAGCGCATTCTGCGCGGTCGCGCTCCGCGAAGGATTCATCCCTGGCAACGCCCACCTCACCCAGGTCGATCCCGAGTGCGAAGGGCTGAACCTCCCCCGCGCCACGGAAAACCGGCCGGCCAATATCGTCGTGAAAAACAGCAGCGGCTTTGGCGGAGCCAACGTCGCCCTCGTCTTCAAACGCACGCCCTAAAGCTGTGGCCGCCACCCGCGTCTCCGATCTCTATCGCACCGCATTTGTCACGGGCGCGAGCGCCGGGCTGGGCCGCGCCTTTGCGGAGATGCTGCTCGCGGAAGGCGTGCGCGTCTGGGGCACATCGCGCGACCCGGCGCGGCTCGCCTCAATGCCTGGTCTCACGCCCGTGGCGCTGGAATTGCGCGACGGTGCCGGCGCCGAGAAAACGTTTCGCGCCGCCGATCGCGAAGCCGGGGGATTTGACCTCGTGATCAACAACGCGGGTTTTGGCGTCTTCGCGGAATTCGTGGGCGCGGATATTTCCATTTGGGAAGAACAGTTGCAGGTGATGCTGCTCAGCCCGACCCGCCTCGCGCACGCGGCCCTGCCCGGTATGATCACCCGGAAGCGCGGTGCACTCGTGAACATCTCGTCGCTCGCCGCCGAGTTTCCGCTGCCGTTTCAGAGTGCCTACAATATCGCGAAGTCCGGCCTCTCCGCGCTCAGCGAAAGCCTCATCGTCGAAACCGCCGCCACCGGCGTCATCGTGCTCGATGTGCGCCCCGGCGACTACCGCACCGACATCGAGAGCTCCGTGCGCCATCCGCAAAAAAATCCGCCGTCACGTGTGCAGCGGGCGGGGGCGGCGTTCTCCGCGATGATGGCGCAGGGCCACGATCCCGCGCACGCGGCGGCCGAGTTGCGCCGCGCCCTCCTGCGCCAGCGCAGCGGCACGGTGCGTATGGGGCGACTTTTTCAGGCCGTCGTCGCGCCGTTCGCCGCGCGCTTCGGCTCGCTGCCGCTGAAGCGCCGCGTGCAGGCGCAGTATTTCGACGTCCGCTGACCACGCATGCCCAAGCTCCGTATCCTTGTCCTGACTTCGAGCACCGGCGGCGGTCACGATGCGCGCGCAGAGGCGTTTGCCGAGTGGTGCTTCCAACTCTACCGGCATGACGTCGATGTGCGGATCGAGCAGATGCTCGAAAAGTCCTCGGTCGTGAACCGCACGGGCGTCAACCTCTACAACCGCATTCAGCGCGGGGCGCCGTGGCTGCATAAAATATTCTACGCCGTCGTCGAATTACTGAGCTACCTCAACCGCCGCAGCGTCCAATTCGGCGCCGGCTACTACCTCGAGGTGTTACGCGACTACCAGCCACACCTCGTGTTCAGCGTCCACGACTGTCTCAATCGCGGCTACTTTCAGCTCGCGCGCAAAACCCTCGGCGCCGACCGCGTGCGTTGCGCCACCTACTGCGGCGAGTTTTCCGGCGGCTGGGGCTACTCGCGCAACTGGATCGAGCCCACCGTAGATCTCTACGTGTCGCGCACGCCGACGGCGCGCGACTACTCCGTGAAGTGCGGCATCCCCGCCGAGAAAGCCCGCGTGCGCGGTTACCTGATGCTGCCACGCCAGCATCTGGAGGTGCTCAGTCCCGCGGAGCGCCGCGCCTTTCGCACCCAGCAACTAGGTCTCGATCCAGAGAAATTCACCGTCTTCCTTGCCACCGGTGGCAATGGCGCGAACAACCACTTCGCCCTCCTCCCGGCTTTGCTCGCCCACGCCAGCCGCGTGCAGGCAATCGTCATCTGCGGAAAAAACAAGGAGACCTACAACGAACTCGTGCACTGGCGCACGCTGCATCCCGAGTTCACCTGCCACATCGAAGGCTACTCCGATATCGTCCACCTCCTCATGCAGGTGAGCGACGCCATCGTGACCCGCGGCGGCACCACCACGTGCGCCAAGGCCCTGCATTTTCGCTGCCCGATTATTTTCAACGCGTTCGGCGGCATCATGCCGCAGGAGGAACTCACGTGGAAATTTTTCCGCAACGGTGCGGCCTCGGAAAAAGTCGAGGATGCCGCCGATTTCACCCGCCTCATCGACACGTGGATGGCCGACCCGACCGCCTACGCCAGCGTGCGGGGGAACTTCCTGAAACTCCGCTACGAGGAGGATCCCACGGTGCTCATCGACGAACTGGTCGCCCTCGGCAACGAGGTCCCGGGCGCGAAATTGAAACGGTGGGCGTTTCCGCCCGACAAGGCTGACGGCGACGGCCCGCGGAGCTCCCGCACGCCATTCGTCAACGGCGGCTCGAACTCCACGTAAGGGCAGTAGGGCGGGGTCTGTGACCCGCCCTCGGTTCGCACACTCACCGCGTGCAACGGCGGTTCAAAGACACGCCCCGCTTCCGCACCATGACGCGTTCCTCACACCTCTTTTGCGCAATCCGCTTGGCCGCGGCGCGACGGACACTCTAGCTTCGCGCCACCTTGTCCGCGCCGCCGCCCGTCATCGCCTACCTTTTCACCACGTTCCCGAAAAATACGGAGACGTTTCTCCAGCGCGAGATTATCGCGATGAAGCAGCATGGCGTGCAGCTCCGGATTTTTTCGCTCTGGGGCGGAGGCGGGAATTTTCGCGGACTTAACGTCGCCCGTTTCAACAAATGGCGGCTGCTCACGTTAATCTGGATGATTCCGTTTGAGTCGTCGCGGCGACCCGAGGTGCTGCGGCAAGTGCTGCGCGGGCTGATCACGCGGCGCGCCCCGTCCTGGTTGAATTTTTGGGAGAACATGCTCGGGGCCGGCTTCGCGTGCCTTTTCGCGCGCGAGTTTCGGAAGCATCCTCCAACACTCATCCACGCCGCGTGGGGCGGTGCACCGGCGACGGCTGCTTGGTTGCTGTGGCGACTCGACGGCCACCGCTTCAGTGCGGCCGCCCACGCCTATGATATCTACGAGCACGGCGGCGACTGGTGGCTGAACGACAAACTGGAACATGCCGCGTTTATCCACACCTCGACCGAGATGGGCCGCCGCGCCCTCTTGGAACGCGGGCTCGCCAAGGAAAGAATCCTCTGCATCCGCCGCGGCCTCGATCGGCTCCCGGTGATGAAGCCGCTGCGCGCCTCGCGCGCGCCGCTGCATCTCGTCTGTGTCGCGCGGCTCGTCGAAAAAAAGGGGCTCGATCACCAACTCCGCATCTACGCGGCGTTGCGCACGGCCGGGGTGCCTTTTGCCGCGCGCATTGTGGGCGAAGGCCCGCTCCGCGCCGAGCTGGAGAAACTCGCCGGCCACCTCGGTGTCGCCGCGCAGATCACGTTCACGGGCCATCTCCCCCAACACGAGGTCTGGAATCAACTGCTCTGGGCCGACGTGCTGCTCCACACCGGCGTCATCGCCGCGAGCGGCGATCGCGACGGATTGCCCAATGTCATTCCCGAGGCGATGTCCGCAGGCGTGCTTGTGCTCACCTCGCCCGCCGCCGCCACCACGGAGGCAATCTCGCAGGGCATCACGGGACTCGTCGCGCCGGTTGATTTACCGAGTGACTGGGTTTCGGCGCTGCGCCGCTTCTCCACCGACGATGCCTTTGCGGAAAAACTCCGCGCCGCCGCTCGTCGCTGGGTTGAGGAAAATTTCGACGCGCACAAGAATGCCCGGCGGCTGATTGGCCACTTCGAGCAGGCGATCGCCGCCCCGCCGCCGGCCCCTGCGCCCGCACCCGACGTCGCGCCCGCGCGCCCATGATTTTTTTCGATACGACCAAGACCGGCGATGCCCGCCACCGCTCCGGTTTGACCCGGGTCAGCGCGCGTCTGCGGGCCGGTCTCGCCGGGGCTGTGACCAGCAGCGCGTGGCACGCGATCACCCCGCAGGGCAGCGACTGGTTTCTCACCAGCGAGCTCTTTTCCGAGGAGGAGCGCCCGGGCTTCACCGCCTTTCTCGCCTCGCGGCGCTGTCGGCTCGCCGCCGTTTATCACGACGCGATTCCGCTGAAGCATCCGCACATCACGTGGCCGCAGAGCGTCGCCCGCCATCCGGGCTACATGAAACTCCTCGCCCATTTCGATCGCGTGTGGGCGGTGTCACAGGCGAGCCGCGACGAGTTGCTCGGCTTTTGGCGCTGGCAAGGCGTGGAGCAGGCGCCGCCCGTCGATGTGCTCATGCTCGGGGCAGATTTTGACGGAACACCGCGCGTGACCAATCGGGCTCCGCCCCGCGTCTCACAGCTACTCTGCGTCGGCATCGTCGAACCACGGAAAAATCAGTCTCTGCTCTTGGATGTCTGCGCCCAGCTCTGGGACGAAGGTCTGGTTTTTGAACTCCACTTAGTCGGCCGCGTGAATCCCAACTTCGGCCCGCCGATCGTAGCGCAGATCAAACTGCTGCGGCGCGAACACCGCGCCAGGTTGCAGTTTCACAAAGCGGCCGATGACGCCACTCTCGCTCGGCTCTACACGACGGCACGCGCCACTGTCTTCCCCACAATCGCCGAAGGCTGCGGACTGCCCCTGCTCGAATCGCTCTGGCGCGGCGTGCCCTGCGTGTGCAGCGATCTGCCGGTTCTCCGGGAAAACGCCGCCGGCGGTGGCTGCCTGCAGGTTCCCACCAACGATGCCGCCGCGTGGAAGGATGCCCTCCGCCGCATTCTCACCGACGACCACCTCGCGAATAAGCTGACCCACGAAGCGACGACCCGCCCGCTGCCCACTTGGCAGGCCGCCGCCGATACGCTCGCGGCCGCGCTGCACTAGCCCGGAACAATCACCCACGCGCCCGGATCGAGAGGGCGCGGTGTTGATATCAGCCCAGATTATTTCACCGGCGTGACTGCAGCGGCGGCATTCGGCTTGGCCGCGGTTCCGGCCGCATCCGGCGCGGGTGCCGCAGCCTCAAGCGTTTTGATCGCAGTTTCGCGCACGGAATTGATCATCGGCGAATCTTGCGGGATCTCAATTTTCGTCTCCATGTGGGTATTGGTCGCGAGATGCGCGGCCGCCACGGCGGTGAGCAACGGCATGGCAGCCTCGACGCGACCGGCGAGACCGAGCACGGCGACGCGCACATCCCATTGCTCGGTGCCGTTGGCCTTGTCCAGCAATCGGCCCGGATTGTCGCGGGCCGAGAGCTGAAGAAACGTTTCGCGACCCGACGGGTCACTGCGGCCGGCCGTGTCGGTGCCGTAGCCCACCTCGATAAACAGATCCGGCACCACGTTGGCCGGCGCCTTAAACATTCCCGTCCCAACCAAGGCCGCATCGAGACAGGCTTCCACGACTTTTACATCGACCCGCACTTGGGTCAGCGTGGTTTTTTTTGCCATGAGCCGGTAGGATTTTCCGGCAGGTTTGACGACATCGGGTGCGCTGATCGCATCGACCAAGACCTTGTGCTTTGGCAAAAAAATCCCCAAGCACCCCGCCGTGGCGAGCACGACGCCCGCGCCGATCAGCCAAGTGCCCAGACGCAAGGAAGAGCCGGATAATTTCATGCGTTTGATTTGAATCCCATACGCGAGGGGAAGGAATTCGCAAATCCAGAGATGTGACAGCGCCGTTACTCCGTCGGCCGGCCCGCTATTCCGTCTTCACCCGCGCGCGGTAAAACGCATCGCAGAGCGCGAGGATTTCCTTCGCTGAACCCAGCTTCAACGCCTCGGCGGCGAGGGCCCGGGCGTCGGCCATCGTCATCGCGCGAATCAGGTAACGCACCGAGGGCAACCAAGTCGGCGACATGCTGAGGCAATCAATCCCGAGGCCGAGCAGCAGCGGCGCAAACACCGGATCGCCCGCCATCTCGCCGCATACACTCACCGGGATTTTCTGAAGATGGGCCTCCTTCACGATCTGTTGGAGGGTGCGGACGACGGCCGGATGCGTGGGTTCGTAGAGGTGCGCGATCCGATCGTTCACGCGATCGATGGCGAGTAGGTATTGGATCAGATCGTTGGTGCCGACGCTGAAGAACGAGCACTGTTTCGCCAGCAGATCCGCCGTCGCCGCCGCACTGGGAATCTCAATCATCGTGCCAATGGCGAGCGCCTCATCGAACGGCACGTTGCGGCCCTTCAGCTCGGCTGCGCACTCGGCGAGCACGGCATTGGCGCGCGCGAGCTCTTCCACCCCGCTGATCATGGGATACATGATGCGCACGTTGCCAAACGCACTCGCGCGCAAAATGGCGCGGAGCTGATCTTTGAAAATCTCCGGGTGCTCGAGACAGAACCGAATCGCGCGGAAACCCATGAAGGGATTGTTCTCCTTCGGGAAAAGATCCTCGTGACCCGCCATCGGTTTGTCGCCACCGAGATCGAGCGTGCGAATCACGACCGGCTCGGGCGCCATCGCCTCGACCACGGCCTTGTAGGCGACGAACTGTTCCTCCTCGGAGGGAATGCGCGCCGAGCTCAGAAAAAGAAATTCGGTGCGATAAAGCCCGACGCCATCCGCGCGGTAGCTCCGCACCTTCGCGACCTCTTCGGCCTTCTCGATGTTGGCCATCAGCGACACCGGCACGCCGTCGAGAGTGATGGCCGGTTGCGCGTTGGCCTCAAGCAAGCGCGCCTCAAACGAATTCTTTCGCTCCTGAATTTTCCCATAGCGGAAAAGCGTGCTCTCCGAGGGGTTCAGGATGACGACGCCATCGTAGCCGTCGACGATGGCCCAGTCACCGTTGGTGACGCGCTTCGTGAGGTTGCGCACGCCAACCACGGACGGAATCTTCATCGACCGCGCCACGATCGCGGCGTGGCTGGTCTTGCTGCCCGAATCCATCACCAGCGCCAGCACCGACGACCGATCGAGGGTCGCGGATTCCGAGGGTGAGATGTCGCTCGCGACCACGAGGCGCTTTTCCGCGAGGCGTTTCAGGGAATTCTCCGCCTGGCCAAGGAGGTTGTGCAGCACGCGCTGCGTCACATCGCGAAGGTCGGCAGCGCGTTCGCGGAGGTATTCGTCGTCGATGTCGAGAAACGCCTGCACGTAGCGCGCGGAAATTTTCTGAAAGCAGGTTTCGATGTTGCGCCCCGTGGACTCGAATTCGCGAACCGTCTCGCCGATCAAGGCCTCGTCTTCGAGCACCATCAGGTGCGCGTCAAAGATCGCGGCCTCCGCCGGCCCGATGTTTTTCTCCACCTCGTGCTTGATCTTGGAAACTTGCTGGCGCGTCACGATCAGCGCGCGGTCGAAACGCGCCATCTCCTCCACCCGCTTTTCCGGTTGAACCAGATAACTCGGCACTTCGACATCACTTTGCACGTAGACGAAAATCTGCCCATACGCGATCCCCTGCGAGGCAGCGATGCCTGTCACGGTGATTTCGGTCTTCGCAAGGGTGTCCATGAGCGTATCGAGGGTGCCGATCGCGTAGGGGAGCGCGCCCGGCCTAGGACGATAACGCGTCACCAGCGGAGCGCGTCAATTCGGATCTACAATTATGCCCCGGACGGGGCGAGCCGCGCTTCGATCACAAAGGCCGACTGGCCCCATGCGCCGCGAATCGCCGCCGTAGCCGCGGCCACATCCGTATCATCTCGGAGCAGTGCAAAGCAGGCACTGCCGCTACCGCTCATTCGCGGCTGTAACCCAAATGTTGCACGCAGCTGCTCCAACAACACCGGCAGCGCGACAAACTTGGCGAAGGCCGGCGGCTCCATGTTGTTGAAAAGAAGATCCTCCAGAGGTGCCGCCGGATTGGCCACCCAAGCGGCGAACCGCGCCTCCGCCTCCGCAGTAGGCAAATAACTTGCCGGTGCCGCCGCCGCGAGCTGCGCGTAAGCCCACGGCGTTGCGATACCGAAGCCTGGTTTGAACACGAGCACCCGCCGTCCGCTCAAGCGCCGCGCTGCCGCCGCTGGCAACGCCTCGATGCGCTCACCCCGCCCGCGCATCACAACCGGACCTCCGCTCAAAAACAACGGACAGTCGGACCCAAGCTGGGCCGCGATGGCCGTGAGGGCCGCGGGTCCCAGCGCACCTTTGGGCCCGGCGATTTGATTGAGCGCACGCAACGCCGCCACCGCATCGCTGCTCCCGCCGCCGAGGCCCGCGCCCATCGGGATGCGCTTCTCCAGAAAAAAACTTACGCCGCGAATCTGCGGCCGCCGGCCCGCCATGGCCCGGGCAAAAGCGGACGCGGCCTTCAGCACGAGGTTGGTTTCGTCGCAAGGCACCGCAGGATCGTTGCACGTCAGCGAAAAATTTCCGGTCTCCCGTGCTTCGTCACTCACCTCCGCCCGCAGCGTGTCGCCAAAGTCGAGCGGTGCGACCACCGATACCAGCTCATGAAAGCCATCCGCCCGCCGGCCGGTGACAGCGAGGAAGAGGTTGAGCTTGGCCGGCGCGAAAATCGAAACGGGATTCAAACGAGAATTGAACAGGAAGATCGGGAAGCCCGGGACGAGAAGCCCATTTCTTCCCGGCTTTCCCGATCGCGCGCGTCTCAGTTTCTTGCCAACCTTGATCCGAGGTTTCCGACCGTAGGGGCGCGGCTCGTCCGCGCCCGGTTTTTCCGAGGGCGCGCACGAGGCACGCCCCTACGCCGGCAAGGAGCGGAGGGGCACCCTTCCCGATTTTCCTGTTGCCATGTTTTGCCTTCATTAGTGCGTCCGAGTGTTCATTAGTAGTTCCTCACTCCCGATGTCCTGCGATCTCATCCTCGTCCTCGATGCCCAATCCCCGCGCGAAGTCGCACCCACGCTGCGTTCGCTCCAAGGCACGGTGCGCTGGGTGAAAGTCGGACTCGAGATGTTCACCGCCTGCGGCCCCGACTGCGTGCGCGAGATCGCCGGAATGGGTTTCAACGTCTTCCTCGATCTCAAGCTGCACGACATCCCCAACACCGTCGCCAAGGCCGTCGAGTCCTGCGCCAAGCTGCCCATCGGCATGTTGACGCTCCACACCTGCGGCGGTCGCGAGATGATGTCTTGGGCCGTGAAAGCCCAACAACAGCACAAACCCGATCTCCTTCTGCTCGGCGTTACCGTGCTGACCTCAATGAGCGCCGCCGGCCTCGCGGAAACTGGCCCCACCGATTCGCCGGAAAAACAAGTCGTCCGCCTCGGTCGCCTCGCTGCCGACGCGGGATTGCGCGGCCTCGTCTGCTCCCCGCTCGAGATCGTGCCACTGCGCGCCGTGTTGCCGCCCGGCGTCGCGCTCGTCACTCCCGGCATCCGCCCGCGCGACGCCAAGGCCGACGACCAGACGCGCGTGATGACGCCCGCCGAGGCCGCCCGCGCCGGCGCCACCTACATCGTCGTCGGCCGCCCGATCTTCAAAGCCCCCGATCCCGCCGCCGCCGCCCGCGCGATCCTCGCGGAGCTCGGAGGAGCTAGGGTCTAGGATTTGGGGTTTGGGTTTTTAGTTTTAAGGTTACACCCATTTCCCAAACTCGCTCCAGCCCCAGACCCTAGAACCTAAAACCCATCTCCCATCCCATGAGCCGCACCGCCGCCATTCTCCTCGCCGCCGGCAGCGGCTCACGCATGGGCGGCGCCGTCGCCGACAAAGTCCTCGCACCGCTCGCCGGGCGGCCCGTCTTCGCCCACTCGGCCGCGGCGTTCATGATGAGCGCGATCGCGGATCTCTACGTGGTGGTTTATCGCGATCAGCGGCAGATGATGGAACTCTCCGCCTACGCCCCGACGCCCTCCGTGCTTGTGCAGGGCGGCCGCGAACGGCAGGACTCCGTGCAGCACGCCCTCGCCGCGCTGCCCGCCGACATCGAGCACGTTTTCATTCACGACTGCGCCCGCCCGCTAATCCGCCCCAAGCAACTCGTCGCGCTGCACAAAATCGTCCGTCGCGAACACGCCGTCGTGCTCGCCCACCGCGTGACCGACACCATCAAGAAGCACCACGGCGATGCGCGCCTGCACACCCTCAATCGCAGCCGCCTCTGGGCAATGGAAACGCCCCAGGTGTTTTCCCGCGAACTCATCGACCGCGCCTACGCCCGTGTGGTCAAGAAGGGCCTGAGCATCACCGACGACGCTCAGGCTGTGGAAAAACTCCACCACCCCATCGCGCTCCTCGAAAACACGCACCCGAACCCGAAGCTTACCACGCCGGCCGACCTCGCTTACCTGGAGTTCTTGATCGCGCGCAACACAGTGGAGCGCACCGAGGTTTGACCGGTTTCTTTTCCGTGCCTTCCGTGTCTTCCGTGGGCAACCTCCGATCATGAATTTTCGCATCGGCCACGGCTACGACATCCACCGCATCGTCGCGGGCCGGGCGCTCGTGCTCGGCGGCGTGAAGTTCGACACGGACTTCGGCCTCGACGGCCACAGCGACGCCGACTGCGTCACCCACGCGATCTGCGATGCACTTCTCGGCGCCGCGGGACTGCCCGATATCGGCCATTTTTTCCCCAACACCGATCCGGCCTACAAGAACATCGACTCGCAAATTCTCCTCGCCCGCGTGTGCGCCGAACTCGGGAAACGCGGCTTCGCCATCGGCAACATCGACGCCACCGTCATCGCCGAGAAACCGAAAATCTTTCCGCGGCTCGCCGAGATGAAAGCCGCCCTCGCCAAATCCACCCACCTGCCCGTCTCGAACATCGGCCTGAAAGCCACGACCAACGAAGGCTCCGACGACATCGGTCGCGGCCTCGCCATCGCCGCTCACGCCGTCGCGCTGATCGCCAAACTCTAATGGCCACGATTCTCTTGCCACGTCGCCTCCGCTCCGGAGCCATTTCCCGCTGCCTTGTCGTGATCCTCGCGGCTCTCGCGGCGACGGCCGGCTGCGCCAAGCGCGAAACTCCGGTCGACCGCGGCACGCGCGAGCAAACTCTGCTCCGCGCCATTGACGTCGATCCTCCCGACCTCGACCCGCACGTCGTCACCGGTATCGCCGAGGCCAAGATTTTCTCCGCCCTCTTTGAGCGCCTCGTCCGGCTTGATGAGGTGACCCAGCGCCCACTGCCCGCGCTCGCGGAGAGCTGGGACATCTCGCCCGACGGCTTGGTTTACACCTTTCGGCTGCGGCCCAACGCCCGCTGGTCCAACGGCGAACCGATTACCGCCCAGGATTGTATCGATACTTGGCGACGGGTGCTCACGCCGGCGCTCGCCGCCGACAACGCCTACCAGTTCTACTGCATCAAGGGTGCCGAGGCCTTTCACAAATCCGGCGCGGATTTCTCCACCGTCGGCCTCGCGGCGCCCGACGCCCAAACCTTCCGGGTGACGCTCGAGCGCCCCCTGCCCTACTTTCTCAGCGTGCTCGACCAATCGGTCTGGTCGCCGCTCCACGTGCGCAGTATCGCAGCTTTGGGCGACCCCTACCGGCGCGGCAACCCTTGGACAAAACCGAAGAACATGGTGACCAGCGGTCCGTTCGTCCTGAAGGAATGGGTTTCCGGGCAGCGCGTGCGCGTCGAGAAATCTCCCACCTTTTGGAATGCCGCCAAAGTCCGGCTGAACGCGATCGAGTTTTTCCCAATGGACAGCGCCGAAACGCAGGAGCGCGCTTTTCGCGCCGGCCAGCTCCACGCCACCGACCAGCTCCCCGTCAGCAAGGTCGCCGCTTACCGCAGCAACCAGTCGCCGCTCCTGCGCACCGATCCCTACTTCAACACCTACTTCCTCCGCTTCAACACGCGCCGCCCCCCGTTCGACGATCCGCGCGTGCGCCGCGCCCTCTCGCTCGCCATCGACCGCACCGCGCTCGCCACCAAAGTCCTGCTCGCCGGCCAACTGCCCGCCGCGACGTTCGTCGCGCCCGGCCTCAGCGACTATCACGCCCCCGCCTTCCCGCTCACCGATCTCCCCGCCGCGCGCCAGCTGCTGCGCGACGCCGGCTACACCGACGAAAAAAAACTCCCCACGCTCGATCTCCTGATTCCCACCAAGGGCGCGGGCCCCATCGTCGGCGAAGCCGTGCAGGAATTCTGGCGCCGCGACCTCGGCCTCGATGTCCGCGTGTTCCAGCAAGAGCAAAAGGTGATCTATGCCGAACGCCGCGCCGGCAATTACCAGATCCTCCTCGGCGACTGGATCGGCGACTATTTCGACGCCACCACCTTTCTCGACATGCTGCTCAGCGACAGCGGCAACAACCACACCGGCTGGAAAAGCGCCGACTACGACGCGCTGCTCGCCGAGGCCGCCCGCACCCTCGATCCGGTCGCCCGCGCCGCACTCCTGCAAAAAGCCGAGGTGTTGATGCTCGAAGCCGCCCCCTTCGCGCCGCTCTACTTCAACACCCACGTCTATCTCCTCCAGCCGGTCGTGAAAGGCTGGCAGCCCTCGCCGCTCGACAACCTCGACTACACGAGGGTCTGGCTGGAAAAGTAGATCGTTGGTGGCGGAGTCCGCATCAGCCCACAACTGCATCCGATGAAAGCACGACGAAGCTCCGTCCTCTTCTACGCTCTATCGTGCTTGGTCGCCGTCATCGCTACCAGCTGCGCAAAACGCGAACCAGCCTCCGCCTCCGCGAACGAACCGCAAACCCTCCGCCTCTCCCAGCGCAACGAGCCCGGCTCCCTCGATCCCGCGGTCACCACGTTGCCCGACGAATTCGCCATTGAGCGCACGCTGCTTGAAGGCCTGCTGATTCCCGGCGCCAACGGCGGCGAACCGCAGCCGGGCGTCGCGCTGCGCTTCGACGTTTCGCCGGACAGACTCATCTATACGTTTCGCCTGCGCCCAGACGCGAAGTGGAGCGATGGCGCGCCCGTCACGGCCACGCATTTCGTCGAGGCGTATCACCGGTTGCTCACGCCGGCGACCGCCGCGCCGAAGGCCAGCGTGTTTTACCCGGTGAAGAACGCGCAGGCCTTCGTCACCGGCACGCTCACGGATTTTTCCGCCGTCGGCTTTCGCGCGGCCGATGCGCACACGCTCGTCATCACGCTCGCGCAGCCGACGCCGCGTTTTCCCCACTACGTCGCCAGCGGCCCGTGGCTGCCGGTGCGCGCCGACCTCGTTGCGAAACACGGTCGCCACTGGACGCGCCCGGAAAATTTCGTCGGTAACGGTCCCTTCACGCTCGCCGAGTGGCGTGCGCACCAGCGCCTCGTCGTGAAAAAAAATCCGCAGTGGCACGGCGCCGCCACCGTGCGCCTCGGCGAAATCCACTTCCTGCACTTCGACGACGGCGACAGCGAAGAGCGCGCCTACCGCGCCGGCCAGCTCGACGCCACGATGGCTGTGCCCGCCAGCAAAGTGGAGGTCTACGCCCGCGAACGCCCCGCCGAACTGCACCGCGCCCCGATGATCGAGACGCGCTACCTCGCCTTTAACACCCGCCGCGCCCCGCTCTCCGATGTGCGCGTCCGCCGCGCCCTCGCGCTCGCCATCGACCGCGAGCTGATCGCCGCGCGCGTATTGCGCGGCCAGCAGACGGCCGCATCGCGCCTCATCCCCGCCGCGCTCGACGCCGGCGACGCCTCTGCCAATAATGCGCACCGCCACGATCCCGCGCACGCGTTGCTCGCCGCGGCCGGGTTTCCCGCTGGGAAAAATTTTCCGCGGCTCGAAGTCGCCGCGTGGTCGAAGTCCCAGATCGCCACGCTCGAAGCCATCCAAGCAATGTGGCGCAAAGAACTCGGCCTCGAGATCGCCATCATCACGCGCGAAGCCGGCGTGCATCTCAGTTCGCTCGCGTCCGGCGACTATGATATCGCGTTCATCACGCAGATTCCCGACGTGGCCGACGCCGCCGACATCCTCGGCGATTTCGCGACTGGCGCGCCGGAGAACTATGCGCACTGGAGCGACGCCACCTTCGACGCCGCCCTCGCCCGCGCCGCCCCGCTCGCCGATCCCAACGCGCGCACCGCCGCCCTGCGCCTCGCCGAAGATCGCCTCCTCGCCGAAGCCCCGGTCACCCCGCTCTACTTCAACACCAAGCTGTGGCTCATGTCTCCGCGCGTCCGAGGCTGGCAGGAGGACGGGCTGTGGTCGCGGTGTTATCAGCAAGTTTTTTTTGAGGGTAAGTAGCGCGGTGCTTTAGCCCGCGCGTTCGATCTCAGACGCGGGTTGAAGCACCGCGCTACGCAGAGGCACCCACGGCAACCGGTCTCCGCGGTGTTGTTCGCTCCCCGCGATTGCCATTTTCCCGCGAGCACCAACGCTCCGCACCATGCGACTATTCCCCACGCTTCTCCTCGCCGCCGCATCCAGCACCGCCCTCGCCGCCGCCGAACCCGCCATCTCCGCCGCGAGCATTAAGGCCCGCACGGCCACGCTCTCGTCGGACGAGTTTGAGGGCCGTGCGCCCGGCTCAGCCGGCGAGGACAAAACAGTCGCCTACCTTGAGCGCGCGTTTCGCGCGCTGGGGCTCAAGCCCGGCAATCCCGACGGCACGTTTATCCAGTCCGTGCCGATG
The DNA here is from genome assembly GCA_031411015.1 of Opitutaceae bacterium. Classification (GTDB taxonomy): domain Bacteria; phylum Verrucomicrobiota; class Verrucomicrobiia; order Opitutales; family Opitutaceae; genus ER46. The sequence continues at coordinate 2,778 of JANOAF010000659.1, read as the reverse complement.
GTCGGCATCACGACCACGATGCAGACCACGTTTGTCGCCGGCGGCACGACGGTCACGCCGCAGCCGATCACGGAATGGGTGGCGCGCACGCGGCGGGCGGAGCCGAAACTTGAGTTCAACAACACCGAGATCGTATTCTGCGGCTACGGCGTCGTTGCGCCGGAATACCGGTGGGACGATTTCAAGGGCGTCGATGTGCGCGGCAAAACCATCGTCGTGCTCGTGAACGATCCACCGCAGACCGATCCGAAAAATCCCGGCCAGCTCGATCCCGCGATCTTCAAGGGCCGGGCGATGACCTACTACGGCCGCTGGGATTACAAGTATGAGCAGGCCGCACGCGTCGGTGCGGCGGCGTGCATCATCGTCCACGAGACCGGCCCCGCCGGCTATCCTTTCGCCGTGCTCGGCAGTCGCTGGGCGCAGGAGGAATTCGATCTGCGCGCGGCGGCCGGCGCGGAGAAGCCCGTCGGCGTGCAGGCTTGGTTCACGGCGGATTTCGCGCGGAAACTTTTCGCCGCCGCCGGGCAGGACTACGACAAGCTCAAGGCCGCGGCCAACGACCGCGCGTTCCGGCCCGTCACGCTCGCCACGCGCGCCAGCTATGTCGTGGAAAACAAGCTCCGCGACATCACCTCGCGCAACGTCATCGCACGGCTCGACGGCGCCGACGCCGCACACCGCAATGAACACGTCATCTACACCGCGCATTGGGATCACCTCGGCCGCGACGCGAAGCTCAAGGGCGACCAAATCTTCAACGGCGCGTTCGACAACGCCACCGGCACCGCCGCGCTCGTCGAGATCGCCGCGGGCTTTGCCGCGCGCAAGCCCGCTCCGCGGCGCTCGGTTCTTTTTCTCGCTGTCACGGGCGAAGAGCGCGGCCTGCTCGGCGCGAAATACTACGCCGAGCATCCGCTCTACCCGCTCACCCGCACCCTCGCGAATCTCAACATGGACCGCATCCAGGTCTTCGGCCCCTCCCGCGATCTCGAAATCATCGGCCATGGCAACTCGACCATCGACGACACCGCCGCCGCCATCCTCGCGCGCACCGGCCGCGTGATCGTGCCCGACACGATGCCCGAGAAAGGCTATTTCTACCGTTCCGATCACTTCGAGTTCGCGAAGCAGGGCGTGCCCGCGTTCTACAGCAAGTTTGGCAAGGACATCATCGGCCAACCCGCCGGCTACGGTGCCAAACTCGACGACGACTATACGACCAACGACTACCACAAAGTCTCCGACGAGATGAAACCCAATTGGGATTTCTCCGGCGCGCTGGAGGATGTGAAGTTCCTCATCGAACTCGGCGCGACGATCGCCGACGGGGACAAGTGGCCCGAGTGGAAACCCGGCAACGAGTTCAAGGCGAAGCGGGATGCGATGCTGAAGGCGGCGAAGAAATAACGGCGCGCCCTCTCCTCGCGACCGCGCGGAGCTCAAGCCCCCAGTATCCGCCGGCAAAGCGTGCCACCCCGGTCAAAATCCCGGCACGTCTGCGGCCGCTCACTGTAGATCGAGCAGAGTTTCGTGACCGCATCGAGCGCCACGCAGGCCCCGTCGCCGCGCTGCTCCATACAGCGCACGCCGTCGTGCTCCACGACCATCGCTTCCGGCACCCGGTCGCCCTCGCGCAGCTCCACCACGAGGTGACAGCATCGACCGCAACTCGTGCAAAGTGGAAGATCGGCGTCGGTCGTAATGGCAGCGAACAACGACGCCGTCTTCGCAGAATGGCGACCTTTTCCTGAACGGCGTTCGCGGGCCCTGGCTCTCTGGCGCGGGGCGCATCGTGCACTCCCATGCTTGCACAACTTCTCGCCTGGCGTTCCCTCATCCCATGCTGATCCGTTCCCCCCTGCTCACGCTCCTGCTGGCCGTTACCGTTTTCGCGACCGGCTGCGGCAAATCAAAATCTCCCGCCGCGTCCGGCACCACCGCCAGCAACGCCGCCGCCAACGCCGGCGCGAAAACGCCCACTCCGCAAATCTGGCACGTCGGCAACGGCGCCGAGCCGCAGGATCTCGATCCGCAGGCGATCACGGGCGTGCCGGAGCACAAGATCATGATGGCGCTCTTCGAGGGTCTCGCGAGCGAGGACCCGAAGGATTTGCACCCCGTGCCCGGCCTCGCCGAGTCGTGGGACATCTCACCCGACGGCAAGACCTATACGTTTCACCTGCGCAAAAATGCCAAATGGTCCGATGGCTCGCCCATCACCGCGGAGGATTGCGTCACCTCCTACCAGCGGATGCTCACCCCCGCGTTTGCCTCGGAATACGCCTACCTCGTTTACGACTACGTCGTCGGCGCGAAGGAATTCTACGACCGCAAGCTCACCGATTTCGCGCAGGTTGGTTTCAAGGCTCCTGATGCCCAGACCCTGATCGTCTCGCTCAAGAATCCCGCGCCCTACCTGATGAAGATAATCGCGAGCCACTACGCGTGGACGCCCGTGCCCGTGAAGGTCATCGCGAAATTCGGACCCGTCGGCCAAAAGCGCACGCCTTGGACCCGCCTCGGCAACCTCGTCGGCAGCGGACCGTTTTTGCTCAAGGAATGGTTGCCCAACCAGAAAATCGTCGTGGCGCGCAACCCGCACTACTGGGACGCGGCGACCGTGAAGCTCGACGAGATTCATTTCTACCCGACCGAGGATATCTCGACCGAGGAGCGGATGTTCCGCACCGGCCAGCTCCACAAAACTAACGAACTCCCCAACGCTAAAATCGACGTCTACCGCAGAGACTTTCCCGAATCGCTCCGCATCGATCC
>JANOAF010000658.1:0-6717 GCA_031411015.1 Opitutaceae bacterium | reverse complement strand
AAATCGGGGCGCGCAGCTGAGCGTTAACCGCGCTGCCCAAGGTTGGGGGGGTCTCTGACCCGCCATTTTACGCGCTGTGTGTCCGTGGGCGGGACACAGCCCCGCCCTACTTGCCTAGACCACACAATCCGCCCACCGTGCTATCTCGTTAAGTCCTGCCTTTCCTCCGATGGCCGAATCCGCCGCCAAGTCCGTCTATCTCGTCGATGCCTCCTCCGATCCGGTGGTAGTGCAAATTGACGGACGGGCGTGTTTCCAAAATAGCACGTGCCTGCGCGATTTTGTGGGTGTGATGCTGGGGCAGGGGAAGCGGCGCTTCGTGCTGGATTTTCAGCGCTGCGCGAGCATGGACAGCACGTTTCTCGGCGTGCTGGCGGGCACGGCGCTGGAGCTGCGCAAGAGTGTTCCGCCGGGCAGCCTCGTGCTCTCGCGGGTCGGCGCGCGCAACCTCGAACTCATCCGCAGCCTCGGCCTGCACCGCATCGTTACGGTCGACCCGGGCGAGGCCGCGACCACTGCGTTGAAATGCGATACGCCTCTAGAGGCGAAGAAATGCAGCGAGATTGAGAGTGCCCGGCAGGTCCTGGAGGCGCACGAGCACCTCGTTGCGGCCGACGAGGCGAACCGCGCAAAATTTCAGGACGTAATGATTTTCCTGCGGAACCGGCTGGATCATAAATAGGAATAGGGATTGAGCACGGGGGCTCATCGCAGTTTTTCGCCGTGGTAGGGGCGCGCCTCGTGCGCGCCCTCCGCAAACCGGGCGTGGTCAAGCCGCGCCCCTACGAAACCCTCGGCGTGGGCAAGAAAGTGCGATGCGCCCGAGCGCGGTCTGCTGGTTGATGCAGACCCGGGATACCGCCGGAATCGTTCGGCAGAAACCGCCCACAAAAAACCCCGGTCTTTCGACCGGGGAAATTGGTGGACCCTAGGAGGCTCGAACTCCTGACCTCCTCAATGCCATTGAGGCGCTCTACCAACTGAGCTAAGAGCCCGTTCGCACTTGCGAGGGGCGAGAAAAATCAAAGTTCCGCCGCCGAACGCAAGGACTTTTTCAACGCTATTCCCGCTCGCTCATCGTGAAGATGAACGATACGGACTGGCCTTTCTTGTCCGGTCGGGCGGGCATTTTCAACGTCCGGATGGCGTCGAGGACGGCTCGGTCATAGTCGGCGCTGCCGGATGAGGTGACGACCCGCGCACCTGTGAGCGAGCCGTCGGCGTTGCTGCGCACCTCGATCTCGACTTTGAGCCGGTCGCTCAGCCCCGGGGGCGCGACGAACTCACGGCGCAGGCGGTCCCGAAACATTTTTTCGTAGGCGGCGAGGACATCAGAGTTGTCGCTCGTGAGCGCTTTGCCGCCGGCCCCGCCGACTTTGTTGGCGGTCGAGCCGCCGGCCACGCCTTTGGCAATGCCCTCGGCGTCGACCTTGGGCGACTTGTTCGAAGCGACTTTGATGGGAGGGTTGTTCTTTGGACTGTGGGTGCGGTCGTATTCTTCTTTGGAAATTTTCTTCGCTTCATCGGCCGCGAGCTTTTTCTTCTTCTCCTCGTCCTTCTTGATATCGCGCTTGGCTTGGGACTCGCCGCGTATGATGGCGCGCTTGATGTCTTTCGCGAAATCCTTGGGCGGCGGCTCGGCCTGTTTGATCGGCGGAGTGGGTGCCGGAGGGGCCGGAGGCGTGGGCGTTGCCTCCTGGTGCGCGGGTTCCGGCGGGGTGGGCTTTGGTTCCGCTACTTTCGGCACGTTGGACTTTAACCCTTCCGCAGTTCCCAGCGCCGGTGCTTCCGTCGCCATGTAGTTGTCACCGATGCCTGCCACGAGCTCCATGATTTTTTCCGGTGGATCGTCCGAGCGCGACACGTAGCCGAGCAGCAACGCGATGATCACCAACGCCGCGTGGAGCGTGGCGGAGAGCATAAATGCGCTGGGCGAATTCGCGGTCATCGCGCTCAATTGGCCGTCTGCAAATCGAAGCTCGTGCGGGTCAGCCCCGCGCGCTGCACCTCGTTGATCAGCTCGGCGACCCGTTCGTAGGGCACTCTCGCGTCACCGCGAATGCGAATCACGGGTTGCTTGAGCTCGGCGGCGAATCCCTTCAGGCGGATACGCAACTCCGCCAGCGATACGGGGACGGGGTTGTTGTTGACGTAAAAACCCTTCGCATCGACGCCGACAGCGACGAACTTGTCACTCGAATCCACTTTCGTCGATGGGGACTTGGCTACGACCGGAAGATTCACCGGCACCGTCTGCTCCTGCTGAATCAGCGGCGTCGCGATCATGAAAATCACGAGGAGGATGAACCCGAGATCGATCAGGTTAGTGACGTTAAGATCCGCGATCGGATGCGCGCTGCGGTGTCGGCGGAAATTGCGGGCCATGGCGGATGGGCAGCGCTCAGCTCGACTCGAGTTCGATGCGGTCGGCGAGGGAACTCGCGAAATTTTCCAGCTCCGTGATCATCAGCCGCGTGTGGCTCAGCAGAAAATTGTAGCCGAAGACCGACGGGATGGCGACGACGAGGCCGGCGATTGTCGCCAGCATCGCGCCCGAGACGCCCGGCGCGAGCTGCTGGATGCCCGCGGTCTGCTGCAGGGCGATCGAGCTAAACGCTTCCATCACACCCCACACCGTGCCCAGCAACCCGATGAATGGTGCGCCCGACACAATCGAGGCGAGGAAAATCATGCTCGATTCGTAGCGCAGCGTCTGGCGCGCGATGGCGCGCTGGAGCGCATTCTCGGCGTGTTCGAGGCGCGCGCGGGAATTGTCCGTGCCACGTTGCTGGCCGATGGCCGCGGCGCGCGCATAGTTTTCCAACGCCTCGGCGAGCAGGTCGGCGTAAGGGATCACGCGCCGGTTCCGAAACGATTCCGGCAGATCGAGGATGGTGCGCTGGTCGCGGAGGTGGGCGTCGAACGAGTGGTTGAGCACGCGGAGGCGCTTCAGCTCGAAATATTTTCCGAACATCACCGTCCACGCCACGAGGCTGAACACCCCCAGGCCCAGCACGATGACTTTGTCGATGGTGCCGCAGCGTTCGAAGATATCGATGATGCTCGTGGCGAGAAAGGGAGAGGCGGAAAGCGGCGCGACCATGATGTAGAGACGCAAGAGTTGGCCGTTTTGATCCGCGCCTTCAACGGTAAACCCGGCGAAGTTGTTCGCGATCTCTTCACCGACCCGGAAAGGTGGCGAGTTGGCCGTGCGCCGGATAAGTTTTTTGCTGTCATTGCGAGGAGTAAAGCGACGACGTGTCCTCCATAGCCCGTAGGGCGACGGAGGAAGCAATCCATCTGAAATTACCGCTGGATTACCGCGCCCGTCGGCCCGGGCTCGCCATGACAGGCCACGATGCCACACCATTTGAGCCGAATCTGTTTGCCGCCGCCGGCGCCGGATTTTTCCTCAGCACTCCGCCACACCCATCCACGCTCCATGTTTCGCCAACGCGCCCTCGCCCAACTCCAGTCCCGTCGCTCGCAAATCGGTTCGCACAGCGTCCTCGTGGGCTTCGACGGCTTCGTCGATACCATCGTGACGCCCGTCGGTCTGCGCCGCAGCGCCGGAGAAAACTTCACGCCGATCGCCACGCTTGCGGAACTCGGTCAGCGTATCTCCGCCGCCGCTGGCAAGAGCACCAACATCGAGCTCTACCCGCGCACCGACAAACTCGGTGGCAACGGCCCGATTATGGCCAACGCGCTCCTCTCCGCCGGCGCGCGGGTGACCTATATCGGCGCGCTCGGCACGCCGGTCGTGCATCCCGTCTTCGCCGCCATGGCCGCGCGCGCGCGCACCGTGTCGCTCTGTTCGGCCGCCCACACCACCGCCATCGAGTGCAACGACGGCAAGCTCATGCTTGGCCTGATGCGCAGTCTGGATGAAATCACCTACGAGCGCATTTGCGCGGTGATGGGCGAGGCGGCTTTCCACGCCGAGGTCGGGGCGGCCAGCCTGGTCGCGCTCGTGAACTGGACGATGATCCCGAACATGACCTCGATTTTCCGCGCGATTACGGAGCAGGTGCTGCCGAAACTGCCACCCGCACCCAACCGGATCTTTTTCTTCGACCTCGCTGATCCGGAGAAACGCTCGGCCGAGGATCTGCGCGAGGCCCTCGCGGCGATCGCGAAATTCTCGGCGTTTGGCCGCGTGACGCTCGGTTTGAACCACAAGGAAGCCCAGCAGGTCGCCGCCGCGCTCGGCTGTGGCGAGGTGCTCGATAGTGAGGCTGGCTTGCGGGCGTCCGCGGCCGCGATTCGCGCCCAGCTCGCGGTGCACACGGTCGTCGTGCACCCGCGCGAATCCGCCGCCTGCGCCACGGCCGCCGGCACCGCTTGGGTGCCCGGCCCCTACACCTCGCAGCCGCTCATCACCACAGGCGCGGGCGATCATTTCAACGCGGGCTTCACCACCGGCCAGTTGCTCGGCCTCGATCCCGAAGCGTGTCTCGCGGTTGGTGTCAGCACGAGCGGGCACTATGTGCGCACCGGCGAGAGCCCCGCGCTCGCCACCCTCGAAACCTTCCTCGCCAACTGGCGCTGAACCTTTCACGTTTACCCTGCATGTCGCTGAAAACCAAAGCACCCGGAAAACTCATCTCCTTCGAGGGCTCGGAGGGCTCCGGTAAATCCACGCAAATCGCCCGTCTCGCCGCGCATTTTCAGAAAACGCATCGCGACATCATCACGACGCGCGAACCCGGCGGCACGGAAATCGGCGAGCAGATCCGAAACATCATCGTCCATAATTCCAAGGGCGACGAGATGTGCGCCGAGACGGAATTGCTGCTTTTCACCGCCGCGCGCGCCCAGCTCGTCCGCGAGGTTATCGCCCCGGCCCTGCTCCGCGGGGCCATCGTGCTGAGCGATCGTTTTCTCGATTCCTCGACGGTTTATCAGGGCATCGGCCGCAACCTCGCCGCCGATCCCGTGGCGCAGATCAACCGCTTTGCCGTGGGCGATGTCATGCCCGACCTCACCATCGTAATCGACGTGCCGGAGGAAGTGAGCCTCGCTCGCCTGAAGACCCGCGCCTCCGATTTGCCCGACCGCATGGAGCGCGAAAACGTGGGCTTCTACAAAAAAGTCCGCGAAGGTTACCTCGTGCTCGCGAAGGGCATGCCCGAGCGCTTCGTCGTCGTCGACGGCACCAAGACCGAGGATGCGATCGAAAAGAAAATCTGGGCCGAGGTGCAGGCACGGGTGAAATAGCCGGGAAAAATTGGGAAGGTGGAAAATCGGAAAATTGGAAAACCAGAAAACGGTTTTCACTCTTTTGTCCGGCGTTTCCCACGTTTCCACTTTTCCTCCTTCCCACTTTTCCTATGTCGGCCGTCACACCCTGGCCCGCTGCACTCGTCGGCACGCCCGCCATCGCGGTGATCGAGCAGGCGATCGCGCGGAAGCGGCTTTCGCACAGCCTGCTCCTGCACGGCGATGACTTGGAGACACTCGTGGCCATCGCGCACGGGATCGCGGACCGGTTACTGAACGGCGAGCCCGGACAGCGCGTGCCGGCGACGTTTCCGACGGAAACGCATCCCGACTGCTTCGCGCTCCGGCCGGCGGGAAAAATGCGGCAGATTTCCGCGGCCAACACCCGCGCGCTCATCGACCAATTGCAGAACTCGCCTGCCGTCGCGCTGCGCAAGGTCGCGATTCTCCACGAGGTCGACCGCATGCACCTCACCGCGGCGAACGTCTTCCTCAAAACCCTGGAGGAGCCGCCGGCCAATTCCACGCTCCTGCTGCTGACGACGCGGCCCTACGCGTTGCTGCCGACGATTCGCAGCCGCGTGTTGCATTTTCGGTTTCCGTCCGCCGCCGCGCCGGTGGCTGCCGATGGCTGGGCCCCGTGGATCGAGGACTATCGCACGTGGCTCGGCCGGCTAGTCGATGGCGTGGGCACCGACAAACGCGCGATCGCGGATCATGTGTTCACGCTCTACGGGCTCGTCGCGCGTTTCGGGGCGGTGCTGGATTTCGCCACGGCCGAAGTCTGGAAGCAGCAGAAAGAAAAACTTCCTGCCGATCTCGCCGACGACGAGCAAGTCGCGATCGAGACCGGCATCGCGAACGGCCTGCGCTCGCGGCTCTTCGCCGAGATTGAACTCGCGACCCGCACCTTCGCGCTCCCGCGCCTCATGGCAGGCGATGAAAACACCCGCCGCGCCCTCATCGCCGCGATCGAGAAACTGGAGCACAGCGTCGGACTGCTTCGGCTCAATCTGAACGAGTCGGCCGCGCTGGAAAATTTCCTGCTCTCCTCGCTGCGCACCTGGTCGAAACGCTAAGATGGCGCGAGGATCGGGGTGGGGCGGAGTCGCCGGCCGTCTGTGGAATCATTGAGGATGACCTAAAGAAGAGACGGAGTTCCGAAGTAGGGCAGGTCTCCGACCTGCCCTTTGATCCTTCGAAGGCGGGTCAGAGACCCGCCCTACTTTCAAACCCGGGCCGTCACATCTTTGGGTCGTCCTCGATCGGATGCCTCACAAACCGGCGGGGTTCGGCGAACCCGCCCTACGACTCAACGCGCCCAGTCGCTCAACCCTTACTCTCGTGTCCGAGGGGGAGCGGCGCTCCGCTCCCCAAACCGAATCGCGCGGCGGTGGTGTGCCAGTGCTGATCGTCCATTTCGCGACGCTTCACGGCGCGGTATTCCATTTCCCCGACGAAAAAGATGAAGATGGGTAGCGCGATGAGCTCCGG
>JANOAF010000657.1:0-8814 GCA_031411015.1 Opitutaceae bacterium | reverse complement strand
CGCCACGCCCGATGCGTGGACGCGGGTTGATCACGTCGGCGAGTTCGGACGTGGCGGGCTGCTACCGATGGCGGTTTTTCTCACGGCCAATTCTCCCGGCCTGCGCACGAGCCCCGTGAAGCGCGGCTATTGGGTCGTGCGCCGCGTCCTTGGCGAACGCATCCCGCCGCCGCCGGCCACGGTCCCCGCGCTGCCCAGTGACGAAAAAAATCTCGGTGACCTCACGCTGCGCGAAACCCTCGCCCGCCATCGCGAGGACAAGGCCTGCGCGAGTTGCCACGCGCGCTTTGACTCGTTCGGTCTCGTCTTCGAGGGCTATGGTGCGGTCGGTGAGCGTCGCACGTTGGATTTCGGCGGTCGCCCGGTTCAGACCCGCGCGGATTTTCCCGGCGGCTTCGCGCACGAGGGGCTCGGTGGCCTACGCGACCATATCCGCGCGCACCGGGAGTCGGACTTCGTTGATAATCTTTGCCGCAAACTTCTGGCCTACGCGCTCGGACGCACGCTGCTGCCGTCGGATGATGGGCTCATCGAGGGCATGCGCACCAAGCTCGCCGCCCATCGCCATCAGTTCTCCGCGCTCGTCGATGAGATTGTCACGAGCCCCCAATTCCTGACAAAGCGCCCCGGCGCGCCAGCGCTCTTCACGCAAGCATCTCCCAACTGATCCCGCCGCCTGATTTTTCCGACCATGCCTACCGACCACGATCATTCTCCCGACGAACACGGTGCGGTCCCCTCGATTCCGCTGCGGCCGTTCACGCCGCCGCGCAATGCCCACGTGCTTTCACGCCGCCGGTTTCTGCGCGGCACGGGTGTTGTCATGGCGCTGCCGTTTTTCGATTCGCTGCCCGCTTGGGGGGCCGAGCCGACAGCGGCCGCAGCGACGGGAGCGTCCGATTCCGTGGCGCCGCGCCGGCTGCCCCAGCGCTTTGCCGCGGTCTTCATGGGCAACGGCATCAACAGCGATCATTGGTGGGCCAAGGGAGCCGGTGCCGAGATGGAGCTCGGCAAAACGCTGCAACCGCTCGCGCCTTTCAAGACGAAGCTCAACGTCGTCAATGGCCTGTTTAACCGCCCCTCGGTCGGTGTCGGCATTCATCCGGGCCAGACCGGCAACATCCTTTCCGGCATGCCGCTCATGAAAGGTGCCGTTCTCCGCGGCGGCATCAGCATGGATCAGGTCCTCGCCAACCAAGTTGGGCAGGAGACATTGCAACCCAGCCTCGTGCTCGGCTGCGAGCAACCGATCACCGGTTATCACGAGACGAATTTCTCGATGGCCTACAGCTCGCACATTTCGTGGCAGAGCGCCGATTCGCCGGTGCCGATGGAGGTCTATCCCTCGCTCGCGTTCGACAGCCTGTTCGAGAACCGCGGGAACAAACGCACTCAGAGCATCCTCGATCGCGTGAAGGACGATGCCGCCACCCTGGCGCGCAAGATCAGTTCCGAGGACAATCGCAAACTCGACGAATACCTCACGAGCGTCCGTGAAGTCGAAAAGCGCGTCGACCGCATGCGCCGCGATCAGTCCACCGCGGCAGAGAATGCGCAGGCCCGCGGGCGGCCCCTCGTCACGATGCCGCGGCCGGACAACGGCCTGCCCGAGGACATCCAGCAGCACATGCGCCTCATGTGCGACATCGTCGCGCTCGCGTTTCAAACCGACAAGTGTCGCGTCGCCACGCTCGTGCTCTGCCGCGATCTGTCCGGGCTCTTTTATCCGTTCCTCGGCGTGCGCAAGACGCACCACTCCGCCTCGCACGACGATCTCTCCGACGACTACGAAAAAATCGCGCGCTACTACGTCTCGAATCTCGCCTACTTGGCGGCGCGACTTGATGCGATGCCCGAGGGCGAGGGCACCGTGCTCGACAACACGTGCCTGCTCTATCTCTCGAATATGTTTTCGGGCTCGAAGCACGATAACACGAAACTCCCCATTCTTACCGTCGGTGGTCTTGGCGGCACTCTCGCCACCGGACGCGTGCTCGACTTCGCCGCCGCGGGCGACGATGAGCGCAAACTCTGCAGCCTGCACCTCTCCCTCATGGATCGGATGGGAGTCAAACTGCCGCGCTTCGGTGATGCCGACGCGCGGCTCGCGGGAATCTAGAGCGCCGGCCCTGGCCGGCGGATTTTATTTCGGCCCAAACGGCGGCCTCGATTCTTCCGGGGACGCGCCCTGGGGGCGGACTTTGTCTTTCCACGTTTGCAGAATAATCGCGTAGCCCAGCACGCCGCCGACGATGCCAATAATGACGGCACCGAGATAAAGGGATTTGAAACCCGAAGCGTATTCCTCGGTCCACTTGGCGTTCCAAGCGTGGTGCCATACTTCCCGGGGATTCGCGCCGCGCGCCACTTCTCCGACGAAGTAACAAGCCGGGAGTTGAATCGCAGCGGTGAGCGGGTTCGAGAGAAACTGCAGCGCGATGCACAGGAGGAGATTGCCCCGCACCATCAGCGCAGCGACGGCCGCGAGCACGGATTGTCCGGGCAGAAAAGGCACGGCGGTGATCGGAAATCCGACGAGCCACGCGCGCGCCAGCGAACCGCGCGTCGGCACCCAGAGCGCCTTGCTGATGATGCCGTCGCCGAGCATCCGGTGAATGCGTCCGCCGCGCATGCGGCTGCGGGATAGCCGCTGTTTGTGCATCCAACGCAGAATCCAATAGGGTAGTCGCACGGGTGTGATCGATTCCGTCGCGGCGGCGCGCCGGGTCAACTTATCTTCCGCCTCGGCGGTGACCACTCATAGCCAGAGCGCGCTCGCATTCGGCACCGTGCTCCTCATAACGCGCTGGCAGCGCTCCACGTTGCCCATTCCCGATGAACTCCCCCTCCGCCCCTTCCGGTTTCCGGAAAAACCTCACGAGCTACGGCGACGCCGCGTTCTCCCAGTTTCTCCGCAGCGCGTTCATCAAGGGCGCGGGTTTTTCCGACGATGCGCTCACCCGCCCGGTCGTCAGTATCGTTGATACCGGCAGCGGCTACAATCCCTGCCACGGCAACGCCACCGAACTCATCGCCGCCGTCAGCCGCGGGGTGATGCTCGCGGGCGCGCTGCCCGTGCCGTTTCCCACCATCTCGCTGCACGAGAGTTTCGCGCATCCGACGAGTATGTATCTGCGCAACCTCATGGCGCTCGACACCGAGGAAATGATCCGCGCGCAGCCGATGGATGCGGTCGTGCTCATCGGCGGCTGCGACAAGACGGTGCCCGCGCAACTCATGGGTGCCGCCTCCGCCGGCGTGCCGGCGATTCAACTCGTCACGGGTTCGATGCTCACCGGTTCGCACGATGGCGTGCGCGTCGGCGCCTGCACCGATTGTCGTCGTTTCTGGGGCCGTTTCCGTGCGGGCGAAATCGACGCCCCTGAAATCGCGCGCGTCAACGACCAGCTCGTCGCGAGCGTGGGCACGTGTTCCGTGATGGGCACGGCGAGCACGATGGCGTGCATCGCCGAGGCGCTCGGGATGGCGCTGCCCGGGAGCGCGTCTCCGCCCGCCGTGACGGCCGACCGCTTGCGCATCGCGGAAAAAACGGGTGCCACCGCGGTCGCAATGATCGCCGCGCAACTCACCCCGGAAAAAATCCTCACACCGCACGCGATCGAGAATGCGTTGCGCGTGCTGCTCGCCATTGGCGGCTCGACCAACGGGATCATCCATCTCACCGCGATTGCTGGGCGCGCAGGCATCGCGATCGATTTCGAGGCATTCGACGCGATGAGCCGCGAGACGCCCGTGCTCGTGGATTTGAAACCCTCAGGCCGGCACTACATGGAGGATTTTCACCGCGCCGGTGGTCTTACCGCAGTGCTGCGCGAGTTGCGCCCGCTGCTGCACCTCGATGCGCTCACCGTCACCGGCCGCACGCTCGGTGCGGAACTCGACGCGGCGGGCCCGAGTTTCCCGCAGGACGTGGTGCGCGCCCGCGCCAATCCAATCTACGCGGAGGGCGGACTCGCATTTTTGCGCGGCAACCTCGCGCCCGGCGGCGCGTTCATCAAACAGTCCGCCGCGACGCCGGCGCTGCTGGAGCACGAAGGCCGCGCGGTGGTCTTTGAAAACGCCGCCGATCTCGCGAGCCGCATCGACGATCCCGCGCTCGACGTGACGGCGAATGATGTGCTCGTCCTGAAAAGTATCGGTCCGCGCGGTGCGCCCGGCATGCCCGAGGCGGGCTATCTCCCGATTCCCAAAAAACTCGCAGCGCAGGGTGTGAAGGACATGGTGCGCATTTCCGACGGCCGTATGAGTGGCACCGCGACGGGCACGATCGTGCTGCATGTAACGCCTGAGTCTGCCCTCGGCGGTCCGCTCGCCGCCGCGCGCACGGGCGACCGCATTCGACTCAGCGTCGCCCGTCGCTCGATCGAACTGCTCGTGCCCGCCGCCGAAATCGCGCGCCGTCTGGCCGCCCACCTCTCGCCCCCGCCGACGGCTGCCCGCGGCTACGCCAAGCTTTTCCAGGATCATGTCACGCAGGCCGACCTTGGGTGTGATTTCGATTTTCTCCGCGCGACGGAGATGAAGGCGAAAGCGCCCGCGCGACGTCTTTGAGTAGGGCAGATCTTCGAACTGCCCTCTGGGGCCACGAAATAGTTTGTTGTAGGGCGGGGTCACCGAACCACTCCTTCCGGTAAAGCGCGAAACCGCCCCAATCCGGCGGGGTTCGGCGACCCCGCCCTACACCTGCCGGCGCCAGTTACTTGATCTGCTTCACGAGCACCTTCGCATTGCGACCGCTTTCCTCGTAGAGCTTGAGCCGCGCGTCGGGCAGAATGTCCTTCGTCGACTCCTCGAAGCCGACGACATTCGTAAAGAAGCCAAAGCTCTGCGTGGAGAGCGCGATCACGGTGCTAACGTCGCGTTCCTTCGCGACCATGCAGGCGTAGTCGACCATCTTTTTCCCGATGCCGCGGTTGTGGTAGAACGGCATCACGTAGAGCGAGCCGACTTCCGCGAGCTGCGGTTTGTCGGGATAGAAATAAAGCGTGACGCACGCGATGATGTTCTCGTCGATTTCGAAGACGAAGAATTGGTCGATGTTCTTTTCCAGGGCCTGCTGCGACCGGAACAGCAGTTCTTCGCGGCGCACGGCCGCGCGCGTGAGATTGTAGATCATGCGCACATCGCTCTTCCGCGCCCGGCGGATCTGCGCGTAGTCGTTGCCGTAAACGAGCGAGCCGACGCCCTCGTTGGAAAAGATTTCGTTGAGCAGGCCGTCGAAGATCCGGCCGTCGAGAATGTGGACGCGCGGCGTGCCCGTCTCGATCGCCTTGATGGCGTGCGCGGCTTTGCTCCGGACGGTTTCGGCGATCCGCTCGGGCTCCGCCTCAAGCATCTTGCGCAACGCATCGACGGGAATATCGCGGCGGATCTCACCGTCGATTTCGAGCCCGGGTGCCGGCGTGAGGTAAACGATCTTCGTGGCGTGCAGGGCCTCGGCGAGTTCCGCGGCGAGAAGATCGGAGTTCACGCGGAGCGATTTGCCATCGGGGCCGAACGCCACGGGCGAGACGACGGGCACGACCTGCCGGTCGATCAGCTCGGTGAGAAAATCCTTGTCGATTCGCTCGACCTTGCCGGTGAACTGCTGATCCACGCCTTTGATGATACCGATGGGGAGCGCGCGGACGGCGTTCGTCGTCGCACACTTGAGCGCGTTTTGGGTCAGGCCTTCGACGAGTGCGTGCGAGGCCCGCGACGAAGCACGGATCGCGAGGTCGAGCGTCGCGGCATCGGTCACGCCCGTGCCATCGGAGTTCGAAATCGCGATGTTGCGCGCAGCGGAGAGCTCCTTGAGCTGGTGGCTCAGGCCATGGACGATCACGATTTTGATGCCGAGCGAGCGGAGCACGGCGAGATCGACGAGGAGGTTGCTGAAATTGTCGTCAGCCACGATTGAGCCGTCGATAGCGACGACGAATATCTGCCCCTGAAAGCGCGGCACGTATTTCAGGATGCCGCGGAGATCGGTCGGCTTGATCGTGGTGGCGATCGCGGAAGCGGGAGGGTTGGACTGGCCGGGGCCGTTGCTCATCAGTGGAGGGCGCGCAGTTGTCGGGGATGCAAAGCGGCGCGTCAATAGTCGCGCGCGACTCGCGCTACTTCACTTCCAACGGCCACGTGTGCGAAGCGCCCTCGGCGGCGAGGGTGACGACATATTTTCCGGGCTTCAACGTTTCGGCGGGAATCGTGAGCAACACGATCGATTGCCGGGAGCGCACACTCATTTCACCGCTGAGACGATCGAACGTGGGCGCGATCACGACGGTTTCGCCGCGCACGAAGATGTCGGCTCCGGAGAGTTGGTAACGATCGCTGGGCAGCGTGCAGGTGGCTTGGATCGCGTAGGGTTCGGTGGCGATCGCGGTGGGCGCGGCGCTGATGCTGGCGATTTCAGCGGGCAATTGCGGCGGCTCGACGAGCGTCGTGCGCAGATCGGCGGGCAGACCGCCGGTTGAACGGGTGAGCGCGGCGCCGCCCGCGGCGCGAATACCGTCGGCCGGGCGGGTCGAGACGATGGGAATGCGACGATAGCCGGCGTGGAGGAGGCGCGAGGCGTTCGCGCGCGTTTTCAAGTCCTCGTAGGGCTCAAAGGCCGGACCGGCCTTGCGGTAGCGCAGCGTGATGAACGTGTAGGGCAAGATCACGACGACGATCGCGAGGACGATCCACTTGAGGGGCCAAGGCGTGCGATTTTTGAGCGCGTCGGACATTGCGGTCGGAGAGGAAAACGCACGCGGGCCACCGGTGGCAAGACGGCGCATGGCAGTTTTTTTCGGCCGCGACGATGAATTCCGAGCGTAGCGCGGTCAGCCTGACCGCCTCTTCCGCAGCTGCACGGGCCGGCTGCCCGTGCTACGTCGGGGCGCGGATGCCGAGTGGGAGGGCATGACAAGAAGGTGCGCCGCGCCACTGGCAAGACGGCGCGCGGAAATAAAATTGCTCCGGCTCGGGCGCGGTGCTTCGTTGACCAACTTCATGAAACTCTGGTCGCAGTTCTTTATCCCGACATTGAAAGAAAGCCCGGCCGACGCGGAGATCGCGTCGCACAAACTCCTCGTGCGTGCGGGTCTCGTGCGCAAGCTGGGCGGCGGCCTCTATACCTACATGCCGCTCGGGCTCCGCGTGATTCAGAAAATCACGCAGATCTGCCGCGAGGAAATGGATGCGGCGGCGGCCATTGAGCTGTGGATGCCGCACGTGCATCCGGTGGAAAACTGGCAACAGGGGCCGCGCTGGGCGGCGGCGCGCGAGATCATGTTTCGCGCCGACAGCGCGGGCGACGGCAAGCGCGCGGGCCGCGAGCCCGAGTTTGTGCTCGGGCCGACGCACGAGGAAGTGATCACGCCGCTGGTGAAAGCCGAGATCTCAAGCTACCGCGACCTGCCGAAAAATTTCTACCAAATCGCGACGAAGTTCCGGAATGAAATCCGGCCGCGTTACGGCCTGATGCGCGCGCGCGAGTTCATCATGATGGACGCCTACTCGTTCGACACGACGGACGACAACGCCGTGAAGAGCTACCACGCGATGAAGGCCGCGTATGAACGCTTCTTCAAACGCATCGGGGCGCACGCGATCGCGGTCGAAGCGGACACGGGCGTGATGGGCGGAAGTTTTTCCCACGAGTTCATGGTGCCGGCCGAAATCGGCGACGACGACGTGATCTACAACGAGGCGAGCGGCTACGCGGCGAACCGCGAGAAGGCGACGAGCGCGCTCGTGCCCGCCGATCTGCGCGACGCTCCGCCCGAGGGCGCGCCGGAAGAATTTGCGACGCCCGGCGCGGTGACCATCGCGGCGTTGGAAGCCGCGCCCTACGCGGTGCCGGCGGACAAGCAGTTCAAGACGCTCGTGTTTATGGGCGACGGCAAACCGTTCCTCGTGATTTTGCGCGGCTGCGACGAGTTGGAGGAAGCGAAACTGGGTGCACTGGGGTTCACGCTCTTCCGCGCGGCGACGGCGGAGGAAATCGTGCCGGTCATGGGCGCGAAGCCCGGCAGTCTCGGAGCTGTGAAGGGCACGATCAAAGACGCGGGCACGCTCGCGGGCGTCTTTGCCGACCACGCGATCCGCCTGATCGGCAACGGCACGACCGGCGCGAACAAAGATGGTTTCCACGTGCGAAACGTAAACGTCGCGCGCGATCTCGCGGTGACGAAGTTTGGGGATTTCCGCCGCGTGCGGCCGGGCGAGCCGGACCCGAAGTCGGGGCAACCCTTGCAAGTGCGCCGCGGAATCGAGGTCGGGCACATCTTCAAGCTCGGCACGAAATACTCGGAGAAGTTCGGTGCGTCGTTTACCGACGACCAGAAGCAGACGCACCTGATGGTGATGGGCTGCTACGGCATCGGCATCAGCCGGACGATGCAGGCGGTGATGGAGCAAAGCCACGACGCCGATGGCATCGTGTGGCCGTGGAACTGCGCGCCGTTTCAGGTCCTGATCTGCGTGCTCGATCCGCAGCTGCCGGAAGCGATGGACCTCGCGAAGAAACTCGCCGCGGCGGCCGAGGGCGCCGGGGCCGATGTGCTCATCGACGATCGCGCGGAGCGGCCGGGCGTGAAGTTTAAGGATGCCGACCTTATTGGTATTCCGCTGCGGCTCACCATTGGCGGCAAGGGGCTCAAAGAAGGCATCATTGAGTTGAAGTGGCGCGCGCAGAAAGAGGTCGCGAAGGTTCCGCTGGCCGAAGCCGAGGCGCGGGTGGCGGCGGGTGTCGCGGAGGCGCGAGCGAAGGCGAGCGGGTAATTTTTTGTAGGGCGGGGTCGCCGCACCCCGCCGGGTTTGAGG
>JANOAF010000656.1:0-2779 GCA_031411015.1 Opitutaceae bacterium | reverse complement strand
AACGGCCTGAATCTCGCCATGTCCGGCTACTACTACGCCCAATATTACGACAAGTCCTACAAAGACTACTACGTGACGATGGCGAAGAGTGATTCCGGCGAGACGGAGAAGTGAGCGGACGCTCACCGCGCCGCCGCGCGCCGCAGGCGATCGTTGATGGCGCGGCCGAGGCCGCGGTCGGGGGCGAGTTCGACGTGAATGCGGCGGAACTTCTGGGCATCGACTGTGCGCAGGGTGGCGAATAGTCGCCGCGCCGCGCCCGCAAGTGCGCCGCGTTCGTCCAGCCAGAAAATATTCGGCCCTGGTTTCTTTGCGGTGGTCGGTCGACGCAGAAAAATCCAAGCCTCACGGCGATCGCCGGCCGCGGCGCGCGCCTCGGAAATCGCCGCGTGCAGGACGACGGGCGTGCGCGGGCTGTAGTGGCGTGCGAGCAAACCGGGCGCGATTTGGCCACGCGCTGCGGTCGACTTGATTGCGGCGGGACGTCGCTCCGTGGCCTGCCGCAGGACGCGGCGGATATCGGCAAGAGTGATCGCACCCGGGCGCAGAATCACGGGCCGCCGTGGATTCCGCAGATCGAGGATGGTGGACTCGAGGCCAATGGTGGCCGGGCCGCCGTCGAGGATGTGACGGACCTTTCCTCGGAGGCCCTCGCGGACGTGGCGGGCGGTGGTCGGGCTGATGTAGCCGAAGGGATTGGCGCTCGGAGCGGCCAGCGGCAGGTCGGTGAGCTTGAGCAATCGCCGGAAAACGGGATGGCTCGGCACGCGCACGGCTACGCTGTCGCGCCCGGCAGTGACAATACCCGGCACGGTGTGGACTTTCGGCAGCACCAGAGTGAGCGGTCCGGGCCAGAAGCGGCGCGCGAGTTTCAGGGCGGCGGCGTTGGGCTGGCAGACGAGCGGCAGTTGCGCGACCGAGTGGAGGTGGACGATGAGCGGGTCGCTGGCCGGGCGGCCCTTGGCGCGGTAGATTTTCGCGCAGGCCGCGGGGTCGAGGGCATTGCCGGCCAGGCCGTAAACCGTCTCGGTCGGCACGGCGACGATTTCACCGGCGCGGAGCCGACGGGCGAGAAACGCGAGGTTGCGTGCGGTGGCCCGGCAGATACGGGTCGTGACAGGCGGGGCCATGGCGCAAAAAAGGCCGGAGGTTTAAGCTCCGGCCTGAAAAGAGGGAGGCGTCGCGGCGCTCAGGGCGCGAGCAATAGGTTGCGCGCGTGCTTCAGTGTGCGCGTCACGGCGCGCTGGTGCTTGGCCGTGAGGTGCGTGTATTTGCGCGGAAGAATCTTGCCCGTGTCGGTCACGAAGTGGCGCATGACCTCCGGCGTCGTAAACGGGATCTGCGCGGGTGTAGGAGTCTGCTGCTTGGTTTCGGTGGTGCTCATGCGGAAAGGGAGGGGAGACCGTGAAGCCGGAAGCAGAGTTGTCAACGGGGATTTTGGGGCGGGGGGAAGGGCTCCTATACCTAATGGTTGGGCTCCGTTTCATTCCCACGCATAACGACCTCCAACGTCAGGCAGCTTGGGCGGCTCAGGCGCACTATTGCTCGGGATGGGCGACGCACCTCCGCACTTCCAGCAAAGGTCGAAAGACATCGGATTCTCTTCGGTGCATGCCGTGCAGCGCCACGCTCGTGCCTCCGCCTTGATCTGCTCGATCGCCGGAAGCCGAAGCGCAGCGATGCGCGCCTGAAACGCTTCGACGCTCCAAAGTCCGGCGATCAATTGGCTGTAATCATGCGCCAGTGCATCCAATCGCTTCGCTTCGGTCTTGGACACAAGCTTCTCAAACGAGCATGCCTTGCACGCGACGCTATAACCGATGCCGGCGAAGGGTCCGACGCTTCCAGATAGCTCGACGAGCCAGAATTCACCGACTCGACGGCAATGCGGACACTGCTCAACGAAACACGGCTTTAATAATCGACGAGACTTCGAGACGTGCATGGTTTCGCCGAATCGTGTTATTCGCCGGAACGGAGTGCGGTTTTGGTCGACCCGAAGAATGGGCGTGGCGCGGAGAGCAAATGACTGCCCTGCGCCGCCGGTGTTTTTGCAGTGCGGTTTTTTGCGGTCGAGTTCAGGGTGGCGAAAGGCTCATCGGGTCAAACGCGCCGCGCAACGCGCATTTCGCCGACGCGCGGCGGACGTTTTTGATTCCCGTGCGGATTCACCGTGCAAACTCGGATTGCGTTTGGATCGCGGGGCGGTGAGATCGCGGGCCGGGCGTCGCGCCCGAATGCAGTCCCCGTAGCTCAAATGGATAGAGCACGCGTTTCCTAAACGTGTGATCCCGGTTCAATTCCGGGCGGGGGCACCACTTCGAGTTTATGGCGAACTCAAAGTGGCAGATTAGGAAATGTGCGTAAGTATCGAGGCGCGAAGTGTATTCAAAAGGGCATTTCCTAATCCGCTCTGAGTGAGTTCGTATTAGCGTTCGTGAATTCCTCCGATTTCGCGCGTTCGCCCGGCGAGTTTGTGCTCCGTGATTAGGAAACGCCGCGCAGTGCGAACTTGAATTTTTCCCGAAAAAAGCGATGATACTTCCAGTCTACCAGAACAAGAACAAGGGCTGAGGCCAATTGGATCGCCCTCCGAACAAAGCACCGGAGGCCACTATGCGAGCGATCCAAGAATCTATTTCCCAGCCACAGATCGGAACCGTTCCGGTTGCGATTTATACGCGTGTCTCGACCACAAGCCAGGTCGGTGGGCGGTTCGACTCCTGCGAAAGTCAGGCTGCCATCTGCCGCGAGCACATCACCAAACATGCGCTCGAAG
>JANOAF010000655.1:0-9543 GCA_031411015.1 Opitutaceae bacterium | reverse complement strand
GGGCTTGATGGGGTGGTGCAGACCCGCGTCGATGACCTCGTGGGCCTGCTCAACGGCGTAGACAACGCGATTTGGAATCCAGCGGTGGACGCGCTGCTGCCCGCGCGCTACTCGGCCGCGAACCTCGCGGGCAAGCGCGTCTGTCGGGCTGACCTGCTGAAACGCGGTGGCTTCGCCCCGGAATTCAAAGGCCCGATCTTTGGGATGGTGACTCGCCTCACCGAGCAGAAGGGCGTCGATTTCGTGTTGGCGAATCGTGAGTTCTTTCTCGGGCAGGATTGTCGACTGGTGGTGCTGGGGTCGGGTGACAAACGGATGGAAGAGGAATTGCGGGAACTGGCCGCCGCCGCCCCGCAAAAAGTGTTTCTGAGCGCCAAGCTCGACGAGGCGATGAGCCACTTGATCGAAGCGGGCAGCGATTTCTTTTTGATGCCGTCGGTCTTCGAACCCTGCGGTCTGAACCAAATGTATTCTCAGGTTTATGGGACGATTCCGGTCGTGAGCCGCGTCGGCGGCTTGGCCGACACGGTGGTCGACGCCGACGAAAATCCCAGCACCGGCACCGGGCTCATGTGCGAGCCCAACGCCACCAGCCTGCGCGATGCGCTGCAGCGCGCGCTGATTCTCTTCGCTGATGCGCCGCGGCACGCTGTCGTGCAGCAACGCGCCATGGCGAAGGATTATTCGTGGAAAGTCGCGGCAGGCGGCTACGAACGGCTTTATCAAGACGCGCTGTGAGACGGAACGTGCAGTCGGAGGTGGAGCGCGTTGACCTCAACGCGCTGGTTTGCGAGCGGGGCGACGGAAGCGCCTTGAGGTCAAGTCGCTCCACCCGTCGCGCGGTTTATTCCGCAGGCAGAACGTTTCGACTGCAAGTTGCCGACTGAGGCGAGCCCCCGGTGCGTCCAACTGGCTCGGCCGTGCGTAACACGGGTCCGGTATAATTAACGATGTCGCCCACCATTCTCTGGTTCCGCCAAGATCTGCGCCTGCATGACAACCCCGCGCTGCACGCCGCGGTGGCGCGGGGCGAACCGATCGTGCCGGTGTTCGTCCTCGACGAGGCGCGGGAGGGGCTATGGCCGGCGGGTGGGGCGACGCGCTGGTGGCTGCACCATTCCCTGGTGGCCTTGGACGCGTCGCTACGCGAACGCGGCGCGCGTTTGGTCATCGCGCGGGGTGAGTCCGGGAAAATTATCCGGGACCTGATCGCGCAGTCCGGGGCCGGGGCGGTTTACTGGAATCGCCGCTACGAACCCGTCCCGATCGAGCGCGATGCGAACATTAAGAAAAACCTCACAGCTCTGGGCGTTGAGGCAAAGAGCTTCAATGCGGCGCTGCTCCACGAGCCGCACACGATTAGGAACAAGGCCGGCGGGCCGTTCCAGGTGTTCACGCCGTTTTGGCGGCACTGCCTGACCTTGCCGGTGACGGCCCCCTTGAAATTTGGCGCCACCACGCTTGCGGTTCCGGCAGAGTGGCCGAGTTCGCTGGCGATTGAAGAACTCGGATTGTTGCCGCGCATCCGGTGGGATGCGGGATTCGCCGCGACGTGGACACCGGGTGAGGCCGGCGCAGCGAAACGGCTCCGCGCTTTCGTGGCGCGCGCGATGGAGGCATACTCAGAGCAGCGCAATGTGCCGGGCTTGGAGGGCACGTCGGCGCTCTCGGCCCATCTGCACTTCGGCGAAGTGAGCCCGCGGCAGATTTGGGCGGCGGTGCAAGGCGCGAGCAAGGACAGCGGCGTGTTTCCACCGAGCAAGGGCGCGGCAGTGTTTCTCAGTGAAATCGGCTGGCGCGAGTTTGCGCACCACCTGTTGTTTCACTTTCCGCACACCCCGGAGAAACCGCTGCGCGAAGAGTTCGGGCGCTTCCCGTGGGCCGCTGATCCGGGCGGAAAAAAACTCCGCGCGTGGCAACGCGGTTCCACGGGCTACCCAATCGTCGATGCGGGGATGCGGCAATTATGGCACACGGGTTGGATGCACAACCGCGTGCGGATGATCGTGGCGTCGTTTATCGTGAAGCACCTGCGGCTGTCTTGGACGCATGGTGCGGCGTGGTTCTGGGACACGCTCGTCGATGCCGACCTCGCGAGTAACACGCTGGGCTGGCAATGGAGCGCCGGCTGTGGCGCGGATGCCGCCCCGTATTTTCGCGTGTTCGCGCCGGTGTTGCAGGGCGAGAAATTCGATTCGGATGGTGCCTACGTGCGCCGCTGGGTGCCGGAGTTGGCCAAGCTGCCTGCAGAAAATATCCACGCGCCTTGGGACGCGCCGTTCCATGTGCTGGCGGAGGCGGGCGTGACGCTGGGAAAAACTTATCCGCACCCGATCGTCGATCATGCGACGGCGCGGGGCGAGGC
The DNA here is from genome assembly GCA_031411015.1 of Opitutaceae bacterium. Taxonomy (GTDB): domain Bacteria; phylum Verrucomicrobiota; class Verrucomicrobiia; order Opitutales; family Opitutaceae; genus ER46. The sequence continues at coordinate 7,178 of JANOAF010000655.1, read as the reverse complement.
CCTCGCCGCGTTCAAGGCGTTGCGGCAAACGTCGGCGACGGCGCGAGAGTCTGAGGCGTGAAGATCGTTGTAGCCGGGAGCTTCGGGTTTGGTGCGCACCGCGCCGGTGCCCGTTGGGCGCTTCGTCTGGCATTGGGACAGAGGGCGGACGAGGCCTTGCCGGTGAGCAAGCGGGCGGTGCCGGAGGTTTCCCGGAAAATGGGGTTTTGATTTCGCCATTCCACCGTCGAAGCAGCGTTATACGCGATGCTTTCGAGGGGAAAACTCTAGGCTTTCCAAACGCGGGCGCAGGGCTACTTTGACCCGTTCATATGCAGAAGACCTTCGTTATTTTTAAGCCCGATGCCATGGAAAAGCGCATTGTCGGCAAGGTGCTGAGCCGTTTCGAGGCCGCGGGCTTCGACGTCATCGGTTGCAAGCTGGCCCGGCTTACGCCGGCCTTGCTCCGGGAGCACTACGCGCACGTGGCCGACAAACCCTTCTATCCCGAGATCGAGAAGTTTATGAGTTCCCGGCCGGTCATCATGATCGCGCTGCAAGGGACTGATGTCGTCCAACGCGTGCGCGACCTGCTCGGGCCGACCGATTCGCGCAAGGCTGCGAAGGGCACGATCCGCGGCGACTTCGGCACGGAGATGATGAAGAACGTCGTGCATGCCTCGGATTCCGTCGAAAACGGCCAGGCGGAGCTTACGCGATTTTTCAAGGCGGACGAGTTGTTCGTTTGAGAGCGCGCTGGAAATGCGCGTTGGGGGGCGATGGCGGGAACTAGGGCGGGGATTCGACCCGCCCTCGCGAAATTTAACGCGCGAAAGTCAGGGGCAGGGCCCCGGCTTATTTGGGAGCGGCCCGCGCTCCTGCCTCATTCACTTCGCCGGGGTAGCGGAAAAGCGGTATTCCGTCGTCGAGTGAAAGGTCTGACCCGGCCGCAGAATTGTTGTGGGGAAATTCGCATGGTTGACCGAGTCCGGATAATGCTGCGTCTCGAAGCAATAGAACCCGAAGCGGGGCGCGGTTTCCTTGGTCGTGAGGGTGCCGAGCGGGCTCGTGTAGAGCTGCACACCGGGCTCGGTGGTCCAGACTTCCATCGCGCGACCGGAATGCGGGTCGGTCACGCGGGCGGCGCGCGTTAGCGAGACGTCACTGGCGGAAGGACGGTTGATGATGAAATTGTTGTCGTAGCGTCCGCTGGCAGGGAGTTGTGCCACGCGTGCGCCGAGCAGCGCGACCTTCGTAAAATCAAGTGGCGTGCCCGCGACGGGCTTGATCTCGCCGGTGGGGATGAGCGCGCTGTCGACGACGGTGTAGCGGTCGGCGTTGATGGAAACTGTGTGGTCGAGCACGTCGCCGGAGCCGGCGAGGTTGAAATAAGCGTGGTTGGTGAGATTAACCGGCGTGGGCGCGTCGCTGGTGGCGCGGTAGTCGAGGCGAAGGATGTTATCGGCGGTGAGCGTGTAGGTGACGGAGACGCTGAGCTTGCCCGGGAAACCCTCCTCGCCGTCGGCCGCGCTGTAGGTGAGTTCGACGGCGGGCGACTTGGCGTCGGCGGGCACGCGCGCCTGCCAGATGACTCGGCTGAAATTTTTCGTCCCACCGTGGATGTGATGCGCGCCGCTGTTGCGGGTGACGTTGAAGACCTTGCCATCGAGCGTGAATTGGGCCCCGGCGATCCGGTTGGCCACGCGCCCGAACACCGCGCCGGACTCGCGGAAGCCCCGTTGGAAACCCTGCTCAGACGCGGTGATTTCCCGCACGACGGAGATCTGCTTGCCCTCGCGATCCGGCACGCGCAAATCGGCGAGGATGGCGCCGAAGGTGATGATTTTGGCGGAGGCACCGCGGGCGTTGCTGAGGGTGTAGGCTTCGACGGTGACGCCTTCGGGCGTCGCGCCGAAGACCGAGCGCTCAACGCCGGCCGCGGCGGGAAGGCGGAGGGCGAGACAGAGCGGCGAGACCAAAACGCAAAGAACGAAAGCGAGTCGCGGGTGGGGCATGCCAAAGCATCAAGGCCACGTCTCTCCCGTGCGCAAGATCTTGCGCTCGGCGAAACGAGTCTGTGCGATACGCGGGTCGGAATTGCCCGACGCCCCTTCACCCACAATGAAAAAACTCCCGTCGTCCCTCCTCCTCGCCTCGCTCGCCCTAGTATGTGGTGTCGCGCTCTTCGCGCAGACCACGCCGCCCGCCAAGAAACAACCTGCCCCGCCGATTCCCGGCTCCGGCACCGGCGGTGCCACACCGCACTTCACGACCAGCGGCGTCATCGGTCCAAACCGCGCCGAAGGCAGCCGCGTCACAATCACATATGGCCGCCCGTTTGCCGTGCATCCGCGCAAGGGCGGTGAGCCCCGCAAGATTTGGGGTGGCCTCGTGGCGTGGGACAAACCCGATCGCCTTGGTGCCGACGAAGCGACGACGATTCTCACGCAGCACGCGCTCGTGGTCGGTGGCACTACGATTCCGGCTGGCATCCACACCCTCTACATCATCCCCTCGGAAAGCGGCGTGAGCAAACTCGCCTTCAGTAAGAAAGTCGGCGACTGGGGCGTGCCGGTAAATGTGGAAAACGACCTCGCGCGCGTCGACCTGCAAAAAGATTCACTCTCCGACTCCGTGGACCAGCTCACCATCACGGTGGAGAACGTCCCCGCGACTCCGATGACTGGCATCATCAAGATCAAATGGGAGAAGACCCAGTTCTCGCTACCGTTTACCGTGAAAAAATAGTTCGGTGTCCGGCGTAATTTCCCAAAGGCGCGTCGCGGATGACGCGCCTTTTTTCATGTCCGCCCATCTAGGAAAGCACGCTTGACGCGCGCCGTTAAACCGGGACGCTGCTCATTCCGATTTTCGCCCTCATCGTCTATCGGTTAGGACAGGAGATTCTCAATCTTCAAAGCGGGGTTCGATTCCCCGTGGGGGCACCAATTTTTCCTAGAGGCGTCCGATTTGGCCAAGTGTGAGCCCGCCGTCGACGACGATGATCTGGCCGGTGATGTAGCGGGCGGCTGGGGAAAGCAGGAAGACCACCGCGCCAGCGCAATCCTCCGGCTCGCCGAGGCGGCCCAGCACGATCTTCTTCTCATAAAGGTTCTGCTTGGCGGTATTCAGCAGACCGGCGGTGAGCGGGGTTTTGATGAGGCCGGGCGCGAGGCCGTTCACGCGGATGCCTTGGCTGGCGAGCGAAAGGGCCAGCGTGCGGGTCAGCATGACGATGGCACCCTTCGACGTATCGTAGGCTGTTGAGTCCTCCTCGGGCTGGAAGCCGTTGGTCGAACTCGTAAGCACAATCGCGCCGGGGCGCTGTCGCGCGGCCATCTCGCGTGCGAATGCCTGGGCGAGGAAATAGTTGGAGCGCACGTTGAGGTTAAGCGTCCGCTCGAAGAGAGCGGGGGTCATGTCGCGGAACGGAACGTCAAAGAAACTGCCGGCGTTGCACACGAGCAGGTCGAGGCCGGGCCGGGCGGCGAAGGCGTTCTGGATCAGCGCCTCGGGGCCGGCGGAATCGAGCAGGTCACCAGAAAGGTAGTGCGAGCCCACGGGCATCGCGGGTGGGGTGGATTCCTTTCCGTGGAAGATTACCGCAGCGCCCGCGTTTGCGGCGCCGACGGCAATGGCGTGACCGATGCCCTGCGAGGAGCCGGTCACGAGGACGGAACTAGGAGCGAGTGAGAACGCTGGCATCGTGGAGATTTAACCAAGCAAGGGGGTTTTGTCTAACGACGGCCGGCCTGAGGTGCGCCGGGAGCGCGTGCCTGCAGTCGGTCTCCGCCTTTGAAAGGGCAGATGGGAGCTGCCGGTGGCGAAGCTGGGGTTGAGCGTCACGCGTTGCCCCGTTTCGACGGCGCCCGCACCCGAGTGGCCGTTGACGCGGGGGGGGGAGCGATTGCGCGATCGAAGCGCCAAGGAACGGGAGTAAAAAAGCGCAGCGGGCGGCGTGTGCTGGCGAAACCAAACGCATGGAAATCACGGGTAAGCCCGCACAAGAAAGAGAATGAGCTCCGTTATCCAGCGCATTATAAAAAGGTGAGCAGAAAGGGCCGACCGGAACGCCGCGACCAGACGCGACCCGAAAATCACGAGCGAACAACGGGTGCGCTCAGCTGTGCTTCCCGGGGGAAAACCGAAATGCGGTGGGCGTGATAATTTAGAGTTAGTTGAGGCCGATCCAAGCGTGGTGCGCGCAGGTCAAGATTGCGTGGCTCGCCATGGCAGAACGATTGCGCTGCGGAGAGAAAATTCGCGGTGAGCGCCAGCACCTACGAAGGACAGGGCATGCCCTGTAAACCACCACATTTTTTCGAGGCCGGCCCGAAGCGGGCGCGGTCGCGTTCTGCGATGGCCGTGGCGAACGCCGCAATCTGCCCGCCCGGCTCGACCCTTGAAGATTCAGTTTCGCCGCAGTTTGTCCGGTGACTCTGCAGTGCCTCGGGGGCCGTAAGATCACCCGTATCCGCCTTCTGCGCCAAACCGCTTCATTGTTCAGCACGGCCAATTGTTCCTCGCCCACATGGCTCTAACGTATGGGCAATCGGGAAAATTCATCTCGCACGAACGCCTGAATCGAGAGGGCTGGGATGCCGCGTCGAATCGGGAGACGCTGGATCTGGAGAACGCAACTGGTCGCTGCGCCTCGCCGATCCAACCGACTTCAGCCGCAGTCCCACGCTTCTCCTCTGCGGCGGCGTTTACGCCGATGGCGCCTTGCACCTCACGCTGCGGCCCGAAAAATCGTTGGTCGTCTTTGGTGAGGACGAGGTCTCTCGCGATGCCGCCGAAGCCACGGCCGCAAGTTACAATCTCACTTTTCGCGTTTTGCGGCGAACGGCGAACGGCGAACTGGAAGTCACCACCGGTGACGCGACGCAGATCCTGCCGGTGACCGGGTCGGCTTGGATGGACCACAAAATCAGCAGCGCCACTTGAGCCGCGGTCAGGTTGGCTGGGACTGTCTCGGCGTCCAGCTGACTGATGGACGCGAGTTGATGCTCGACCAGCTGCGGCAGCGTGACGGTTCAATCGATCCCGGCTCCTCATTCACCTGGGGCGATCATGGCGGCGGAACCACGCGCGCCTCCTTCAAGCTCGACGTCATCGATCGTTGGACGAGTCCTGTCACTGGGGCAACGTATCCGTCCCGCTTGAGCCTCAACACGACCGATCCGACCAGTCAGCGACCGGTCACGTGGTTGATCCAACCAGCGGCCAAGGCCCAGGAACTTTTGGGACCTTTCGCTGGAATTCCATACTGGGAAGCCGGGTGCCGTATGCGCGACGCCGCCGGAAATGAAATCGGTTCGGCTTATCTGGAACTCACCGGCTACGCCAAAGAACTAAAAGTCTGACGGTCGCGCGCGGCCATCCGCAGCGCTCTACTGGAGCGCCGCACCCGACGCGCCGCAGCGGCGGAATCGTTCAGCGCGATGTCCGCGTCGCGTCACTCGGGGGTTGGTCCGCGCAATTGAGGCGCGGGCGACCTCCCGCGAAGCTTGATATCACCGCCCCGTCTAGCTGCCGAAACCGCACTCGACGTGATCTGCGTGGCAGCCTGTAGTCAGGATCCCGCTTCATGACCCCCGCGATGCTCACGTTCCTCGCCTATGCTCTCATCGTGTCGTTCATGGCATTGATCATGACGAAGTGCATGTCGGTGCTCACGGCGCTCGTGCTCGTGCCGATCATCTTTGGGGTGATTGGCGGGTTCGGTCTGAAGCTCGGGCCGATGATGTTCGACGGGATCAAGGCGCTCGCGCCCACCGGCGTTATGCTCACTTTCGCGATTCTCTACTTCGGTATCATGATCGATGCGGGTCTCTTCGATCCCGTGGTGCGGTTCGTGGTGCGGCTCGTTGGCGGTGATCCCGTAAAGATTGTCGTCGGCACAGCGGCGCTCGCGCTGTTGGTGTCGCTTGATGGCGATGGTTCGACGACCTACCTCATCACGACGACGGCGATGCTGGCCCTCTACACGCGTCTCAAAATGAACCGGCTCGTGCTTGCCAGCGTGATTATGCAGGCCGGCGGCGTGATGAACATCCTGCCCTGGGGCGGCCCGACCGCGCGTGCGGCCACCGCGTTGAAGCTGGACATGGGGCAGGTATTTCCGCCGCTGGTGCCAGCGATGCTCGTCGGTGCGGCCTTTGTGCTCTTTGTCGCTTGGCTGCTCGGCCGCCGGGAGCGCATCCGGCTCGGCACGATCTCCGAGGCTACGCTGGCCGGCATCCACGCCTCGATGGCGGAAAGCGGAGCTGTTGCCGAGGACGATGCAGCGATTCGGCGACCACGGCTGGTGTGGATTAATTTCGCCCTGACTGTCGCTCTGCTCGTGTCACTCATGGCCGGCCTGCTGCCGCTGCCGGTGCTGTTCCTCGTCGCCTTCGCGCTGGCGCTGGTGATTAACTATCCTGTGCTGGAGGATCAGAAGGAGCGGATCGCGGCCAACGCGGGCAACGCTCTGTCCGTCGTGGCGGTGATTTTCGCCGCTGGCATCTTCACCGGCATCCTTTCGGGCACCAAGATGGTCGATGCGATCGCGGCCAGCGTGGTCGCGCTTGTCCCGCCCGCGCTCGGACCGTATCTCGCGGTCATCACTGGGGTGTTGAGTATGCCGTTCACGTTTTTTCTGTCGAACGATGCGTTCTATTACGGCGTCGTGCCGATCCTCAGCGAGGCGGCGGGGGCGTATGGGATCAGCCCCGCGGAGATCGCGCGGGCGTCGCTCGTCGGGCAACCGGTGCATTTGCTGAGCCCGCTCGTGCCCTCGACCTATTTGCTCGTCGGCCTCGCGAAGGTGGATTTCGGTGACCACCAGAAGTTCACGCTCAAATGGACGATCGCATCGTCGCTGCTGATGCTGCTCGTCAACGTGCTCGTCGGCGTCATTCCTCTGACCGGCCGGTGAGCGTGATGCGAGCGGCTCTAGGAAAGTCGCGGCAGCCGCACGGTGAATTCCGTCCAGTCCGCCTCTGCGCGATTCAGCTCGATGCGTCCGCCGTGGGCGGTGGCGATTTCGCGGCACAGGCTCAAGCCGAGGCCGCTTCCGCCGGAGGCCCGGTTGTGGTCGGCATCGCCGCGATAGAAACGCTCGAAGAGCGAGGCACGCCGCCCGGCCGGAATTCCGGCGCCGGTGTTGCCAACGGTGAGCACAACGTCGCCACCCTCGATGAGAAGGGTGAGCT
>JANOAF010000654.1:0-3971 GCA_031411015.1 Opitutaceae bacterium | reverse complement strand
TTTTTTTCCGCGATGGTCGGGATTTCCTCGCTGGCAAAGGTGGTCTTGCCACGGGCGAAGATCGAACCGGTGGGGCCGGCGATGTTCACGATGTCGCCGGCGGCGAATTCGCCGGCGGAGCCCGTCACGCCGACGGCGAGGAGGCTGCGGCCTTGGTCGCGGAGGACGGGCACGGCGCATTCGTTAACCGTGATCGTGCCGGCGGGGCGTTGAAAATAGGCGAGCCAGCGTTTCTTCGACTCCATCGGCAGGCCGCTCGGCACGAAGAACGTGCCGGGTCCGCGGCCGGCGAAAAGCCGCTCGAGGATTTCCGGTTCGGCACCGCTCGCGATGAAGACGCCGCAGCCCGCCTTGGTCGCGAGTTTGGCCGCGGTGATCTTTGAAATCATACCGCCGGTGGCGGTCTCGCTCGTGGTGCCTCCGGCCATCGCCTCGATCTCGGGCGTGATGCGCTCGACGACCGGCAGGATTTCCTTCGTGCCCTTCATGTCGATGAGGCCGGGGGCGGTGGAGAGGATGACGAGGTGCTGCGCCTCGACGAGACTCGCGACCATCGCGGACAGCGTGTCGTTGTCGCCGAACTTAATTTCGGCGGCGCTCACGGTGTCGTTCTCGTTGATGATTGGAATCGTGCCGTAGGCGATGAGCTGGCGCAGTGTTTCCTTCACGCCGAGGTAGCGCGTGCGCACGCGGAGGTCGTCGTGCGTGAGCAACACCTGCGCGACGGTGAGCTTGTGCGCCGCGAAGCCCGCCTGCCACGTCTGCATGAGGCGCGATTGCCCGATGGCGGCGCACGCCTGCTTTTTCGCGATCTCTTTTGGCTTCTTCGTGAGTCCGAGGGAGCCCATGCCGAGGCCGACAGCACCGGAAGAAACAACGATGACTTCGGTGCCACGCGCGCGCAAAGCGGCAATCTCGGCGCACACGGCGGCGATGCGCGCGGTGTCGAGCTGACCGATACCGGTGGTGAGGACGCCGGTGCCGAGTTTGATGACGACGCGGCGCGGTGCGGTGCTGGAATTTTCCTTCTTCAACGCAGAGGTTGGCGGACGCAAAGCCCGCCACACACCAGCCGGCTCAGACTGTGAGCAGATCCTTTTCCTTGTGGGCGAGGTGCGTGTTGATGTCCGCGATCGCCTTGTCGGTAGCGACCTGGATGTCTTTCTCGAGGCGCTTAGATTCGTCCTCAGGGAGCTTTGCCTTCTTGGAGGTTTCGATGGCGTCGCGGCGGACGTTGCGCACGTGGACGCGCCCCTCTTCGGCGAGGCGGTGGGCGGTCTTCACGAAATCCTGTCGACGCTCACGGCTCATATCAGGGAGCGGCACGCGAATGGTTTTACCGTCAATCATCGGATTGAAACCGAGATTGGCGTCGATGATGCCCTTGGCGATAGCCTTCGTGAGACTGACGTCCCACGGCTGAATCTGAATGAGGCGCGCGTCGGGCGTGGAGATCGCGGCGCACTGCTTGAGGGGCGTCATCGAGCCGTAAGCCTCGACCATCACGGTCTCGACCATCTGCGGCGTGGCCTTGCCGGTGTGGATGGAGCTGAACTCGTGCAGCGTGTGATCGACGGCCTTCTTCATGCGCGCCTGCGTGTCGTTGAGGATGGGATGGGACATGGGATTGAACGGAGGGAGTGAACGGTGAGAGTGAGCGTGTCGGGCGATGGGCTTCAACCTTCAACTTCGCGGCGTAATTTGGCGGGAAACGAAACGCCTTCGAACCGTCGCGCCTGAAATTGCATGAAAGTTTCGCCGCGTGGAATTCGCCATTGCTGCGATCCGGGTTGGTCCCATTGAGTGGTGTTCTGTCTCCGTTTTCGCGGAGGCCGGAACCCCAAAACAACTCCATGAGGACGACCCTTCGCGTTTTCTGTTCGGCGACGTTCGCCGCCGTATTCGGTGTGACTTTTCTCTGTGCCGCTCCGGCCGCGCGGCCGAACATCCTCGTGATCGTCTCCGATGATCAGGGCTACGCCGACACCGGGTTTCAGGGAGCGAAGGATATTCCGACGCCGCACCTCGACCGGCTCGCGGCGTCGGGGATTCGTTTCACCAACGGCTACGTCACCCATCCCTTCTGCAGTCCCACGCGTGCAGCGCTGCTGACCGGCCGCTACCAACAGCGCTTCGGCCACGAAAGAAATCCCTACTACGATCCGGCCGACCACACGGAAGGGCTGCCGATTTCCGAAACCCTGCTGCCCGCGCGACTCGCGCCGGCGGGCTACGCGACGGGCTGGATTGGGAAATGGCACCTGGGCGCGGCACCGGAGTTCGCCCCGGTGAAGCGAGGGTTTCAGGAGACGTTTGGTTTCATCGGCGGCGGCCACCGCTATCGGGAGTGGACGAGCAATGCGGCCGCCGAATACACCGTGCCCGTCGAGCGCAACGGCGTCGCCATCGAGCCGCCTGCGCACATGACGGAGGCGCTTGGGCAGGAGGCGGTGGCCTTCGTGAAGCGCCACCGTGGCGACCCGTGGTTTCTCTACCTCGCGTTCAACGCGCCGCACACGCCGAACGAGCCCACGCCGGAACGGCTCGCGCGCTTTGCCGCCATCTCCGATCCGAAGCGCCGCTCGTATGCGGCGCAGGTCAGCCTGATGGACGACGCGATCGGTGAAACGCTCGGCGCGCTGCGCGACTCCGGTCAGGCCGAGCGCACTCTCATCTTTTTCTTTTCGGACAACGGCGGTCCAGTGGGGATCAACGGCTCGGACAACACCCCGTTGCGTGGAGCCAAGGGCACGGTTTACGAGGGGGGAGTGCGCGTGCCGTTTCTGATGGCGTGGCCGGCGCGGATCGCCGCGGGAAAAACGGACGCGCGCCCCGTGAGTTCGCTCGATGTGTTTGCGACGACGCTCGGCGCGGCCGGTGTGCCGATGCCGACCGACAAGAAATACGACGGCGTAAATCTCATCCCGTATCTCACCGGCGAAAAGCCCGGTGCTCCGCACGAGCGGCTTTTCTGGCGCAACGGCGAACACCGCGCCGTGCGCGAAGGTGACTGGAAACTCGTGCGCCTGCCCGGCAAACCCGCCGAGCTCTACCACCTTGGGCGGGACATCGCGGAAACCACCGACGTCGCCGCGAAATTTCCCGCCGACGCCGCGCGGCTCGGCGCCACACTCGACGCTTGGGACAAGGAACTGATCGCGCCGGTATTTGCCGGACTCGGCGCCGAGCGACCGGGCAATGCGAAGAAGAATGCGAAGAAAAAACAGCCTTAACGTCCCGCCGAATCGTTCACCCCTTACCATGAAACTCACCCTCCGTTGCCTCCTCGGCTTGTCTGTCCTGTCAGTCGCCGCCTCTGCCGCCGCGCCTTCGCGCCCCAATATCATCTTCATTCTCGCCGACGACCTCGGGCTCGATGGCGTGAGTTGCTACGGCTCGGACGTGCGCAAGACGCCGAACATCGACAAGCTCGCGGCGTCCGGCACGCGCTTCGAGACCTGCTACGCCGCACCGCTCTGCGGACCGTCGCGCTGCCTGCTGAACACAGGGCGCTACGCGTTTCGGACCGGCGGCGTCACGAATCAGTCGTGGCGCGCCGGCGGCCCCGGCGCAAAATCCGCCGATGAACAACCGGTCGCGAAACTGCTGAAACAGGCCGGCTACGCGACTGGCATGGCCGGCAAGTGGCGGCAGGTCGGCGAGACGCCGCGCGAATGGGGCTTTGACGAATACACGACCGACCCGACGGCGGGTGGCTGGTATTGGCAGACGACGCATCAGCAGCACACCGGAGAAAAGACGGTGCCGGCGGGCACCTACGCGGGCGATGTGGTGCACGATTTCACGATCGACTTCATCCGACGCAACCGGGAGCGGCCGTTTTTCTTTTACTACTCGATGCACCACGTCCACGGCCCAATCCTGCACACGCCCGACTCGCCGAAGGGCGCGAAGGACGGCGAGGAACGCTACGACGACAACATCGCCTACATGGACAAACAGGTGGGCGC
>JANOAF010000653.1:0-2317 GCA_031411015.1 Opitutaceae bacterium | reverse complement strand
AATAAAAATCGAGTGTCCGATCACCGCGTCCGCCTGACGCGCGCGCAGGTAGTGACACAGCCGCGCGAAGCGGAGCGTCTCGTAGCGCGTCCAAATCGGCTTCCAGTCTTCACTGGTGGGCGAGGTCGAGGGGTTCGCCTGACGCGCGAGTAACGCTGGCTCAAGAGCGCGCAGTTTTTGAAAATCAAGTTCCTGGTCCAGGGTCCACTCGCCCCGCACTGAGCTGTAAACGTGCTGCAGCATCGTCGCACTGATCGCGTAGACGCCGGCGTCCAGCGCGTGCCATTTCCGCGGCGTGCCGACTTCGGGCAGCGTGGGCAGCGCCGTCGCGCGAATCCCTTCGTAATCCGGATCGCCCGTGCCGAAGTAGGAGACGAAGATTTTTTCGCCGCGCGCTTTCTGATCGAGCCATTGCTTGAGGCCGGGCAGATCCTGGCCCCAGTCGAGCGAGCTATCGACCAGGTGGAGCCAGCCGTTGCGCGAACCGCCGACGATTTCGTTGAAGTAGGCGAGATAGTGCGGCCGCGCCTTGAACGACTCGCTGACGTGCCACGCCAGCGCGCCCAAAATACACATGGCGGTGAGCGGTCCGCGCCCATCAATCCGGCGGCCCAGCCAGCCGGCCGCGATGAAAAGCACCGGATAGGTTGGCAAGATGTGGCGGTGCCCGATGTTGAGATGGCTCAGGAGCGACGTCGCCCAGTAGACGACGAACAGCACGAGCAGCGGCGTGAACGGCCGCAGCCGTGTGAACACCGCACTCAGGCCATTTTTGGCCCGGCGCCGGGCGAGCGCCATCGTGCCCGCGATGGCGGTGCCACCGACGAGCAACAACACGGGCACCGTGGTCTTGATCGCGAAGGCGTAGGGGAAAAACGAAACCCAGCCGGTCACGCCATACTCGCCGCCCATAAACGCGCCGCGCGCCTTAGAAAACTGGAGCACAAACGTGAGCCCGTAAAGCCACGCCTCCGGCAGCAGATGGTGATCGCGCAACCAGACGATGATACTGCCCGCCGTGCCCATGCCGGGGAGAATCCATTCCCAGCCATGATTGAAACTCGATCCCTCGGGCATGCCGGGCGCGAACGCACTAAACCGAAACCCGTAGAAGACCCAGATGATTACCCACGTCACAAACCCATGCACGAGCGTCGATCGCCCAAGGCGCAGGAGCACCGCCCGCCAACCCGTGCGTCCGGCCTCACCCGTGGCCCAGACCAAGCTGATCAAGGCGAGCATCGGCGGCAGCAGGCCGCAGGAAAATTTGGAGACAAACGCGAGACCGAGGGTCACGGCGCTGATGGACGCCCATCTGAACCCTGGTTGTTCCAAGTGCCGCCACCAGGCGCCCACCGATGCGACGAAGCAAAACGTCATCACGACGTCGGACGTCGCCAGCGCACCGTGCGCGAGAAACGTCGGTGAAAAGACCAAGAGCGCGAGCGAGAGAAACCCGCCCCGCCAGCCGAACAGTGCGCGCGACCAGAAAAACACCAGCAGTCCGGTCGCGGCACTCACCAGCGCGATCATCGCCCGGCCGAGCCAGAGCCATTTGTCGGCGGAGATGCCCTGGCGGTAGAAAAATTCGTGGCCGTAGTTCCACACGTCGGCCGTGCGCCACGACTCACGCGTCACCGGTGGCTGCGGCACGCCGGCCAGCGTCATCGGCAGCGCGGCGAGGCGCTGCGGCAGGTTGCCGTTCTCGGGTTGGAGCCGGTAGTCACCGCGGGTGTTGTAGGCCTGCCCGGCGACAAGGTGCGCAATCTCGTCCGACGTCATGCTCTTCTCGGTCGTCGCGGTGACGGCGAGCACGGCGTGCAAAAGCGCCAATAACACCGCGAGGGTGATGAGCCAACGCGAATCGAACGCGAACGGGCGCCGCGGGGCGGAGCCCGGGGTGTGGTTCGCGGGGGCGGATGCGGGGTCGGCGGTCATGGCTTTTTGGTTTCAACCACCCCGCTCCGCAGCGTCCAGTTGCCGATCACTTCTTCGTGGGAATTCGGCGGGAGCATCCGGCGCGCGATGCCCCAGTCGGTCCAGTCGTTGCGAAACGCCATCACGCGCAGCGCGGCCGGCAGATGATCGGCGGCCTGCTTTTCGGCCAGCGGCTTGCGTGCACTGAAGCGAACGTAGAGGCCGTCCTCATCGTGGTAGGAGCGACCCTCGCTGTAGAGCGTGACGAGCGGATGAACCGGAAACCAAATGGCCCCGCGATTCTGCGCGGCGAATTCCGCGGCCTGCCGATAGTCGGCGGTCTGCGGCCGCAAGCGCAGCGCGGGCTCGTGCAACACGCGACTGCTGGCGACGCCCGCGG
>JANOAF010000652.1:0-2062 GCA_031411015.1 Opitutaceae bacterium | reverse complement strand
CTTATCCACGAGGTCACGAGCCCGCAGGCGTTCGGGATGCTCCGCGACCTCGGCCTGAAGGTCCTGATGCCGCACCGCACCTTTGCGACGGTCGATCACATCGTCCCTACCAACGAACTCGTCGAGCCCTACAAGGATCCGCTCGCGCAGGCCATGATGGATGAGCTCCGGAAGAACTGCGCGCAGTTCGGTGTCACGTTCTTTGACCGTGCCACGGGCAAGCAGGGCATCGTGCACATCGTGGGACCCGAGCAGGGCATCACCCAGCCCGGCACCACGATCGCGTGCGGCGATTCTCACACCTCGACGCACGGCGCGTTCGGCGCGATCGCGTTCGGCATCGGCACGAGTCAGGTGCGCGATGTGCTCGCCACCCAGACGATGGCGCTCGGTGCGCTGAAGGTGCGTCGCATCGAGGTAAACGGAAAGCTTCCGGCCGGTGTCTATGCGAAGGACGTGATCCTCCACATCATTCGCGCGCTCGGCGTGAACGGCGGGACCGGTTTCGCTTATGAGTATGCCGGATCGGTGTTCGATGGCTTCACCATGGAAGAGCGCATGACCGTGTGTAACATGTCCATCGAGGGCGGCGCGCGGGTGGGCTACGTCAATCCCGACGAGACGACATTTACCTACCTCAAAGGCCGGCCCTACTCGCCGAAAGGCGCGGCGTGGGATGCCGCGGTGGCGAATTGGAAGAGCTTTGCGAGTGATGCGGGCTGCCGGTATGACGACGTGGTCAAAATCAACGCGGCCGAGATCGCGCCGACGGTTACGTGGGGCATCAATCCGGGACAGGCCATCGCAATCACCGAGAACGTGCCCGATCCCGCCAAAGCCACCTCGGACGACGAGAAGGCCGGCATCATCGAGGCGCTCGCCTATATGAAGCTGCCCGCCGGCAAGCCGATCAAGGGCACGAAGATCAACGTCGCCTTCCTCGGCTCATGCACCAACGGCCGGCTCTCGGATTTCCAGGAAGTCGCCAAATACATCAAGGGCCGGAAAGTCGCCGCCGGCGTGCGCGCCATCGCGGTGCCCGGCTCACAGATTGTCGCGCTCCAGTGCGAGAAACTCGGCCTCGACAAGATTCTCGCCGAAGCGGGCTTTGAGTGGCGCGCCGCCGGCTGCTCGATGTGCCTCGCGATGAATCCCGATAAACTTATCGGCGACGAACTCTGCGCGTCGTCTTCGAATCGCAACTTCAAGGGCCGCCAAGGCTCCATCACGGGTCGCACTGTGCTGATGAGCCCCGTGATGGTCGCGGCGGCAGCGGTGACAGGTGCGGTGGCGGATGCGCGTGAAGTCTTCGCCGTCGATTCAAACTAAACTACTAAGAAACTAGGAAACGAAGGCCAGAGTCTGGGTTCTTCGTTTCTTTGCAGTTATTCCAATCTTCCATGGCTCTCGCAAAAATCACCTCCATCTCCGGTCGCGGCGTCTACGTCCCCGGTAACGACATCGACACCGACCGCATCATCCCGGCGCGCTTCATGAAGTGCGTGGTGTTCGATGGGCTCGGCGAATTTCTGTTCTTCGACGTGCGGCATACGCCCGAGGGCGTGCCGACGGGCCACCCGATCGACAAACCCGAGCACAAAGGCGCGAAGATTCTCCTGTCCGGGGCAAATTTCGGCTGCGGTTCCTCTCGCGAGCACGCGCCCCAGGCAATCCACAAGGCCGGTTTCCGCGCCGTGATCGCGGAGAATTTTGCCGAGATCTTTTTCGGCAACTCGACGACTCTCGGCATCCCCTGCGTAAACGCGGCGCGCGAGGACATCGCAAAAATCGCGGCGGCAATCGAAAAGAACCCCGCGGTCGAGGTCGTCGTCGATGTGGCGGCGCTCGAGGTGCGTTTCGGCACGGACAAAATCAAGATTACGCAGCGGGAGTCGGCGCGCGATGCGCTGGTGAACGGGCGCTGGGACGCTATCGGCGAACTGATCGACGGCGTGCCGGCAGTGAAGCAGACCGCAGCGAAGCTGCCGTATCTGGCGGCGTGAGTTTTTTGGGGAGTAGGGCAGGTCTTTGACCTGCCCTTTCGCGCGTGGGGTGTTCGAGG
>JANOAF010000651.1:0-17052 GCA_031411015.1 Opitutaceae bacterium | reverse complement strand
CGATGTTCGGCCGCCTTTCGAACGTCGAACAGCAGCGCGTGTTCGCGCCCACGCAGCGACGGAAAATAATTCTCGCGACGAATATCGCCGAGACCTCGCTCACGATTCCCGGCATCCGCTTCGTCGTCGACACCGGCCTCGCGCGCCTGAGCCGCTACTCGCCGACGGCACGGACGCGGCGCCTGCCGATCGAGCCCGTCTCTCAATCGAGCGCCGACCAGCGCAAGGGCCGCAGCGGTCGCGTGGCCGACGGCGTGTGCATCCGGCTCTACTCGGAAAAGGACTATCTGGAGCGGCCGCGTTTCACGCAGCCGGAGATCCAGCGGGCAAACCTCGCCGATGTGATTTTGCGGATGAAGGCGTTCGGCCTCGGCGACATTGAGCGCTTCCCTTTTATCAACATGCCCGCGGCGAAATCCATCCGCGCGGGTTACGCGTTGCTGGAGGAGTTGGGGGCGATCGACTCCGAAGGTGGGCCGGCACGTCCCGGTGCCGGCACGGACGAAGAATTCGGGCACCGGGACGTGCCCGCCCACCAGCTCACGCCGATCGGCCGCGAACTCGCGCGCCTGCCCGTCGATCCGACCGTGGGGCGCATGATTTTGCAGGCGCGCACGGAAAAGGCGCTGCGCGAAGTCGTGATCATCGCGGCCGGCCTGAGTATTCAGGATCCCCGCGAGCGGCCGATGGACAAACAGCAGCAGGCCGACGCGGCGCACCGGCGCTTCGTGCATCCCGACTCGGATTTTCTTACGCTGCTCAACATCTGGGAGGCGTATCACGGCGAGTTCGAGACCATGGCCCAGGCGAAGCTCCGCCGTTTTTGTCGCGAACATTTTCTCAGCTACACGCGCATGCGCGAGTGGCGCGACATCCACACGCAGCTCATGGACACGCTGGAGAAACGTGAAGACTTCCGCCTGACCTCCGTCGCCGACGGTGCTCGAGACGCTCAGCTCTCAGCTCTCAACGCTCAGCTCGCCTTCGGCACGCCCTCCTATCGGGCGATCCACCGCAGTATTCTCGCCGGTCTGCTCGGCAACATCGCGCACCTCGACGAAGAGAACGGCGGCTACAAGGCGACGCACGACCGCCGCGTGACGCTGTTTCCTGGCTCCGTGCTGCATCGGCGCGAGGAGCCGAAACGGAAGACGCCCGCCGACGCGGCGCCACGCGACACGAAAAAGGGCGCGTCGCCGAAGACCCCGCGGTGGATCATTTCCGCCGAGATCATGGAAACCTCGCGGCTGTTCGCGCGCACCTGCGCCCGTCTTGATCCGGTGTGGGCGCTCGATCTTGGGACGCACCTGGTGCGGGTGGCGCACAGCGAGCCGTTTTGGGATGCCGAGAAAGGCCGGGTGCTGGTGAAGCAGCGCACGCGGCTCTACGGTCTCGAACTTGAGAGCCGCGCCGTCAGCTACGGGAAAATTGATCCGGCGCACGCGACGGAAATTTTCCTCCGCGAGGGCCTCGTGAACGACACGATCACTTTTCCCCTCGATTTTATCGCGCACAACCGCGCCGTGCGCGAAAAGGTCGAGGACCTGCTCACGCGTGCGCGCGACCGCGGGTTCCTCAACCTCGACGAGGCCGCGTATCGTTTCTACGCGACGCGATTGCTGCCGGTTGCGGGTGGAGGCGGGGTGCCCAATCTCGGCATCTCTGCCGTCGGCGAACTCGTCGATCTGGTGCGCGAGCGGCGCGGGGCCGAGCCCCGGTTCCTCATGATGGAGCCCGACGACCTCCGTGATCCGGCGACCATCGAGCACGACGCCGAGGCGTTTCCCGAGGCGCTGCCGATCGACAATCGCGCGCTGCCGCTCAACTACGCCTACAAGCCCGGTCAGGCGGACGACGGCGTCACGCTGGACGTGAGTGTCCGCGAAGCCGAGGCGCTGACGCCGGCCGCGCTCGACTGGGCCGTGCCGGGGCACCTTGAGCAAAAGGTCGAACACTACCTGCGCGCGCTGCCCAAGGAATTGCGCCGTGGCTTCGTGCCGCTCGCCGAGACGGCGAAGAGTTTGGCGGAGCAAGTCGCCGCGCGCGATCGTCTCACCGACCGGCGCGAGTCGCTCACGCAAGCGCTCGCCGCGCAGATCGCGGAGCGATTTCGTGTTTCGATCGATCCCACGGTGTGGGATGACAAACCGCTCCCCGACCACCTGCGCGTGCGGGTGCGCGTGCTCGACGCGAAAGGCAAAGAGCTCTGCGCGAGCCGTGAGCTCGCGGAGATTGACGCGGCGCTGCACCTGCAAAAGCGCGCGGCGAGTGCGACCGTCGCGCGCGTCGAGCCCGAGGCTTGGCGACGGGCGCGCGCCAAATGGGAAACGTCGGCGCAGACCACCTGGAAATTCGGCGACGTCGCCGCGCGCGTGCTCGTGACAGAGCAGGCCGGCGTGCCGGTGTTCGCGTTTCCCGCCTTGCAGGCGGAGCAAGACGGTGTCGCGCTCCGCCTCGCGAAGACACCCGAGGAAGCGCGCGACCTTACGCGCCGCGGCATCGCCGCGCTGATCGAGCGCCAGATCAGCAACGACCTCGGCTGGCTTGAGCGTGACCTGCGCGCCGTGAAAAATCTCGGGCCGCTGATTTCCACGCTCGCGCCTGCGGACGAGCTGCAAGTGCAGGCTTTTACGATGCTGCGCGGCTGGCTGTGCGATCCCGTTCGCTGTCGGGCGGGGGCGCCCGACCCCGCCGCGAATCACGCCGTTGGGCAATCCGCGGAACGGCGAAGTTCGGATACCCCGCCCTACATCCTGACCACCGCAGCATTCGCGTTTGCGATCGACCACGCGAAGGCCGACCTCCGCGGAATCGTTCCGCGCTTCTGCGATCAGTTGCGCGAAATCCTCACGCTGCGGCAGGCGCTCATGGTGCAGCCGCAGCCGCACACGGGCCTCGAGCGCGACCTGGCGGCGCTGCTGCCGCCGGATTTTCTGCGGACGACGCCCTACGCGCAGCTGGCGCATTTTCCGCGCTACCTGAAGGCGATGAAGCTCCGGGCCGAGCGCTGGCGGCAGAATCCGGCGAAGGACGCGGAGCGCGCAGCGCAACTCGCGCCGTATGTGGCCGCGGCTGGAAAATTCCGCCGTGGCGAGGGCGGCGAAATGCTGCGCTGGCTCGTGGAGGAATTTCGCGTGAGCCTTTTCGCGCAGGAACTCGGCACGGCCGAGCCCGTGTCGGCGGTAAAGCTCGATCGCACGCTGGCCTCGATGCAGGTCGGGGCGGTCTTGCCGCCGACCGAAACGGCGCCGCTGCCCAAGCCGATCGTTAGCGCGTCCGTCGTCCCGAAAAAAACGGTGCCGCTGAAAAATCTCGGCGCGCTCGATAAATTATTTCCGCGCTGACGGCGCGGCGCGAAGATTCGCTGCGCGGCACGCCTTTAGCCGGAGCGATGCCGAAGAAGTCACCACGAAACACACGAACGACACGAAAATCAGAGGAGGATTTCGCGGGAAGGCTCAGCCGAAATTCGATCACTGTCCTGTGGGCATAGCTTGGAGGTTTGCTGGCTCGGCAAATCCTGCCGTTCGTGTCTTGGGTGTGTTTCGTGGTTAATTCCGACGGCACGAGTCAGGGTTAGAGCGCCGCCGCGGCCCAGGCGGGCAGGAGAAATTTACGCCCGTGAATGTGATCCTCGAGGAAATGCTGGACCCAAGGACGGGTGCTGCGGCTGGCCGCGACGTGAACAAATGTTTCCCCACCTTCGCTGGTGACCTCATATTTTTCGACGGTGACGCCGATTGCGGCGGATTCTCCCTCAAGCAGGCAGACAATCTCCATGCTCCGCTGCGCCGAATCAATGTGCAGCTCCTGCACCGAACCGTAACGCGCGAGCAGCGTGTTGCAGTGCAGCCGGGCGGCCTTGCTCATGACGCGATCTTTGATGGCATCGAACATGGGAGGAGAGGTCGGGAATTTCTGTGCAGTGTATTATTATGGTGCCGGATCCGACCCGTTTGTTCCCGCGTGCGCGAACGGCGGGGGATAAACGCGGGCCGCGCTATCGGATCGCGCCGTCCGTGGCACACCCGCGCGACCCAACCGACCCTGAAAATTTCCGCCAGCCATCGTTTTTACCCTTCGAGGACGGGGAGCAAATCGGGATGGTGGAACTCGGCGTGCGCATCTCGAAGGTATGCTCATTTTCGATCCCGTGCCGATCGCGGCCGCATCGCTGGGGCAGGTGCACTCGGCCGCAGCCTCGATCCCTCGTTCGATCCGGTAGCCTCGGTCCGACGCAAATGTGGAGGAACTGATGTCGCAGCGGATGCAGAAGGAAATGACGAAGGGGAACGTCGTCAGCTCGCGGTTGGAAATGAAGGCCTTCATGAGTCACCTGCCGCTGCGGCTCAAGCGCATCACGACTGGCCTCGTGCTCGCGGCGCTCATTGTCGGCGCTTCGCGGCTCATGCGGATCGAAACGCGGTCGCGGCTCTTCGGCTATCCCACGCTCGCGATCCTGTGTTTGTGACTGCGGCCGTTGGAGCAATGTGGCTCCGGGTCACGCTATTTCTACAGGATCGGAAGGATTCGGAGGAGCGGTGAACCGGGCGTGGCCCTACTCGGCGGGCTGCGGCACTTTCACGAGACTGGCGGCGTCGAGCCCGCGGCTGGCGAGGCGCGCGAGGAGATCGCGGTAAACGTCGTCGGGCAGCGTGCGCTGGCGGGCGAGGATCCAGAGGAGCTTGCCGCCGTTCGAGGCGACCACGGACCAAGAGTAGTCGGGGGCAAGTTCGAGGATTTTATATTCGGAGACGAACGGCCACAACAGCCGCACCTTCCACTCGGCGTTGGTGGCGGGGTTGGTGACCCAGGCGACGCCGTGCCAGGATTTCTCGGGCGCAGCGAAGGAGCCTTTGCGAAAACTGTAGATGTTATCCAGTTTGCCGTCGGGGCGGCGCGCATAGGAGTCGGCGGTGGCGACCTTGCCGTTTTCGAGGAAGTTCGGAACGAAGGCGATGACCTCCCAGCGACCCATGTAGCGATCGAGATCGACGTGCGGAACGGTCGTGAGCGTGCGGGTGGAAGTCATGGTGGTGCAGCCGACCACCGCAACGGTGAGGGAAAGGCCGAGGATGATACGGTGAAAGGTGGGCATGTTGGAAAGGGTGGAGAGCGGCCGCGATTCAGGCCCGGGCCTCGGGGGCGGACGCGGCGGGGGAAGGCGCTTCGACAATTTCACGCCGCACGAGGACCGCCGTAATTTTAGGCTCCACCGGCAGGCCGCGATCCAGACGATAGGCGAGGATGTATTCCGCCCCGTAGAAAAGAATCGCGCAGGAATAATAAATCCACACCAGCAATGCCACGAGCGAACCCGCGGCGCCGTAGGTCGAGGCGACGGTGGAATGCCCCAGATAGAGCGCGATGAGGAAACGTCCAATCGTGAAGAGAACCGCCGTCACGAAGGCACCGAGCCAAACCTCACGCCAGCGGACCCGCACATCGGGCAGCACCTTGAAGAGCAGCGCAAACAGCACGGTGACGAGACCGAGTCCGGCGAGAAGGTCCGCGCCGCGCAGCACCCAGGGATTAATGGTCATCCAGTCTTTTGTCAGGGTCACCATCGCCGTGAGCGCGGTCGTGAGCACCAGCGAACTCAGCAACAGAAATCCCACTACGAGCACCATCGCGAACGAGACGAACCGTTGCCCGAGCATCACGGCCCAGCCACTGCGGCTGGGTTTTGCGGTCACGCTCCAGATCGCGTTCAACGAATCCTGCATTTGGCCAAACACCGTGGTGGCCCCAACGAGGAGAAGGCCGACCCCCACAGCGGTGGCGAGCCAGCCTTTGTCCTCGCCGGCGCTCGCCGCCATCGCCTTCTGAATCACCTCCGCGCTCGCTGGGCCGACCAGCTGCGACATCTGCGCCGAAAACTGCTTCGTCGCTGCCTCCTCGCCAAAGACAACCCCGGCGACGCCGACCGCGATGATCGTGATCGGTGCGAGCGAAAACAGCGTGTAGAAACTCACGGCCGCCGAATGTTTGAAGGCATTGTCGGCCGTCCAGCCCTGCGCGGCGGCGAACAAGACTTTGAGCGCTCGGCGCAAGGTGGAGGAAAAACCCGGCGGATCCGAAAAATCAGGACGAATGGGGTTTGTCCCACAGCGGTTTTCCGGACTCCGCCGGCATCGGCTTGGGGGCATTTTTCCCGTGCTGAAGCTGGGGGGCGCGGGCGGCTTTCATTTGGAGCGCGGCCTTGGCAGCGAGGTCGTCGGGGCTGGGCGCGGGCGCCTTGGGCTCGGCCGCCCCGTGCGAGGGAGAGTCAGATCGGGCGCTGCGGTCCTTTAGCTTTCCCTCGGCCTCGAACCAGATTTCGTCGTCGCAACCGCTGGGACAGTGGCGCGACTTCCAAATCTCCCGGGCGCATTGGGCTATTTCTTCGTGGGTCGGTGAAGGCGAGGGCGTTTTCATGGCGTGCAGTTCTTGAAACGATGGCGGTCGAGAGCGGATTCTCCCGGCGCCTTCATGACATCACCGACCGAGTTATTGGCTGACAGTTCCGGCCGTGCGCGACCTTCCCCTATTTTCTGAGAAGGCAGGGGTGAGTGGCGTTGGGCGAGCCGAACGGCCGTGCAAAGATTTGAGCCCTATGGCCTCGAAGCGGGAGCGGCCGGCGGTCTTTGTTAAAGGCGGCATCGTGCAATGGGCTTTCGGATTGCGCCGGGACTTTGGGTGCGCACAGTCCGACTTAACCCCGTTACCCCTTATGAATGCACCGATCTCCGCCCTGTTGGATCGGAAAGGACGCAGTGTCTTTTCTGTTTTGCCCAGTGTCACGATTTCCGAGGCCGTCGCCGAGATGAACCGACAGCGCGTCGGTTGCATGCTGGTGATCGACGAGGGCGGCCTTGTCGGTGTCTTCACCGAGCGCGATGTGCTCAAGCGCGTCGTGGGTGCCGGCGTGGATCCGACGCGCACGCGCGTGGCTGAAGTGATGACGGCCAATGTCATCACGGTCGCGCCCGACGCGACCGTCGAGCAGGCGATGGTGATCTTCACCGAGAAACGCTGCCGCCACCTGCCAGTGGTTGAGCAAGGTCGGCTCGTCGGCACGATTTCGATCGGCGACATCACGCGGTGGATGGCGGACTCGTCCCGCGCTGAGGCGGAGCACCTGAAGAATTACATCACGACCGGGTTCTCGACCGCGCCGTTTGCGGGCTGACGCGGCTGGACCGCATGAACGAAGTGTGAAATTCGCCGCAGGGCGGAGGTGCGCCTGTGCGTGGCTTGCGCCGAAGACGCCGCTCCCCTTGCTCGTAGGCAATGGACTTAGAAACGGCCCGCCGCCACATCCACGCCGCCCTCGAACGCATGCGCGACTGCTACTTTCAGCCGGTGTTCGACGAGTGGGCGATTCTTGCTGTGCCCGTGAAGACGGGCGGTGTGGTCGCATATAATGGGCCGCGGCCGGAGGCGTTTCGCCGCAAGATGCCCGAAGATGCCGAGCCGCTGCGGGCCATCACCGCCGGGAAGAAATTTGCCGAGGGCGACATCGAGTTCGTGCCCGACGCGGCGGACACGCATTACGACGCTTTCATGAAGACGGGACCGGCGAGTTATCTGGTGCTCAATCACACGGTGAAGACCATGAACGAGATTCGCGCCGACGCGAAGTGGCTGAAGGCGCAGGCGGCGCTGTTCGAGTTGAGCGAGAAGTTCCGCGAGGATCCGCTGGCGGCGTAGTTCGGCGGAGGCGAACAGAGGAAGGATGTCAGAAGCCAGATGTCAGAGGTCGAAAACGGGGAGCTGTTTGACCACCGGAAGCTTTTTGCTGATTTCTGATGCCTGACGTCTGGCTTCTGATTCAGCCTATCAGTCCCGCTCCGATGAACCACGCGTAGGCCGCAACCAACGGCCAGCCCATCCAACGCGGCAGGCCGTCGCCGAAGAGGACAAAAAACGCGTGCGTCAACGTCGCGCCGAACAGAATGAAAATGCCGGTCTCGAAAAATTTCGGCACCGCGATCGGGTGGAGCATGGCGGCGAGGCCGAGGCAGAGCGGAATGCAGATATGTCCGTCGCCGACCTGCGAGGCGTAGGCGACATCGGCACGGCGGCGCGCAGCGTAGAAAAAGGCGAGGAGCGCATTCGGCAGCACCATGAGCCAGCCGCTGAGCCAGCCAAGATTCTTGGCGCTGACGAAGCCGCCGTCCTGCGCCACGATCCATGCGACCAGCCAGTCGATGCTGACGTAGAGCCCGTAGGCGCCGAGTCCGACGATGAGCAGTTCGAGGAAAAATCGCGGGCCGAGGCGCACGCGCTGCCGGAGGTTGTGCTTCATCACGTCGAACACCTGAAAGCTCTGCCAAAACAGAAACAGCGCGATGAGCACCGCGCCATCGCTCGCATCGAGCTGGCCATCGGCCCCAAGCGCCCACGTGACGCCGGCAAAAAAAAGCCCGGCAGCGAGTGTGAGCAGCAGCGAGAGCCGCGTGAGCTGTCGTTCCGTGCTGGCCTTGAATGATTTTTTCCCACGGCCGAATCGCAGGCTCCAGAACAGCGCCGGCAATCCGAGGAGCAGCGTGAGGTTGGTCACATTGTTGACGAGACAGTTGGTCAGCACCTCTTGCCCTTGATTTCCCCGCGAAGCGACCAACGCGACGAAAACGAGGTTTCCCAACCCCGAGCAATAGGGCATCACGAGCGTCCCCAGCGCGGTGCCCTCGAGCCCGTGATCGAGCATCGCCTCCAACCGCCAGATCATGAGCAGAGAGGCGACGAGGAAGAGCCCGAGAAAGGTCCACGCGTTGGCGAGCCTCTGCGCGGCGAGGGCGTCGGCGAGCGGATTCACGCCAACTCACCGAGGCCGCAGGCTCGCACCATGGCACGCTTCACTTTCAGCAAATCGGCTGGCGGCAGAATGCCCAACCTCCTCTCGAAACGAACGGATGGCAGAGCACCGATAGCCTGCACATGGGCGACCGACTCAGGCGTGAGAAAATGCGGATGACCCAGCGGCACCTCCAGCTCACTGCCGCGGTCTTGCGAGGTGATGGGAACATAGATCACGAGTGGCCGCGGTGCGTCTACGTCGTCGGCAATGAGCACGATCGCCGGTCGAACCTTGCCGACTATGCAAAGGTCGACGCGCCAGACCTCACCGTGGCGCGGGAGCATGACCATCGGCGATGTCCAAGACCTCCTGCTCGACGGCGCGACCGGGTAGAACGTCCGCCCACTCGGCATCCGCGCGCTGCCGCTCGATGTGCTTCAAATAATGCAGCACTTCCTGCAACACCGGCTCCGGCTGCCTTTGGATTTCCTCCAGCAGTGCTTCTTTGGCGCTCATGCGAGGAAGGTGCGCCGCTTAGATTCGGTTGGCAACTCTGCATTGCCCCAAAGGGACGCCACCATCTCGCTCACTTCTTCGCGTCGGCCTTCGCGAGGAGCTTGCGGGCCTCGGAGAGTTGCGGTGCGGGCGCGGACTTGGTGGCGGCGGGCGGGGCGTCGGCGGATTTCCTCGGCAAAAACACGACGGCGGTAACTCCGAGGGCGGCGACGGCCGTGACCCACGCAGCGACCGGGAGGCGGCCTGCCTTCGGCGTGGACGCGGCGCCCTCGCCGCGTTGAACGGGGCGGGGTCGCCCCGTCTCCAGCGCCGGACCGCCGGCGAGCAAGTGCTTCACCCGCTTGCCAAATTCGGGCGGCGTTTCGCCATCGCGCAGCCGCGTCCATTGCGCGTCGCGAAACTTGTCGGGCACGCGCGCGCCGGCGTCGGTGGTGGCGTCGATGACGACGGGCACGAGGAACGCCGTGTCGTCCGCCATGAGCCGCGAGCGTTCGACGGCCAGCAGCCACTCAAGGCGAAAATAACCTTCGGCGCGGGCGTTGGTGTTCGCCGATATCACCGGGAGGAAAAGCGCGCACTCGCGGATTTGCGTTTTGATTTTCCGATCCCACGTGTCGCCGCCGCGCAAGCTCGCTCTGGTCGAACCATACTTCGAAGCCGGCAGCGCTCAGTGCTGCGACGATGCGCTGCGCCGCCGCTGTGTCTTCGTGCGCGTAGCTGAGGAAGATGGCTTTTGGGGTGTCGCTCAAGATTGGGGTGGAAATTCGCACGGCACCGCTGGCGGGAGTGGCGGCGGTAGGCGGTGAAATCGGTGCGATCGACCGTCCAGATTTTGCAACGGGCCGTCAGCTCCGACATCCGCACGAGACAGGCATCTGCCAAATCCATCTCGCGGTTCGCATATTTCGTGCAGAGGGCGAGCAGCGGCGGCAGCTCGGTGGCTAGATCGAAAGCCGGATCGAGCCGCAGATCGCCGCGGGCCAGCAGCCCGAGCACACCTCGAGCCGAACCCAGCACCCAAGCGGTCTCAAACACGACGGCCTCGCAGGTGAAAAACGGCGCGTGTTCGCGCAGGGCGGCGGCGGCCCACGCGTGATCGCGGTCGTGCGGATCGGCGGCGGCGACGAGCAGGCCGGTGTCAGCGTTTTTTTTCACGCTTGCCGAGCAACCAGGAGCGCACCGCGGCGCGGGCACGGCCGTTCGTGTAAGGGCCCTGCCCGAGAGGCACTGAGCCGATAAAATCCTTCGAGGCGAAAGTGCGTGGCGTTTTGCCGGCCGCGGCGGCGACATCGTGCTCGATCAAATCGCGCAGATACTTGCCGCGATTCAGTCCGAGCTGCGTGGCACGCGAGTCGGCCTTGGCGAGCAGGGCGAGCTGGACGCGGACGGTGAGCGCCTGTGTCATACTGCGGCGCAATACAGGAGTGGGCGGTGTGGGCTTCAAGTCCGCGCCGACCTCAACCGCAACCGGTCGTCGTGCCGCAAGAGCCGCAGCCGAGCACCGAAGATCACGGAGAGATTTTTCGAGGTGAGCGTGCGGGCGAGTGGGCCGGCGGCGTGGACGCGGCCGGCGCGGAGGAGGAGCGCGTGGGTGAAGGACCGGGTGATTTCCTCGACGTGGTGCGTGACCAGCACGAGAGCGGGGGAGTTTTTTTTGCGCGCGAGTGCCTCGATGAAGCGCAGGAAATTTTCCCGTGCGACCGGATCCAGGCCTGCGCAAGGCTCGTCGAGGATGAGCAGGCGTGGCCGCGCCATGAGCGCGCGCGCGATGAGCACGCGCTGCCGCTCGCCTTGGGAGAGGTAGGCCCACTCGCGATTGGCCAGGGCGGCGAGGCCGATGGTGCGCAGCAGGCGGCGTCCCGCGACGCGGTCGGCGCGCGTCACCCGGTGCCAGAGATCGAGCTGCGCGTATTTGCCGCTGATCACGGTGTCGAGCGCGACCTCCGAGGGCGGGATCGAAATCGCAAACGCGCTCGTGACGACGCCGATCTCGAAACGCAGTTCGCGCCAATCGCACTCGCCGTAGCGGCGGCCGAGGAGGCCGAGCTGGCCGGAGGTGGGTGAGAGATAGCCGGTGAGCGCCTTGAGGAGCGAGGTCTTGCCCGAGCCGTTGGGGCCGAGAATCACCCAGTGTTCGCCGGGCGCGACGCGCCAGCTCACGTCGTGCAGGATCGTCGCGCGACCGCGGGCGACGCGCAGGCCGGAAATGTCGAGAATGGAGCGGGAACTCATGGGCGCGACTTTTCTCGCGGTTCGAATCGCGGCGGTCAACCGCGCGGGCTCGACGGCGCCAAAGTTCCGGCTCGATTGCCGCGCGCTGCTGCGCCTCCCTCGGCCCCAACAAACACGAAACCCATGCTGAAAATCTACACGCTCTCCAACTGCGATACCTGCCGCTCCGCGACGAAATGGCTGCGCGCCCACGCGGTCGCGTTTGAGGAACGCGCGATTCGCGAGGCGCCGCCGTCGCCGGCCGAGCTGCGCACGATGCTGGCGGCGCAGGGCGGCGAGTTGCGGAAACTTTTCAACACCTCGGGCCGCGATTACCGCGAGCAGAAGCTCGGCGAAAAACTCCCCGCGCTCACGCCCTCCGCTGCCCTCGCGTTGCTGGCCGCCAATGGCAATCTCGTGAAGCGACCGTTTCTCATCGGCGGCGAGGTGGCGCTGGTAGGGTTTGACGCGACGGCGTGGCATGCGAGTCTCTTGCGACCATGAACGCTTCTCCCTCCATCGCCGCGACGCACGAAGTCGTGCGCTGGCTCGCCCAGCACGCGGGCTTTCCGGCCCGTCGGCTGCCGGCTAACGCCGAGGCGCTCGTGTGCGTCGCCGCCCTCGCCGCGGCGGAAGAGGCGCAGTCCCGGCAGCGTTTTCTAATTCAGAGCCGCGATCCGGCCCAAACCTCGGCGCAGCGGGCGCACGTCTTGCGGCGCTCCCAGGTTCATTTCAAGTGCGACAACAGCGCGAAAGTGTGACGCGGCGAAACTCGCGGTAACTTTTCTGTGCTGCCGGGGTTTTGGATTCATGCTGTTCCCCATGAATTCCCTCCGGCTCACTCGTGTTCTCTTCGCGGCCGGCTGCGCTTCGGCTTTTGTTGTTACCGCCCAAGCGAAGGTTGAACGCACCGTCGAGAAGACCTTCACGGTCACCGGTGTGGGCACCTTGCGCATCGAGACGTTTGGCGGCGGCATTCGCGTGCTGCCGTCGAAGGATTCGGTCGTGCGCGTGATCGCCCGGGAAAGAATAAAGGCGGACACCGATGCCGAGGCGGATGAGCTGCTCAAGAAACTTGAGCTGACCATCGAGCAAAGCGGCAACGACGTGCGCGCAACGGCCAAATACGAACGCCAGCCTTTGGGATTTCGTTTTGGATCGTGGCCGCCGGTGCAGGTGGATTTTGAGGTGACGGTGCCGGCGGGATTTGCGACGAAACTCGACACCTCTGGCGGCGGCATCACGGTCGGCGATCTCGCCGGGAAGTCGGAGGTGCATACCTCGGGCGGTGCCATCAAGCTCGGTAAAATGGGCGCGTCCGTCGATGCGCACACCTCAGGTGGCAACATCTCCCTAGAGGGTGCGGCCGGGCCGGCGACGCTAAAAACCTCGGGTGGCAACATCTCGGCTGGTCCCGTCACGGGTGCGGCAAATTTTTCGACTTCGGGTGGCAATATCAAGGCGGACGCCGTTGAGGGCGTGCTGCGCGCCCATACGAGTGGAGGCAGTGTGCAGGCTACTATCACCGGTCCGCTCAAGGATGAGTGCTCGCTCAGCACCTCGGGCGGCAGCGTGCGCGTGAAGGTCGCGTCGGGCACGCAGTTCAAGCTGGATGCCGCGACGACCAGTGGCGGCGTGGAGCTGGCGGGCGTGCGGTTCGAGGGTGAAAGCAAGCGCGGAAAATCCGTGGGCAACGTGAACGGCGGTGGCCCGCTGCTCAAATTGCGCTCGAGCGGCGGCTCGATCAGCGTGCGGGCGGAGTGACAGCGGGCGTGCCGGTTTTTCCGGCCGGTTCGTAGTGGTAAACCTTGAACCGCGAATCCCACTCGACCCATTTGCGGCCGGGCAGGAAACTGACGCCGTCGAGTTCCGTGGTCGCATCCCACGTTTTTACGAGCTGGTAGTCGCGCAGGATCGGGCGCGTGGCGAAATCCTTCTCGGCGATTTCGGTGGGGCGTAGCACCAGCCACGTCGGTTGCAGGTGCACGATGAGATCGGCGTAGCGGTTCACGCCGCTGCGGACGGCGGCGACCACTTCGCGCGAACTCAGGCCGGGGAAATCATACATTTTCAACCGCGAGTAGTAGCCGATGTAGCCGAGCGGTTCGAGCAGCACGGTGTCGCCCAACGCGGCGTTGGCGCGCAACCATTCGCCGATGGGACGGCGGACCCCCTGTTCGATGATGCGCTCCTGATTTTTCATCTGCCACGCAGTCGCGGCGAGCAGGGCGACTTGCATCAAGACCGCCATCGCGCACGCCACCCGGAGCAGGGAGGCAAAGGTTTCACGGCTGGCGGCCTTGGCGCGCGCATAGCCGAAGTCGGCCATCAGCGCGATCGTGAGCGCCGCGAGTGCCGCCCACGGCGGTGCATACCACGGGAACAGGATAATCGCGCAGACGTAGAACATCCCGATGAACACCGCGAGCGAGAGCCGGCGCACCGTCGCGGGCAGCCACGGCAGGAGCCACGCGAACGCCGCCGGCACACTGAGCGCGTAGCCGAAACCGACGATGAACTTCGGCCAGCCGCCGTAGAACCAGTAGGTCGGCAGGAAAAGATCCACGAGCTTCGAGTTGCCGAGCAGCGTGGTCCACGGCGTGAGGAGAAATTCCTTGAGTTGAAGCGGCGGCATAATCCCGGACTTCGCCGTGATCGTGTTCGGGATCGGCGTGCCGTAATACCACGTGGCCCAGAGGAGCCACGGCACATAGATCGCCGCGCCGACGGCGATGCCTTGAATCAGGCTGCGCCACGGCACGCTCGTGGCACCGTCCGCCCGGCGGCGAAACACCAAGTGCGGCAGGATGAGCGCGGCGCCGGGGATGAAGCCGTCGGGTCGCGTCCACATCAGTCCGGTGCAGGCGAGCGCGATGCGGGAAACGCGCGGTCCCTCGGGGGCTTCCAGTTCGGTCCACAGCAGCAGCAAAAAATAAATCAGCAGCGCCGTCTCCATCCCGTTGATCGCGAAGTCGGCGAGTTTCGCGTCGGCGAGCAGCAGTCCGAAAAACGTGAAACGTCCGAGCGCGCCGATCTTGAGCGTGTCGAAGCGCCGCCACACCAAGACGACCGCGCCCGCCAGAAACGCCACACTGAGGAAGCGAAACAGCCACATCGCGAGCTGCTCGTTCTGCACGCCGGCGATGGCGGTGCAGAGCGCGGGCAGGAGCACACCAAGCGGCGAGGTGAAGGTGTGGAGCTTTTCCCCGGGCGTGAACACGAGGCCATTGCCCTCGACGAGATTGCGGCTGGAGCGCAGCGTGATGAAGTAGTCCTCCCAGATGTGACTCGTGTAGGCCGCGAACGACAGCGGCACGAGGAGGGCGAGGGCGACGACGACCCATTTGGAGCGCACGGAGAACATCGCGGCGCAGCTTGGGCACCGCCCTCGGGTGCGCCAAGAAATTTTCCGGCGCCCGAATTTTGACAACGTTCTGGCATCGGCGCGGCGCGCCGTTTCAGTCGGGTCCATGACTGATGGCGCGATTTTCGACGAACTGGTGGAACGGGTAAAGCGGGCGCATACGCTCGGCACCGTGGGCGAGCTGCTCGGCTGGGATGAGCAGGTGAATCTTCCTCCCGGCGCGGCGGAGCAACGCGCGGGCCAGCACGCCGCGCTCGCCGAAGTCCAGCACGCCGCCGCGAGCCATCCACGCATCGGCGAACTGCTCGCGAAACTCGAGGCCATCGAAAATACGCTGACGCCCGAGCAACGCGCCGTCGTGGCGCACGCCCGCCGTGATTTCGATCGGGCCACGAAACTGCCGGCGGACTTTGTGCGGGAAAAAGCAACACAGGGGAGTCGCGGTTACCATGCCTGGGCGCGTGCGAAGGCCGCGGACGATTTCGCGGGCTACGCGCCGGTGTTGGAAAAGAATCTGGAGTTCGCGAAACGAGAAGCGGGCTACCTCGGCTGGAGCGGGCGCGAGTATGACTACATGCTCGACAAGCACGACCCCGGGCTGACGGCAGCAGCGACCGAGAAATTGTTTTCCGAGTTGAAACGGGACCTCGTGCCGCTTGTGCGCGCGATCGTGGCTGCGCCGCGCGCAGCACAGGCGCGCGACGCGGCGGCGAAGTTGAAGGGCTTTCCCGTGGAGGCGCAGCGGACGTTTCTGCGCGAAGTCACGGCGCGACTCGGATTCGACTACACGCGCGGGCGCATCGATGTGTCGCTGCATCCGTTTTGCTCGGGCACCGGCAGTGACGTGCGAATGACGACGCGTTTCAACGCCGATCAGCCGCTCGACGCATTGTTCAGCTCAATTCACGAAACGGGTCACGGGCTCTACGAACAAGGTCTGCCGGTCGCGCAGTTGGGGACGGCGCTCGGGATTCACGCGGGCATGGCGATGCATGAATCGCAGAGTCGGCTCTGGGAAAACCAAGTTGCGCGCAGCCGCAGTTTCTGGCGGCACTTCGAGCCCCGCTGGCGAGAGCTGTTTCCCGCACAGACCGCGGTGGTGAGTTCAGAGGAACTCAACCTCGCCGTGAACGCGGTCGAGCCCACCCTCATCCGCGTCGATGCGGACGAAGTAACCTACAACCTGCACATCGTGCTGCGCTTCGAGCTGGAGCAAAAACTCTTCACCGGGGAACTTGCCGTGCGCGACCTGCCGGCCGCGTGGCGCGCTGCGGCCCGCGAGCTGATTGGACTTGAGCCGGGTAACGACCGCGAGGGCGTGTTGCAGGACGTGCATTGGAGCGACGGCTCCTTCGGTTATTTTCCGAGCTATTGCCTCGGCAACATGATCGCGGCGCAGTTGTGGGCGTGCGTGCAACGCGAGCGGCCGGCACTCGACGCGGAGTTTGCGCGCGGCGATTTCGCCTGGCTGCTGGGCTGGCTCCGCGAAAACATCCACGCCCACGGCCGGCGCTTCAGTGCGCTGGAGTTGGTGCAACGTGTGACAGGTGAACCGCTCTCACCGCGGCATCTCGTGGCTTACCTCCGCGAGCGCTACGGCGCGCTTTACCTCGGCTGAGATTGGCCGCAAAGAGGCGCAAAAGGCGCAAGAATGATTCCCGTAGTTTAGTTTTTGCGCCTTCTGCGTCTTTTTGCGGCCATTGGGTTTTATGGGACTGATCGACACACACACGCACCTCGAATCCTTCGCGCGCCACGGCACGCTCGCGGGCGCGCTCGCGCGCGCGCGCGCGGCGGGAGTCGAGGCGATGATCACGATCGGCACTTCGCCCGACGATTGGGCGCTTTATGGCGAACTCGCACGGGAGCATGCTGCCACCGGTTTCGTGCGGCACACCGTGGGTTTGCACCCTTGCTCGGTCGAGGCCGGGTGGGAGAGTGCGGTCGCGGAGATCGAGGCGAGTTGGAGAAGTGGCACGGGCGTCTCGCCCGGTAATCCGGAGAATCACGGGCGAAACGCCCGTGACACGTTACCAGTGGCAATCGGCGAGTGCGGGCTGGATCGGTTTCATTTGCCCAAGGACCCGTCCGAGGCGGAAAAGGTTTTCGCGTGGCAGCGCGCGGCCTTCGAGGCGCAGCTGGTGATCGCCAAAAAACTCGGCTGCCCCGTCGTCGTGCA
>JANOAF010000650.1:0-1829 GCA_031411015.1 Opitutaceae bacterium | reverse complement strand
CCCTCGCAGCCGAGCTCGCACCCGAGGGTGTGCCGGTGCGGTTGGTCGAGCGGATGTTTCGCATCCGCGTGACGGGCTTCGATTGGAACTGCCCGAAATACATCACGCCGCGCTTTACGGCCGAGGAAGTCGAACGCGCCGCCGCTCCGCTGCGGAGCCGCATCGCCGAACTCGAAGCCCAGTTGCAGGCCAAAGGCTGAACTCCGCTTTTCCTCCCTATGAATCCACGCCCTCCACTCCCACCCTTCACCGAAGAGACTGCCCGGCAAAAAATCCAAGCCGCCGAGGATGCCTGGAACAGCCGCGATCCCCAGCGCGTTTCGCTCGCCTACACCGTCGACACCGAGTGGCGCAACCGCAGCGAGTTCGTCAATGGCCGCGCCGCTGTCGTCGAGTTTCTCCGCGGGAAATGGCACCGCGAGCTCGACTACCGCCTGCGCAAGGAACTCTGGGCGTTTCAGGGCAACCGCATCGCCGTGCGCTTCGAATACGAATTCCACAACGCCTCCGGCCAATGGTGGCGCGCCTATGGCAACGAGAACTGGGAGTTCGACGAACTCGGGTTCATGCGCCGCCGCTACGCCAGCATCAACGATCTCAAGATCACCGAGGCCGACCGGAAATTCCGCTGGGCCCGAAGCTAATCCTTTCCGCTTTTCGACCGGATTCACCGGTCGGATCTCACACATAAATCAGAAAACAAAAATAACATCATGTCCCGCATCACCGCCATTGATCCCGCCACCGCCACCGGCAAGACCGCCGAACTCTTCACCGCCGTGAAGTCCAAGCTCGGCATGGTTCCGAATCTCATGCGCACGTTGGGCCAGTCGCCCGCCGCCCTCGAGGCCTATCTCGGCTTCAGCGGCACGCTCGCGACGGGTGTGCTCTCCGCCAAGACCCGCGAGCAAATCGCCCTCGCGGTCGCTGAGACGAACGCCTGCGACTACTGCCTCGCTGCCCACAGCCTCATCGGCAAAGGCACCGGCCTTCCACCGGATGCAATCCTCGCCGCCCGCCGCATCGCAGCCACCGAGCCCAAGACCGACGCGCTGCTCAAGTTCGCCGCCGCCGTCGTCGAGACCCGTGGCCTCGTTTCCGATGGCGCACTCGCAGCCGTCCGCACGGCGGGAGCGACCGATGCCGAAATCATCGAAACCGTCGCCCACGTCGCGCTGAACATCCTCACCAACTACACGAACCACGTCGCGCAAACTGTCGTCGACTTCCCGAAAGCCCCCGCCTTGCCCGTCGCCGCCTGACCACTCCAACCGATCCAGGTCTTCATCCCAACTCCCAACGCTCCTATTTCCATGAAAACCGCCCTATTCGTCCTCTCCGATCCCAAGGCCAACACCGAGGAAGCCCTCGGTCGCGTCTTCAACGCGCTCGCCGTCGCCCTCGAATTCAAACAAGCCGGCGAGGCCGTCCAATTGATCTTCGCCGGCGCCGGCACCCGCTGGCCCGGCGTGTTGAACAAGTCCGGCCATCCCGCTCACGCGCTCTACAAACAGGTGCTCGACACGGTCGTGGGCGTTTCCTGCGGCTGCGCCGATGTCTTCGGCGCCGATGACCAAGGCCTCGCCCGCATCACGACTAACGCCGTGCCCGGCACCACCGGCCTGCCCAGCCTGCTCGCGCTCCAGCGTGACGGCTTCAATATCCTGACCTTCTAACCCATGCTCCCCGCCTCGAACCCAACCCGCCCCACGCTCTACACCAAGATCGGTTGCCCGTGGTGCACCGAAGCCCGCGAGGTCCTCGACCGCCGCGGCATTGCTTACCACGAAAAAGTCGTGACCACCGACGCGGCCGCCGCCGCCGAGATG
>JANOAF010000649.1:0-2333 GCA_031411015.1 Opitutaceae bacterium | reverse complement strand
CGGGTCACAGACCCGCCCTACTTCAATCAAAACGTGCCCTTGAGACCAACGTTCCAATACGCGCGATAGTCGGCGCGGGCGCTGAGGATGCGGTCGCTCGGGGTGTTGGGGCCGTAGATGACCGTGTCATCGGTGGCTTCGTTGATGTTGCGGCCGCCGGCGAAGACGCTGAGCCAGCGCGTGAGGCGAAACTCACCGGAGAAGTCGGCGCTGTTGCGCGGCGTGATGTATTGGAATGTGCCGGGCTCGCGGTTGGCGCCGGTGATCTGGCCTTGGCGGACGGTGCCCTTCTGATTCACGGCGATGCGCAGCGTGAGCCGCGAGCGACTGAAGGTGAGACCGAAGTTCGCAGTCTTGGCAACGAAGAGACCGCTGAATGCCGCGCCTTGATTGCCGGTCAGGTGCTGCATCGTAAGATTGCCGAAAATCGTGAGGCCGCGCGCCCATGGTGGAAGGAAGGCGAGATTCTGCCGGTAGTCGACCTCGGTGCCAAACACGCGCATCGAGCCGACGTTGTTGCGCGTGCTCACCAGGTAGCCCTGCGCTTCACCATAGACGGCGGGGTCAATCCCGAAGGGCTCGAGCAGCGCGGCGCTCGCGGGCACGAGGGTGCCGCCCCAGAAATCTGTGATGTCGCGGCGATACCCGCGCACGGAGAGCACGCCGCTCGAGGGCTCGTGAAAATAATACTCGAGCGCGAGGCCCCAACTGTTGGCGGTCCACGGTTTCAGATTCGGGTTACTGAGCGTAATGGTGCGCGACGTGCCGGCGGGATCGGGGAGGTTGGCGGAGGGAAACAGATCCGTGAACTCAGGCCGGCTGATCGAGCGACCGTAGGAGGCACGGGCGATCAGGTTTGGGCGCAGGAGATACGTCGCGCTGAGGCTCGGGAAAAAACCGCCGTCAGCGGTGTCGATGTGTGCGCCGCGATCGAGGTAAGCGAGCTTGGTGCCGGCGAGGGTGGCGACGGGCGAAATCACAATGGGCACACCGGCGGCGTTGCGCACGATGTTACCCGCGGCGTCGCGCTGGTAGGTCCGCGTGAGGTCGATGAGCGGGCCGTCGCCCTGGTCGGTGGTCCGCTCATAGCGGACGCCGCCGGTGAGTTGGAGGCGGCCTTGGAAGAGCTTCGTAT
Source organism: Opitutaceae bacterium (assembly GCA_031411015.1). Lineage (GTDB taxonomy): Bacteria > Verrucomicrobiota > Verrucomicrobiia > Opitutales > Opitutaceae > ER46. Next base: position 1,198 of record JANOAF010000649.1, on the reverse strand, counting down.
CGAAGCGCAGGTAAGGCGCGAGCGTGGTCTCATCGATGACCTTGGAGTTGGTGACGGACGCGCGGTAGCCCGTGACGAGATTGGCTTCCGTTTGGCTGAAGGTGTTCGGGTTCGCGAAGTAGGCGCTGCCGATTTTGTTCAAGTTCATCCACTCCATCTTCTGATCGCCGAAGAGGAGGTTGCGTGATGAGTAGAGCGGATCGAGAAACGGCCCGGCGGTGTTGTCGGCATCCGCCGCGATACCGTTGGCACCGACGTAGGTGGCGTCGAAGGTCGGGTTGCGCAGATCGCGGTGCTGCGACTTAACATCGGCACCGAGCTTCACCGTGACGGGCGCGCCGAGTTCGAAGTCGCGCTTCACATAGGCGCTCAGGCTGCGCACGGTGTCGAAGCCGTCGATGCGATTGGCGGAGACGGTCTCGAGCCGGTAGTTGTCGAGCTTGTAGGGATCGACGGCGGCGGTGTTCGTGGCGTTGCGGACGCTGACGACGTCGGGGTGATCGAGGTTCATGCGCTCGAAGCGCACGGTGAGATTGCGAAGAAACGCGTTGTTCTGGTTGAAGTAGCCCTTGTCGAGGTTGCGGTAGTAATTCGCCGAATGGGAGAACGCGCCATTGGCCTGCCACTGCCAGACGGGGCCGTTATGGCGGTAGCGGAACGTGGGCACGTAGGTCGTGCCCGCTTTCTCGCGCGCATCGTAGATGATCTGCGCGGAGCCGGTGCCGTTGGCGCCCTGCGTGAAATCGCGGCCGGATGACGCAACCGTGCCGGTGGCGAAGTTGAGCTGGCGCACCCAAAATTTCGCGCTGAAAAACGCATACTGGAAACCGAGCGTGAGCACGCCCTGCGGCGTCACGCGCCAGTCGGCGCCGAGGCTGACCGACTCGCGCACGGTGATCTTCGGGCGCTCCTGCAGGCGGTAGGCGGTGAGGTTGTAAACGCTGGGATCGGCGGTGGGTGCCCACGTCATCAGCGAACCCTGGCCGTTGTTCAGCGCGCGGGTGACGAGGCCGCTCGCGGTGAAACCGAAATTGCGCGTGACGGGCACGATGGCACTGAACTCGACGTTGGGCTCGAAGGGATAGGTTTTCTTCGCGAAGGGATTCGGCTCCTGTGAGAGGCGAAAATCACCGCCTTTGAACGAGAGGTAGGTCTTGAAGGTGTATTCCGGCCGGCGGCGCTCGAAGGCGCTGCGGCT
>JANOAF010000648.1:0-12052 GCA_031411015.1 Opitutaceae bacterium | reverse complement strand
ACTGCGCGAGCCCTTGCTCGACCGCAGCCAGCGTCGCCCAACTGCGGTGCGACGGACTTAGCGGGATGTCGCGCACGAATTCACTCACGGCGATGCGGTTCGCCCACGAGTCATACGGAAACAGGTAGGCGCGTTTCTCGTCGGTTTGGAGCTGGTGCGCGCTCATCGCCATCCACGTCGCCGGCCACGCGAAACCGTTCAACCCGCGCACGAGCAACGGCCCGAGCAGCGGCAATTTGCACAGCGCGATCCGCGCCGGGATATTCGGCGACGCAAACGCCGCCGTGTTCAGAATCACGATCCGCCCGATCAATGCCGGATGCTTCGCCGCAAAACCAAACCCGATCGCGCCGCCCCAGTCGTGGACGACGAGATGCACGCGTTTCAAACCCAGCATTGTGACCAGTGCCGCGACATCGTTGATGCGACGAGCAAGGGTGTAGTCGTAGCCCGGCGGCTTGTCCGACAATCCCATGCCGATGTGATCGGGCACGATGCAGCGCATTTTCTCGCGCACCGCGTGAACCAGATTTCGGTAGTAGAACGACCACGTTGGATTGCCGTGCAGCATGAGCACGGCCTCGTCGTGACGCGGCCCCTCGTCGAGGTAGCTCATCGTGGCGCCGGCCGGCGTCAGAAATTTCCGCGGCGAAAACGGATAGAGCCGCGCCAGCCAGTCGGGAATGTCGGGCGGTGTCACCATTTGCGCGTTCTCCCGCAATTATCATGCTGAGCGCAGCGAGGAATCCATTTGGATTTTCGCAGCCGAAAGAGCCGCGAAAGCTCTGCTGGATTCGTCGCTGCGTTCAGCATGACAGACCTGCCCGTCCGGGCGGTGCACATGTCTGTGGTCACCATTCGAGCGCGAGCATCAGACAGTTCAATCCACTCCCGATGCCTAGGAGCCCAACGCGGTCACCTTCATGCACCGCGCCCTCCTCGACCGCTCGCGCCAGCGTTGCCGGCAGCGCCACCGAGCCCGTGTTGCCCAGCGTTTCAAAGGTGGAAAAATCCTTCGCCAGATCGAGGCCGAGCGTTTCGTAGAGTTTCCGTCGATGCACGCTGCCGACTTGGTGGCAGATGAAGCGGTCGAAACTCGCGCCCTGCGATGTGATGAACTCGCCCCACGTTTCCCGTGCGAGCGTGATGCCGGCAATCAGGAGTTGCTCGGAGTCGGTCTGCATCGCGAGCGCCTCGGTGCCGTGCGTGTCGCCCTGACAAAGTTCGCTGTGCTGCGTCGCCGCGCGGGCCACGCCGCCCAACAAACGATGCGCGTGCCCCTTGACCAGCGAGCGATGACACACGATCGCGCCGACGGCTCCGGAGCCGATCGTGAGATTGGCGAAATACGGTTTGATTTCGTTTCGCGTGAGCGGGCTTTCGAGCAGTGTGCGCAACGTCTGTTCGACGAGCGGCCGACCGGTCTCGCCCGCGACAACCATCGCGCAACGAATCTGCCCGCTTTCGATCATCGCCGCGGCGAGCGTCAAGGCGTTGAGGAAACCGAGGCACGCGTTCGATACGTCGAAGATCTGCGCGCTCGCCGGCAATCCGATCTTGCGATGTGCAAACGAGGCGGTGGCGGGCTCGAGCATGTCGCGACTCACGGCCGCATGGATAAAGAGTTCCACTTGCTCCGCACGCAGTGCCGATTTGGCGAGCACGGCGCGACCCGCCGCCGCACTGGCATCGGAGGGACGTGTGCCGGCCGGCCACATCCGCCGCTCACGAATTCCCGTCATCAGCTCCAGTCGGCCCGCCGAAAGCTTCAGCCGGTCGTAGAGTGGACGCAGTCGCTCTTCTATGCTCGACGACGTCCACACTTCCTCGGGCAGCGCCACCGCGAGGGCTTCAATGCACGTGTTTTCGAATTTCATCCGGCACTTATTTCACCGGCCGCATGGCGAGCCGAACGATCTCGCTGTCGAAGTAGTTCGACCCAAGTCCGGCGTCGACGACGAGCGTCGTGCCGTTGATGCCGCTGCTCCGTTCGCTGAGGAGAAAGGTCACCGCGTCAGCAACCTCCTGGGTCTCAAGATTCTTTTTCCGGAACGTGAGTTTCTCCGCGTAGAGGTAGCTCTCAATGTAGCCGGGAATCCCCGCTGACGCACTCGTTTTAAGTGGACCGGCACCCACCGCGTTGAAACGCACCGCGCTGTCTGCGCTAAAAGACTTCGCGAGAAACCGCACGCTCGACTCCAGCGCCGCCTTGATCGGTCCCATGTAGCCGTAGTTGTCGGGGGTAACGAGCAGCGAGGAAATGCCGATGGTGACAACCGAGGCACTTGGCGCGAGGTGCGGCTTGAAGGCCCGCGCGATTTCCACGAGAGAAAACGCCGAAATGGCCGCCGCCTGCAAAAAATCCGCGCGCTTCGTCTCATGAAATGGTTTGAACCCCTCGCTGTAGTTCGCGAACGCGATCGAATGCACAATCCCGTGCAATGGCGCGTTTCCAGCTCGCGCGAGCTCGGTCGCAAGGCGTTCGATTTCGCCCGGTTTTTCGACATCGCACAAAAACACTGGTTTACCGGCGAGCTGGGCCTCGAGTGATTTGCGCCGTGCTTCCGAGCGCAAACTGTAGACGACCTTCGCGCCCTGCTCTTCCAGGGTCTTCGCGACGAACCACGCGACGCTTTTCCGGTTCGCGACCCCGAAGACGAGAAAGGTTTTTCCGGTAAGCTGGAGGAAGTCGGGCATGATTTGAACTAAGTAGGAAACCAAGAAGCCAAGAATTCAGAAATCAGCGGATTTTTTCCTCGATTCATGGCTTCCTTCTTCAAACACCTGCCATGGGAGTCTTCCAAGCGACCGCGAAATCCACGTTCAATACGCGCGTGCCGTCGGCCTTCTTGATGTTGCCGCTCATCATCGTGAAACCACCGAGTGCTTCCCTTTCCTTCACTTCAAGTAGCACGGTGTCGCCGGGATAAACCGGCGTGCGAAAGCGCACATCGCTAATCTTGGCCATGAGCGGCACGCCCTCGCCGGGCTTCGCTCCCGCGGCGCGCGCTTTTAGGGCGAGGTAGCACGCGGCGGTCTGGAAAACCGCCTCGCACAGCAACACTCCGGGCGTAATCGGCGCTCCGGGATAGTGGCCTTTGTAGAAATCCTCATCAGCGCGCCACGTGCGGCGGGCGATCAGGCCACCGGCGGTTTCGCCGACGATCTCATCGACAAACAAAAACGGCGGGCGATGCGGAATGAGGTCGGTGATGGGCGGCATGGTTAGGCGGCGTTGGACGCGGCACGCTTCAAGGCGAAGAGCGCCTTGTCGATCTTGTTGGCGACGATCACGCCGTAGTTAATCGTGCCGAGCCAGCCCGACATGATGATGCCGACGGAACCCGCATGGTAGAGGCCGGGCAATTTCTCCGGCAAATCCATCGAAACTTTTAGGCCTTCGAACTTGGTGCCAAACGACGTGCCGCTGAAATGGGTCGTGTAGCGCTCGATCGTCCGCGGCGTCGCGGCCTCCATCCAGTCTATCTTGGCGCGAACGCCGGGGATGTATTTTTCCAAGGCCGCGACGGATTCGTCGATCAGGCGCTGCTTCTCGCGGGCGTAATCGGCGTCTGCCAGTTTCTGCCAGTCGCCATACTGGCCGTTGAGTGACACGACGACGGTGTAACGATCCGAGCCCGGCCGCGTGTCGGGATAGTAGACGGAGAACGTGCGGCTCGTCGTGTGAAAGTCGGTCAACTCGCCGCTGTTAAAGTGCGGGTTCTCCGAGGTAAAAACGAGATCGCCGATATGCGGGATGCTTTCGCCCTTCCGGATGCCGAGGTAAACCTGACACGAACTGGAGTTGATCCGCACCGCCCGTGCGGCCGCGAGATAGTCGGCGGGAAAATTCGCTTCCCCGCCCAGCCGGAAGATCGTGTTTTTGATGTTCGCGTTGGAGAGCACGGCCTTGGCGCGAATGACGCGCCCGTTGCCCGCGACGACACCGCACGCAACTTTCTGGCCGTTGCGCTCCTCAACGAGGATTTTTTCAACGAGCACTTTTTTGCGCAGCTCGACCCCGTTGCGCCGTAGTTCGGCCGCCATTTTTTCGATGAGATCATCGGAGCCGCCCCGGAACGTGTAGACGCCCGAACCCATGAAATTTGAAAAAACTATCCCGTAGGTAAACGCGGGGTCGTCGAGCGTGGAGCCGTTGGCGTAGGCGATGGGCTCCATGAGCAGGCGCTTCACGTCGTCACGACCGGGGAAGAATCGTTCGAGCATCGAGCCCGTCGTTTCCGGGTTGTTGTCGTAGAAATTCATCGCCCGGAGGTGATCGTAGAATTTTTCCACGTGCGCGCGGTCGAGGCCAAATTTCTCCACGAGCACGCGCGTGTAGTCCTCGCGCGTAAAGGTCGTCCACACGTCCATCTGCGGGTTCACGAACCGAATGTCTTTCAGCGGCACGATCGCGTCGGCGATTTCCTTGGTCCAATATTTGCGGCACGACTTGATCATCCCGACGGGAAACCCGTGCAGGGAGATGTCGAAAATGTGGCCGCCCTTGCGCGTGAACCACGTCGCGAGCCCACCAAACTGGTAGTGGTGCTCAAGCAGCAGCACGCGATGGCCGGCCTTGGCGAGCACGTTGGCGCCCGTCAGGCCGCCCAAGCCGCTGCCGATCACGATCACATCATACTCGTCGGCGACACCTTTGAGCCAGTCGTAAGCCATGAAAAGGCGCAGAGTGAAGGCCGCTCCCTGCGGAGGGCAAGCAATTCACCGGGATAGAAGTAAAGCTCGTGCGCATCCGGTAAAATCTTCCGCTGCGGGAATTCCGGTGGACATTGGCCCCGACCTCACGCGCATTAGTCACCACCGCGCTATGAAGAACGACCACTGGGCTCTCGTCATGGTTTGTGCCTGTGTTCTGCTTTTTGGTTGTATCACCAGCGGAGTGTTATTTTGGCGATTCAAGCGGCGGGCGGTTCGGCCGCCGCTGCCGTTGAAGTTGTTGCGCGGTCCCGGTGAAACGTTGCGCCGCCGGATCGTGAAATACGAGGAGACGCTGCTGCAACACATCGGCGGTGCCGCCCTGCTGCCATTTGGCGGGGCTTGCCTTTTGCTCTGGTTGATCGTCCGCATCTTTCCGGTCGCTCCGGCCACCGAGGTCATCGGGCTAACGGTCGCGACCGTGGGTTTCGTTGCGGGATTTGTCTTCGCGCTGCGCTGGGCACTACGTGACGTTGAGCGGTATCGCGACGACCGGCTCGGTTACGTGGCCGGACTCGAGGTCGCCGAGCAGTTGCTGCCGCTGGTCGGCCGCGGTTATCGACTTTTCCACGACGTGCCGGCCGAAGCGGAACTCTCAGACCGCAACCTCGACCACGTCGCCGTCGGCCCCAACGGCGTTGCGCTCGTCGAGAGCAAGACGCGCCGCAAGGGCCGCGCGCGGTCGGGCACAAAGGAGCATGTGGTCGTCTATGATGGCCGGCAGTTGATCTGGCCGTGGGGTGACGAAGGGCGCGAGATCGAGCAAGCCATCGCCGAGGCCGATTGGCTGAAAAAATTCATCCTGCAACGCACGGGGATTACGACCAATGTAAAGCCCGTGCTGGCCATCCCCGGCTGGTGGGTCGAACCCACATCAAGGGGCACGGTGGTCGTCACGACCTCGAACACGGTCGCCGGTGCCGTGGAGGGCCGCGGACCACGCGTGCTCACCGACGAACAAATTGTTCAAATCGCGCGCCACTTGGATGAGCGGTGCCGGGATGTTGAGGACTGATCGGGGCGATCGTTGGTGGGGCTGACGGTGAATCGTCGTGCTTGGCGGCGCTCCATAAATTGTGTCGTGTGGGTAAACTCAGATGGACGATTTCCTCCCTTCCCTGTCGCCCGACGAGGCGCGCGTGCTCGGCTCGTTGATCGAAAAACAGATCACGACCCCCGACTACTATCCCCTCACGCTTAACGCGCTCACCAATGCCTGTAACCAACTCACGAACCGCGATCCGGTCGTGAGTTTCGACGAGACGACCGTCGTGCGCACGCTCGAACATCTGCGCGGGAAACGACTGGCAATGCTCTTCTCGGGCGCCGAAAGCCGCGTGGCAAAATACAAGCACACGCTGGCGGACGCGATTTTACTCACACCCGCGGAGATCGCGTTGCTGTGCGTGCTCTTGCTGCGTGGTCCGCAGACCATCGGGGAGCTGCGCACGCGCTGCGAGCGGATGTTTGCCTTCGACGCGCTTACCGATGTCGAGACGGCGCTCACCGTGCTCGCCACTCGCCAACCGCAACCGCTCGTCGCCAAGCTTCCCCGCCAACCGGGCACAAAGGAGTCGCGTTACGCTCATCTTTTTTCCGGGCCGATCGAGTCACCCACTCCCATGCCGGCGACAGGACGATCAGAACCGTCACCAGTCATCGCCGAAAGCCACAGCGATCGCATCATGAAGTTGGAACAGGAGGTCGCAGAACTTAGACGGCAGTTGGGCGAGTTTCGGAAGCAGATCGAATAAACAATCACGAATTCAAAAGCCAGGAAGCCACGAAAGAGTCCTGATTCGGTCCGGTTTGATTCCTGGTTTTCTGGCTTCCGAATTCATCCCCTCACCCCGTCGACCCGCGCCCCGCGCTTGCGTTGACGCAAAAAACTTTGGTTCACTTCGCGCAATTGTGAAGCAATCGATCGTCACTCTCGACATGGAGGGCGTCCTTACGCCCGAAATCTGGATCGCCGTCGCCGAGCGCACGGGCATCCCTGAATTGCGCCGCACCACGCGCGACGAGCCGGACTACGACAAGCTCATGCACTATCGCATCGGCCTCATGGATCAACACGGCATCACGTTGCCCAAGATTCAGGAAGTGATTGCGTCGCTGCCGCTGTTGCCGGGAGCACTGGAGTTTGTGACCGAGCTGCGTCGGCGCACCCAGGTCATCATTCTGTCCGACACGTTTGAGCAATTTGCCCAGCCGTTCATGCGGCAGATGGGCTGGCCCACGTTGTTTTGTCATCAACTCGTCGTCGAAGGCACCCGCATTGCGGGCTATAAGCTGCGGATGTCGGACCAGAAGAAGCACGCGGTCGCGGCGCTGCAATCGCTCAACTTCAAAGTGATCGCGGCAGGCGATTCGTTCAACGACACCTCGATGCTTGGCCAGGCCGATCACGGCTTCCTCTTTCACGCCCCGGAAAATATCATTCGCCAGTTCCCACAGTTTCCGGCGATCAAAACTTACGACGACCTGCTGCAACGGATGACCGCGCACTTGTAACTGCGCGGTTTTCCATTTCGCGCCTTTAGTCCCAAAGTTGAGAATCAGGGAATCCCTTCCCCCAATCCCCATGAAAACCCCGCTCATTCGATCCGCCCTGCTTGCTTTGATCATGCCTGCCCTCGCTCTGGCGCAGGCCACGCTTCCCGCCAAAAAAGTCGTCTTCACCTCCAATCAGCGCCTCGGTGAAAGTGAAATCGCCGAACTCCGCCGGGCCGCACCCTCGCTCAACATCGTATTTCCTTCGCGCGACAATTTGGCGAAGGAGCTCGTGGACGCCGATGGCGTGGTGGGTGGCCTCACGCGCGAACAGTTTCTATCCGCAAAAAAACTGAAGTGGATGCAAATCACGTCGGCCGGCGTGGAGAATTTCCTCTCGATTCCCGAGATCAAGAACAGCCAGGTCACGATGACCAACATGAAGATCGTGCAGGGCATCGAAATTGCGGACCATGCATTCGGACTGTTGCTCAGCCTCACGCGGCGCATTGATGTCGCGATCAAGGACCGCGAATCCGAGACGTGGCGCACGCTTGCGGACTACGGTCCGCCGCTGGAGTTGCAGGGCAAGACGGCTGTCATTGTTGGGGTCGGCGGCATCGGCACGCAAATCGCCGTGCGCGCGAAGGCATTTGGCATGACCGTCATCGGCGTCGATCCGAAGGACATCCCCTACTCGCCCTACCTCGACCGCACGGTCTGGCCCGACCGGCTTGATGCGGTCCTGCCAGAGGCCGACGTCGTGTTCATCTCCGCTCCGCACACGCCTCAGACCGAGGGAATGATTGCCGCAGCGCAGTTCGGGAAGATGAAAAAGGGCGTGCTGTTTATCGCGGTCTCGCGCGGAAAACTCTACGACAACATGGCGCTCGTCGATGCGTTGAAGAGCGGTCGCGTCGCGGCCGCCGGACTCGACGTGACGGAAACCGAGCCGCTGCCGAAAGGCCATCCGCTCTGGAAAACCGGCCGGGTGATCATCACGCCGCACATCGCGGGTCGCTCCGACGGCGAAGGCCCGCGCTATTACGAAATCTACAAGGACAACCTCATCCGCTTCGCCAAGGGCGAGCCGTTGCGCCACACCGTGGACAAGCAGGCGGGGTATTGAGTTAGGCCTCGGCCAACGCGCGCGGCCCTCTCAGGGCTTCGCGTTGAGCGTGCGGGTGAGCCACGCGACCACATCCTGCTTGAAAGTTGGCGCGAACGTCGGCCAGCCGAGCATCCCGTGGGCCCCGCCCTGAATCGTGAGCAGCTCACTCGGCACGCCGGCTTCGCGCAGGCGCGCCAGCAGCAGCGTCGATTGCTCGTAGGGCACAGTTTTGTCAGCCGAACCATGCACGAGGAGGAATGGCGGGAGGCCCTTCTGCACCCGCAGTAACGGCGAGGCTTCGGTGAGCAGTGCCTTTGCTTCGGCGTCGAATGTCGCCCGCCCAAAAAGCGCCGCAACGTTCGATCGCAGCGTCGCGCCGGGCTGGATTTCATCGGTGAGATCGAAGCGACCATAGAACGGGATGATCGCCGCCATCCGCGTGCTCGCGTCGGCGCGCACGGCCGCGAGCGCGACAAGGTGCCCGCCCGCCGATTCGCCGGAGAGCGCGATGCGCTTCGGGTCGATGTGGTATTCGGCAGCGTGGGCCTTCACCCAGCGGATCGCGGTTTCGACATCCTCGATGCACGCCGGATATTTGTGCTTCGGTGCCAGCCGATAGTTGATCGAGAACCACGCGAAGCCCGCGGCACTCAGTGCGTCATGCATGGGCACCATGTAGCCTTTGCTTGCGCCGCCCGATTTGTCACCGCCGGTCCAGCCGCCCCCGTGCACGAGAATCACCGCGGGAAACGGACCCGCGCCCGCCGGGACACTGGCGTCAAGCTTCAGGCTCTCGTCGGCGACGTTGACGTATTCGATGTCGAGGCGCGGCGCGGCGGGCAAGATTCCGGCCAGCGTGAGCGCAAGTATGAGCGTGGGGGTAGTTTTCATGGGGAGAAAGCGGCCGTAGGGATTTCAGCTTGTAGGCAGACGCGCCAGCCGTGCCTGCACGCGCTCGCGCCCAAGCACGCGGAAGATCGACGTGATGCTCGGGCCGGCATTCGTGCCGCTCACCGCCAGGCGCGCAACGGCCTGATAGTCGCCGAAGCCTAGCGCCTTTTCCGTGGCGAGTTTCTTGATGCCTTCCTCGATCGCAGAGTCGCTGGAAAAATCCATCGCCGGCAACGCCGCGATCAGTTCGCCGAGTCGCGCCTTCGGGTCGCCCTTGGCCATGACCTTTTCTTTCACCTTGGCGTCGATGGAAAATTCTTCGGTGAAAAAATACACCGTGTAGGCCGCGAGCTCGTCGATGGATTTGATCTTCGGTTGGGCGAGCAGCATGATTTCGCGGAAGTAGGCGTCATTCGCCACCACCGCTGCGCCGGTCGGCTGGATCGCGAAGAACGTCTTTGCCAACGCCACGAACTTCTCAACCGGCTGCTCCAGCAGGTAGGTCATGTTCATGTGCGCGAGTTTCTTCCCGTCGAACTTCGCGTTCGACTGGTTCACCGCCGCGAGGTCGAAAAGCCGCACGATTTCGGCGATGGGCATTTTCTCGCGGTCGTCGCCGGGATTCCAACCGAGCAACGATAGATAGTTGACGAGTGCCTCGGGCAGGAAGTGACGCTGTTGGTATTCCTCGATGAGCGCGCCCTTGTCGCGTTTGCTCATCTTCCCCTGCCCCATCTCCGGCGATTTCAGAATGAGTGGTATGTGCGCGAAAACCGGTGCGACCGCACCGAAACCTTCGTAGAGCCGCACGTGCTTGCTCGTATTCGAGAGGTGATCCTCGCCGCGGATGATGTGGGTGACCTTCATTTCGATGTCGTCGACAACATTCACGAAATGAAACACGGGATTTCCGTCTGACCGAAAAATCACGAAGTCCTCGTCCTCCATCCGCTCCACCCGCCCACGGATCTTGTCGTCGATCACCACAGGATCGCATTTCACCTTCTCGACTTCCTTCTTTCGGTGGTCGTCGAACACCCGGTAGCGCTCGCCGAGGAGCTTGAACCACACCGCGCCGTCCTTCTCGTAAGCGCGACCGCTCGCGAGAAGTTTCTGTTTGTAGCTCTCGTAGACCGCGCCGCGCTGGCTTTGCCGGTAGGGGCCGAATGCGCCGCGTTCGCCGACGCCATTGGGATTCGGACCCTCATCCCAATCGAGGCCGAGCCAAGTCATGCTCTCGTAGATCAGTTTGAGGAACTGCTCGCTGTTGCGCTCCTTGTCCGTGTCCTCGATGCGCAGGATAAAGGCGCCGCCGGTGTGGCGCGCGTAGAGCCAGTTGAACAGCGCCGTGCGGGCACTGCCGATGTGGAAAAACCCGGTGGGACTGGGAGCGAAGCGGACGCGGACTTGGGACATGATGGAAAAGGCCAAACGAAACGGACTCGCGCGATTCGCGGCGAGAGGAAAGAGTTCGCACGGCTCAATTCCAAGCGCTAGCTGTCTGCCATCGCCCGCCGCGCGCTCCGGGTTGACGAGTTTTCACTTGTCAGCCCAAGCCTTCGCCCGGTTGGTTTTTCGATCCACATGAAACGTCTCAAAATCTTCGGCTATATCGTCGGTGGCGGCATCGTGCTCGTCGCGATCGCAATCAGTTTGGCGCTGACGTCGTCCATCCAGACTTGGGCGGTGCGCAAGGCCACGTCCGGGCAAAAGGGCATGACGCTGGCGGTATCACGGGTGGACGCCGGCTTTTCCGGCGCCGACGTTTCGGACCTGCGCTTTGAACAGGATGGCATGATTGTCACGGCCAAGGGGTTCTCGGCCAAGTATTCCGCCTGGGATCTAATCACGAACCGCAAGCTCAACGCCGACGACGTGACCGTGCAGGATCTCGTCGTCGATATGCGCAACGTTTCCCACCCGCCGGCAGTGACCACCGGCCCGAAAGGATCGACGACTCCCGCGGCTTCCGCAGCTTCCGCCGCCAAGCCGACCCCGTTCGACGGGCTCTTTAAACAGCTCCAACTGCCCGTTGATGTGCGCGTCGGCACGCTCAACATCAAAGGTCAGGCCCTGCTGCCCGATAATCAGACCGCCACCTTCGCGCTGAAGGGCGCGAACATCGCAGCGGGGCAAAGCGGCAAAATTGAGTGGACCGCGGATTTCTCCGACTCGACGGTCGGCGCCGGGCTGAGCTCGCTGCGGACGTCCGGCACGCTCACGGTGCGCATCACGTCCGACCGTCGCATCGACCTCGTTGAAATCGAGGGAGCCGCCGCGGCACTGGGGCCCAAAATACCCGCCGATCAATTTCGCCTCAGCCTCAAAGCGGAGCAGGCCATTGCGAGCGGAAGCGAAAACTACGCCCTCAGTCTCGGTCGCGTAAACAACACCACCGTCGAGCCGTTGTTCAAAACCTCTGCCACGTGGACCTCTGCAGCGCGCGAGATCGCCGGCACGTGGGAGATCGGCATCCGCAGCGAGCAACTCGCCGCGCTCCTCGCCGGCCTTGGTCTCCCCGAAATATCGGCCAACGGCACGGGGAAATTCAGCCTGAAGCCCGACACGCAAGCAGGCGCGGCAAGCGGAAGCATGCGCGCCCATATCGCCCAGTTGGCGACGCTCTCACCCGATCTGGCAGCGGTTGGGGCCGTGGATTTGGTCACGGGGTTCGATGGGGTGTTCGCCGCCGGCGTCGCCCGCCTCGACAAGCTCGACCTCGATCTCACGGCGGCCGACGGCCGGAAGTTTGCCCAGCTCGGATTGCTGCAAAAGATCAGTTACACCCTCAAGGATCAGACCGTCACGCTGGCTGATCCCCGCGCGGACGCCGCGCGGATC
>JANOAF010000647.1:0-2520 GCA_031411015.1 Opitutaceae bacterium | reverse complement strand
TAGGTGAGGACGGCGGCGATCTTGGACGCCTTGAACTCCGCATGACATTCGATGCACGCGGCGGAGACCGGGATCGGATGGTAGATTTCGAAGGCGTCCGCCGTGCGCCGCCGCTGCGGCTCGGCAGCCGTCAACAATCCGGCCTTGAGGTCGGCCGGCAGGTCCTGCTTCAGGCGGGCCGGTGCGGATGAAAACGCCACACGCCCCCGGCGGTCGTGCATCGAGAGTTCAAGCACGCCTTTGACCTTACCTTGCGCCGCGATGAGCTGCTTGAACTTGTCCATCTCGCCGGCTGCCATGGTCTCGATCAGGACAGACTCGCTGGCCTGCAGCACCCGCTCGGCCACGTCCCATTGCGTGGCCTCCTCCGTGCGAAGACTGGCTGTGGCCATCCGTTGCATCATGGATCGGCTGCGCCATTGCTGAAAAAACTGGGTTGCGACGACCACGGCCACAATGGTGGCGAGGATCGACAGCACGATCTTGGTCTGAAGTTTCATGGCTCGAAGTGCAGTGCGCTCACCCGGTGACGAAGATGGCACTGTTACTCATCGGTCACATTCCACCCAACTTTAACCACGTGACCCAAAACGCCGGGCGGCCGCGCCTCATCGGCACGTGATCGAATCCTCAGAGTCGTGCGGCCGAGACCGGCGATCTTACCAATCGCCAACTTGCCGACAGTCTCATAGGTCGCCGCGCCACAATTCCGGTGCCGCCGGGCCGGTGCAGGTCAGCCAACCCCAACGGGCATAAGTTCGAATCCGGTGCCCCGTCAGCTAGGTGACACAGTCGACGTAGCGTCGGCCGCGAGCGAAGACGCGGGCCGAGCGGGCAGTCGTGCAACCGGTGCTGGCGTTACCGGATGACGAAGTCCGACGCGGGCCCCGACGAGCTTTTGCAGGTCGGACACGGTTTCCTTGAGCATCGCGGCCTGAGCATTGAGCTCTTCCGCGGCAGCCGCGGTTTCCTCCGCGTTGGCGGCGTTGGACTGCGTGACTTTGTCCGTCTGGGAAATGGCAGTGCTCACCTGACTGATACCTAGACTCTGCTCCTGAGATGCAGTGGCAATCTCGGCGACGAGAGTGTCTACCATGCAGGCTCGCTCAACGATTTGCTGGAGTGACTGGGCGACTTTTCCAGAGATCAACACGCCGCGCTCGCTCTTGACGACGGAATCCTCGATCTTCGCCGCGGTTTCCTTGGCGGCTTGGGCCGACCGCTGGGCCAGCGCACGAACTTCCTCGGCTACGACGGCGAACCCGAGACCGGCTTCGCCGGCCCGGGCGGCTTCCACTGCGGCATTAAGCGCGAGAATGTTGGTCTGGAAGGCAATCTCATCGATCGTCTTTACAATCTTTGCGATTTCACCGGACGAGAATTTGATGGCATCCATGGCAACTTTCATCTGCTCCATGTCGGCGGACCCGGTGTCGGCGGCGGACCGCGTCTGACCGGCAAGCTCCTTGGCTTGCCTGGCATTGTCGGCATTGCGCTTGGTCATCGAGGTCACCTCTTCAAGCGACGCACTGGTTTCCTCGAGGGCGGCGGCCTGCTCGCTCGACCCTGCGGCGAGCGACTGACTCGCAGAGGAGACCTGTCCGGACGCACTGGCAACGTGGTCGGCGCCTTCGTCCAGGGGTGCGGCGATTCCGAGCAGGACTGCATTCGTGGTGCGAATAGTATAAAGCGCGAGCGCGGTGCTGCTCGCGGCCAGCGCCAAGCCCAGGCCCAACATCCACCGGCTCAGTTGCTCCTGCTGTTCGGCCGCAGTCTTGAGCCCAGTATTGAACTCCCCGACGTGCACCTGAACCAACGGTTCGAGGACCGCTTCTAATCGTTCGCTCGCTTGGTCGAAACCCGGCATCAGGACATTGCCGGCGTCAGTGCCCTTCGTCACAAACGCTGTAGCCATTTCCCTCCCGCTCGTGCAATATAAAGCGACGGCCTGAGCCAACTGGCTCAAGCGCTGCCGGAGGGCCGGATCGCCGGCGGCATCTGACTCAAACCGGGCGAGTCCTTTGACGAAAGATTGGCGATACTTTTCGGACTCCGCAAATGCCGTCTCCATCTTGTCCGGCGCCCGGGTGGCGGACAGATCGGTGAACGCGTCCTGGATGTGGAGCACGTCCAACTGCATCTCACGGGCGAGATCCGCGAGTGGCGCGCTGACCGTCGTGACCCGGTGGATGGCTCGCGCGTTCATGCGCGTGCCCACATACGAGGCGGACAGGCACAGGGCCAGGGCGGCGAGCGGGACGCCGCTGAGCACAAGTAAACGAGATTTGATGGTGAGCTGGAATTTGCCCTGGCGACAGGCGCCAGCGTGCGACAGGAGCGTTGTAGTATTCATGACGTAGAAAAGGAAGGTGAAGCCACGAGAGCGCGGGCGGGATACTAGAAGGTCAGCCGTGTGCGCAGGCCGACCACCAGCGCGTTACGAAGCGCGCCCGACCCACCGGGGTGACGCACCCACTGGAGGTCGGGCACGATGCGCCAGCTTTCGCGCACGACGATTTC
>JANOAF010000646.1:0-9078 GCA_031411015.1 Opitutaceae bacterium | reverse complement strand
GCCGCTCGAACCTCGTCTATGAGGACATCCTGCACAACGCGGTAGACTTTGGCCTCGTGGCCTTCCCGGTGGCGCAGCGTCAGATCGAGGTGCTGCCGTTCCGCTACGATCACATCTTGCTCATAACGCACCCGCAGCATCCGCTCGCCAAGCGCACGGACCTCGAGGTGAAGGATCTCGCGGGCCACCGGTTCATCGGCTTCGACCCGGACATCCCCACGCGCAAGGCCGTCGATATCATCTTCCGCGAGCACAAGCTCGAGATCGAGCCGGTGATGGAGTTCGACAACATCGAGACGGTGAAGCGCGCCGTCGAGATCGACCACGGCATCGCCATCGTGCCGCAGGCGACGGTCACGCAGGAGCAGAAGCAAGGCACGCTCGCGGTGCTGCATTTCAAGGGCAAGGGTTTCACCCGCCCGCTCGCGATTCTCCACCGCAAGGGCCGTGTGCTCACGCCGGCGATGAAGAAGTTCATCGAGACCCTCGGGCTCGATCTGCCGGAGTCGCACGGCAACTGAGGGAGCGGCCCGGAACCGCGGGAAGAAAATTTGCGCCGCGGGCTCTTATGCGCAGGTTCGCGCCACGCCCGAACTGGATTTCATCATGAAAAAACCGCTCCTCGTTTCCGTTTTTACCTCCATTGCGCTCGCGCTGGCGTTGGCCGGCTGCGGTAAGTCCGCCTCGACGGAGGTCTCCACCAAGTCCTCCACGCCGGTGACGCCGCCCGTGCTGACGGCCTCGTTGCCCAAGCTCGGTGCCGCACCCGCGTGGAAACTGCAGGATGTGAACGGCAGCGTCGTTTCCTCCGAGCAATTCAAGGGCAAGGTCGTCGTGATCGATTTTTGGGCGACCTGGTGCCCGCCGTGCCGCGCGGAGATTCCCGGCTACACGGAGCTGCAAAAAAAATACGGCAAGGATGGCTTTGTGATCATCGGGGTGTCGCTCGATCAGGGCGGTCCCGAGGTGGTGAAGCCCTTCGCCGCGAAGATGGGCATCAACTACCCGCTCGTGATGGCGGATGAGTCGGTCCAGACGCTGTTCGGCGGCATCGAGGCGATTCCCACGACGTTCATCATCGATCGCGACGGTCAGATCCGCGACCGTAAGGTCGGTGCCGAGGAGACCGAGGCCTACGAGAAAAAAATCGCGTCGGTGCTGAGCGAGGGCGCGAAGAAGTCGTAGCCGTCTGGCGGACGGCGCGAGTCAGAGCTTCACGAAAATCTTCCGCCGATACATCCACCAGAGGATGAGCCAAAGCACGGCGAGGGTGGCGGCGCCTTGGAGCAGGGGCTCGTAGGCGGCGCCGAGGAGCTTGAACGTTCCTGCGCCGAGGTGCGTGGTGAGGTTTTTCGCGACGTAGCTGTCAAAGCCGTGGGCGAGGCAATACGCCGCAATGGAATTGGCGCCGATCACGAGCAGTGGAAACGCCCAGCCGCGCCAGCCGCGCAGATCGACCACGAGATAGAAGAGCGCCAGCAGCAGCAGGCACCAGCCGCCGCTGTAAACGATCCAGCTTGGCGTCCAGATGCGTTTCACCACCGGGCAGATGCCGAGCCAGCCGAGCGTCGCGCCGGCGAGCAGGCAGAGGCCACCGGCGATCGCGAACCAGCGGAGCTTCGCCGCGGCGGTGCGTTCGCTGCGCAACACGCCGCCCGCGATCAGCCCGAGGACCATCGTGCCGAGCGTGGGGATGAAGCTGAGCGTGGCGTAGCCGCCGGAGTGGAAGAGAAACGGTTTCTCGCGGGGAAAAAGATTCAGCCACCACTGGTCGAAGGCCCACGCGAGATTCGTGTTTTTCTGCCAGTGCGCCGCGAAGCCTTCCTGCCCGTGCAGCGCGAGCCACTCGGGCTTGAGGCCCACGCTCGCGAAATCGAAGCCTGCGGCGGGCAGCGGCCAGACGGCAAACATCGCCCAGTAGCCGACGACGATGACGCCAAACAGCGCCCATTGATCTCGCAGCGGGCGGAAGCCGACGGCGAACAGGAAAAAATAGCCCAGCCCGATCTGCGAGAGCGTGTCCTCGAAGGTCCAGTAGGTCGCGTTGCGGTTCGCCGAGCGCAGGAACACGCCGAGCAGAATGAGTGCGAGCGCCCGCCACGCCGCGTGCAGCATCCCCTTGAACTCCGATTCGCCCCGAGCGGCGCGCGCCGCGATCGAGAAGGGCAGGGCGACGCCGACGAGAAATGAAAACGACGGCTGGATGAGATCGTGGAGCGTGCAGCCGACCCACTCGACGTGCGTCTGATGCCACGCGATCCATTGCCAAAACCCGCATTCGGGCAGCGCGGTGGCGACGCGCTTGAGGCGCAGCACTTCGGCCATCATGAGCAGCATCACGAAGCCGCGGTAGGCATCGATCGAGGCGAGCCGCGCCGGGGCGGGCGCGAGCGCAGGGGCGGGGTTCATGCGGAGATGTTTGAAGGTGCAGCGCGTTGAGGTCAACGCACCCCAATCCCTTCGCCATTGCCCTCGGCGTGTTGTCCCCCGCCATCGCGGGCGCCGCCGACGGCCATCGCCCGCCTACGAACAGATCCTCAGAAACGACGTCCATTCGCACATCTTCGAGGACGTTCCGGCGATCCGAGCTCTCTTCCGCCGAACCAACCTGCGCACATTGAACGGGCGCGTGCCCGGCCGCGACGGCTACCCCGCCACGCGGCTCACAGAGGGTCGCGAACCGTAGTTTGCCAGCACCCGCCCCGGTAGGGGGCGCTGGCAAACTTTCGACTGCCACGGTCCGGCCGCATGACAACATGGTCCGGATCGCACATTATCTCTTTCCCTACGGATTTTTTGAGAGGACCTTGTCCCCGGGCTGGGCGTTTGCTTGTTCGGCGGCCTTGATCGCTCCGATCCGGCGCACATTGTTGAATGTGAAGGTGCCCGACGTGTAGAAATACGTTCTCAATTCCTTGGGCGGTTTCGGGCCTACGACGAAGGCGTGGTTAAACTGGTTTTCGTTAAAGTAATTATCCCAGTCAAACTGGCTGTTGTCGTAAGTGCCGCGGGCGCGGATATGCCCCTCTTTCTTCAGAGATAAGGGATCGGAATCACCTGCGAAGGTATTGATGAATTCGTTGGACCGAATGATCGCACCGCCGACGGAATAAACAAACCACGGCACACCTGTATTCGAGCCATTGAAGCTGATCGACGGCCAATAATAGCTGTTCAAGAACGTGTTCTTCCTGATCACGCGGTCCTTGATTGCACCGGAGAACCCGGCACCATCCGCGAGATCGAGCGACACCCCATCCTGAAAGAGGTTACCCTCAATGCGGTAGCTCCTGAGGTAGGAGGTGTTGGTCCCAACATCAAACTGCCAGTCGTTGAGATAGATCGAACCCTGTAGATCGGCGATATCGCAGTTCATCAGCGTGAAATCGTCGCCGATGATCTCGATGGTCTTGTTTTGACCCGCCGCGTTCGTTCCGATTCGGAGACCCGAAATTGTCACTCGATCGCCCTCGATAAAGATACCGCTAGGGCCAAAGTTGTTGGTGGCGTTCGTGGTGACTGTAGCTAGGACTTTGCTGAAGTCCGTGATCACTTTGCCGTTTGCGTCCACGCCCTGAACCGTAATCCCGTTCCTCGCCTTGCTGATAAATAAACCGAACTGATACGAACCAACTCCCAAAACAGATCGGCTGGATGCGGTCTCATCGTAAGCGCCGGGGTAGACGTTGATGGTGTCATTAGGGAGGGCGGCATCGATCGCCGCTTGAATGGTCGCGTAAGCACTCGGGACGTTTCTTTCGGCGGCCGAAACAGGGCCGGCGAGTGCGAGGCTCACGGCCAAGGCCGAAAAGCTGCGGGATATGTAGTTATGTTTTTTCATGTTTGGGGTATGTTCTGGATCCTGGAAAAAGCTGGCATGTGAGAAGGCTGGTGCCTTGACGGCTTTACGCCGCGCTCACCGCGAACTGAGGGGAAACCCCCGAGCTCGGGAGGGAGAAGGACCCATACATCCCAAGCAAATCCGGAGACTACGGAATTCACCGGTCGGGTTAATTACGGATACCCTAAGCCGGAGCTCCCGTTCACTCCAGCGGCACGAGTCCTTGCGCGATCGCGAACCGGGTGATCCCGGCAACGGAGTGGATACCGAGCTTGCGCATGATGTGCTCGCGGTGCGTCTCCACCGTGCGGGCGCCCACCCCGAGCCGGGCGGCGATCTGCTTGTTGCTCATGCCATCGGCGATCAATTTCAGCACCTCCAGCTCCCGCATTGAAAGCGTTGCCACGCGCGCCCTGCCATTCCGGCCGGATGCACCCACATGCGCTCCGACAAAACTCTGCGCGGCTTCACTGCTAAAATAACTGCCCCCATCGCCCACGCGACGAACCGCAGCCACCAACTCCGTCGGTGGCGCATCCTTGGCGATGTAACCGTGCGCCCCGGCTCGGACGGCTTGCGTCACATAGTGCGACTCGTGATGGATGGTGAACACGAGCATCCGCACTTGCGGCAGCTCGCGCCGGAGCAGCGCGGTTGCCTCCAGGCCGTTCAAACGCGGCATGTTCAAATCCATGAGCACGAGGTCGGGCACGAGTTTGCGCGCCTCGTCCACGGCTTCCGCCCCGTTTGCGGCCTCGCCCACGACCTCGATCCCGGGCTCGCCGTTGAGGCAAGCTTTGATTCCCTCGCGGACGAGCGGATGATCATCGGCGAGCAGCACGCGCAATCGGGGTTTGTCAGCGGGCATGGATCGGAGGGTTCTGCAGCAGGGGAAATTCGGCCACGATTGCAGTCCCGCGCCCGCGCCCGGCGGTGAGCGCGAAGGTGCCGCCGGCCAGCTCGGCGCGTTCGCGCATGTGGAGCAGACCAAGTCCCCGGGCATGTCCACGACTGCGCTTGGTCGCAGCAAAGCCGCGCCCATCGTCACGGATGCTCACGCGCGCGCCCCGGCTGGAGCGCGTCACTTGCAACGCCACCTGCCGCGCCGCCGCGTGCCGCTCAATGTTGGTCAGAGCCTCCTGAACAATGCGGTAGATGACCTCCTCGATATTCGCCGGCAGGCGTCCGTCTCCGCCCGAACAGCGCAGCGTGAGGCCGATCCTGGTGCGGACGCGAAAGTCCGCCCCCAATGCTTGCAACGCCGGACTCAGCCCAAGATCATCGAGTGCGCTTGGGCGCAGGCCATGGGAGATCCGCCGCACCTCGTTCAATGCGCACCCAATCAGTTCCTGCGCGGTGGTGGCAGGCGGTTGCCGTGCCTCCGGCAGGGCCAACACGAGCGCATGCAGCCGGTAACGCGCAGAGATTAGCAATTGGCCGACACCGTCGTGCAGGTCGCGCGCCACCCGGCGGCGCTCCGTCTCCTGCGCCTCAAGAATGCGCCGCGGGAGCGCCTTCAACGCCAGCTCCGCCTGCTTGCGCTCAGTGATGTCCTGCGCCGTGCCGCGCAACAGCACGACATTGCCCGCGCGATCCCGCTGCGCTTCACCGCGCCCGTTCGTCCAGCGGATTTCCCCATCGGGCCGGATCATCTCAAGTTCGAGATCAAAGGGCGTGCCGTCTTTCAGACAGTTTACGACGGCTGCGTTCAGCCGCCCCCAGCTGTCGGCCGTGTAGAGCCGGGGATGCTCCGCGTAGCTGGGCGGCGGCCGACCCGGCTCGCGGCCGGCAATCCGGTAGAGCTCCTCCGACCAAGTCACCCGATCGAACTGCACCTCCCAAAACCAGCTGCCAATCCGACCCAAACGCTGGGCCTCGATCAGCTCGCGCTTGCTCTGCTGCAGGGTTTCCGCGTCGCGCCGGCTTCCCGTGACGTCGCGGAAGACGGCGACCATCCCATCCCCGGCCTTCATCACGCGTTTTTCGATCCACTTCGCCGCAAAGCCGGGCGCATTCAGCTGGAACTCCTGCGTCAGCGGCTCACCCGTTTCCACGACATGCACCTCGCGGGCAAAGAAGCCCTCCACGCGGACGAAAGGGAAGCCTTCGCAGAGGAGGCTGCCAATGAGCTTTTCACGGGGAAGGTTGGCGAGTTCCACCCCGGCGGCGTTGGCGTCGATGATCCGGAAATCGGTGATTCGCCCGCGCGCGTTGCGCACGCTATCGTAAAGGAAAAAGGCGTCCGAGCTGGCATCCCACGCGACGCGGAGCCGCCGTTCATTTTCACGCAACACTTGCTCGTCGGAATCGTTCGCGGCCGCGTCGCACAACATCGCATGGCAATTCCGACCGTCGCGGGAAATCCAAGCGTCAAAACGACACGGGCGCGGCGCCCCGGCCACATTTCCTAACGTGAATGTTTCAGACTGCTGAGCTCGCGTCCGAAACACCTGCTTGAGGAAAGAAGTGAACGCCGCCCGATCAGTCCGCATCATGAAAGTCTGGATGCGCCTGCCGAGGGGAGCGACGCGCCCGTTGCCCAAGAACTCGACGCCGCAGGGATTCACGTCGCAAATAGTGCCGTCCGCAGCGAGCGTGAGGTGACCGATCGGGGCCGACGGGTGGAAGTCGTCGCAACGATCATCCGCCTCATTCCGAGCGGTTCGGACGCGGCGGAGATTTTTGCGCTGCCGCGCAACCGCGTGCGAGCCGGCGGCACCACCAAGGGTTTTGACCAAAGACGAAACGTTTTCTCGCCGGCGGGGTGATGTCATCGAGACCCGTGCAATCACAAGGGCCCGTGGAGACTGTGCGCGCCATGGCTGGTTACAAGAGCGAAGCGCACCGCAAACACCTCTCGTGAAGACCCTTGCCTGGTCAACCGGCGGAGTCATATGCCGGGCGACCGAAACCGATTGCACCTGCCATAGCGGGAATGTTCCGGGCTTAAAAAGCAGGGATCTCGGATCTGTCAGTTCCCAGCGCTGGCCGCGCAACACGAGGAGTGCGGCAGGACGGTGATGAGCGCGAGTTACCCGTCGGGTGGAATAATTCAGGAGCGAGAGGCCTGATCGCACTTTGCCAACCACACCCAGGTCACTCCCTCCAGACTTCCAGACCTATGTCATTGCGAGGTGCGCGAAGCGCGCCGTGGCAATCCAGCGGGATTGCTTCGACGCGTGCTCCTCGCAATGACAGTCTAAAAGTTAAGGGACGTTAGGATTAGTCGTCGCTGCGCGGGCGTGAGGCGCGGCATTTCGGCGAGGGTTTCGGTCGGGCTCGCGGTCCGAAGCACAAAGCGAGGCGGGCGCGGTTCAATCTTTCTGTTCGTGCGCGTCATCCTGCATCGCATCCACCTCCCATAAACGCCGCCCGCACGGAAACCGAAAACAATTCGGGCACTACCGCCCGATCACGTTGACGATCTCCGTCACGCACACGGAGCCGAAGACCACGAGGCACACGACGAGGGCGGCGTTGCCCGGCCAACGGTTGGCGAGCGCACCCATCCAGGCGCGGCGGTTGTTGAGGTAGAGCAGCGTCGCCGCGAGGAACGGCATCGCAAAGGCCCCGACGATGGAAAACGCCACGACCACCGCGACCGGCTGCTTGAACCACAGCAGCACGAGCGGCGGGCCGGCGAGAAATGCAAGCGCCGCGAGATATACGCGGCGGTCCGTCCGGCTCACGTCTCCTGTCGGCGATCCTGCGACCGCGGGATCACCTCTCGGAATCCTCTCAGCTTTATTCCGCGACGACCGCCACGCTCCGATCAGATCCACGTAGATTTGCGGCACGCCCTGCCACACGCCGAGCATCGCGGTGAAAAGGGTAGCCGATGGGGTCATGTCTTACCTCTTACCTTGACCGCCCAAAATTCTACGTCTTTCTTGGTCCGTGCCCCCGCAAGCTCCGTCTCGAATTCGCCGGTGCCGTTTACCACGTCATCAACCGCGGCAACTACCGGGCGTGGGTGTTCCGGGACGATGGAACGAAGGCCGCGTTTGAGCGCGTCGTGTTCGATGCGTGCCGGCGCTTCGGATGGGTGCTACATGGGTTTGTCGTCATGGGCAACCATTACCACCTCGCGGTCGAGACCCCGCAGTGCAACCTCGTCGCGGGGATGCAATGGTTGCAGGCCACCTTTGCGAACCGGTTCAATCGCCTTCGGGGCGAGCGCGGCCATCTCTTCCAAGGTCGCTACAAGAGCCTGCTCGTCGAACCCGGTGATGCGCTCGGGCAGGTCTGCCACTACCTGCACCTGAACCCTGTGCGCGCGGGCCTCGTCCCGGCGGCGAACGCGGGGGCGTATCGCCATTCCAGCCTGTGGTATCTAACGCGGCCGAAGCTGCGCCCGAAATTTCTCTCCGTCGACGCGGCGCTGCTCGCGGCGGGCAGTCTGGCCAACAATCGCACCGGCTGGCGAAGCTACCTCGACTATCTCGTGTGGCAGGCCAGCGACGGCCCGGCGGGCAAGAACGCCGCCTACGCGACGATGAGCCGCGGATGGGCGCTCGGGAGCGAGGCGTTCAAGCAGTCGCTCCTGCGCGACCACGTCATTGCAGCCGAGGCGCGCGCGTGGGAAAGTCAGGGCGTGCGGGAAATCCGCGCCGCGCGTTGGCAGGGCGCACTTGATGCTGCGCTCGCGCGCCTCCCGGCGGATGCCCGCACCGCTTCGCACCAGTCCGCGTCGTGGAAAGTGGCAGTCGCCGCCCACCTCCGCGCGACCACCGATGTCCCTAACGGCTGGCTCGCCGAGCAGCTCGGCATGGGCTCGGCCATCTACGTGAGCAAACACACGGGCCTTCTCAGGCGCTCGAAGGATGGCGAAGCGCATGGACTGCTCGCGTGGCTGCAAAAGCCGGCCGATGCGGAACCCCAACGAGGTGACGAGCGAGCGCACATCGCCCGCGCCCGTGGATAACCCACCCTGCCGCGCGGCCGGCCGGCCATGCTACACTGAAAGCATGGAATTTCTCACCCTGCACGAACTCTCCCTGCAACTCGACATCAGCGTGCGCGTGCTGCGCAGTCGGCTGAAACAGTCTTTGCAGAACGGAAAATTGACCGAGAACGTCGATTGCAAACGCGATGGCTACGTCGATGAAACGCACTTTGTCTGGCTGGTTAACCCCGCTGCTTTCACGCGGGCGACCGGCCTGCACCCAGTTACCAACACGGTTAACCCGGTGGCAGCCACGGCTAGCCAACCGGTCAACCAACCGGCGGCATCTACT
>JANOAF010000645.1:0-8918 GCA_031411015.1 Opitutaceae bacterium | reverse complement strand
GATCAGCCCGGGCGTGAGCAGGCCGGTTCCGGTGCGGAGCGATTGGCAATCCACGATCGAGCGCGCGCCAGCCGTGAGCAGCGCGGCTTGCGCGCGAAGAATTTCCGCTGCCGCGCGCGCCGAAATCACCGGGCCCATGAACGGCTCGGGTGTTTCGTCCGGCGCGCCTACGCGTAGACGGGTCGCGATGGCTTTGAGTTCATCGACGAGATTTTCCCCCGTGGTGTCATCGGCCACAATCAAGCGCCGCGCGCAGGTGCAGCGTTGGCCTGCGGTGGCGAAGGCCGATTGCGCGACGAGCAACGCGGCGGCACGGAGATCGCGGGCCTGCCAGACGACGAGCGGATTGTTGCCGCCGAGTTCGAGGGCGAGGATTTTCTCCGGGGTGCGGGCAAACTGCTCGGCGAGCCACAGCCCGGTGCGCGCCGAACCGGTGAAGAACAGCCCGTCGATCCCCGCGTGCGTGGCGAGGGCGGCACCGGTTTCGCGCGCGCCCTGTGCGAGCTCAATCACGCCCGCGGGCAGGCCGGCTTCACGCCAGATCGCGAGCGTGCGCTCGGCGACGAGCGGGGCGTGCTCGCTCGGCTTAAAGACCACCGTGTTGCCCGCAAGGACCGCGGGCACGATGTGGCCATTGGGCAAGTGGCCGGGAAAATTGAATGGCCCGAACACCGCGCACACGCCGTGGGGCCGGAAGCGCGTCACGGCCGTGCCCGCCGAAAACTCCGTCGTGCGCTGCGCAAACGCCCGGATCGCGAGATCGACCTTGCCGATCATCGACTGCACCTCGGTCAGCGCCTCCCAGCGCGGCTTGCCGATCTCCAGGGAGAAGGCGGCGGCGAGATCGGTTTTGCGCGTCTCGAGCCCGCGCGCGAAGGCGCGCAGGTGTGCCTCGCGTTCCGCGAGCGGTGTGCGCGACCACGGGCGGAAGGCCGCTCGCGCCCGCGCGACGGCGGCATCGACCTCCGCGCCCGTCGCTGCGGCACCGGTCCAGACGGTTTCGCCCGTGGCGGGGTTGATGGAGGAGAAGGCTGGCACGCGAGCGGGGTGGTGGGAGGGTGGAGCGGCTTGTCCCCAAGACGCTGGTTTGAGCGGGTCGGATGTCCTGAAAGCTCGTTGGGGACAACGCGTCCACCTCGGAATTATTTGAGCGGCGTGAACGTGAGCGCATCGCCGACCTGGAGTTGCAGCGCGGCGGCGAGGGTTCGGGTGAGCGCGACGCCGTCAGCGTGCGGCGCCACCGCACCGAGGCACGCGCGAAAATCGAGCGCGCCGTTGCTGAGGAGGTGCGTGCGGGCGTCGTCCGCGGAGGCGTCCACGATCTCGCGGACGGGTGCGGTCTGCGCCTGCCGGATCGTGCGCAGTGCGGCGACTTCGGCGCGGACCAGCGGGCCGGCGTCGAAGATGTCGATTTCGTTCGTCGCGGAAAAACCCTCGGCGCGCAGCAGCGCAAGGGCGGGCTCGGTGTCGTGGTGCACGCGGCCGATCACGGCCTGCACTTCCGGCGGAAGCAGCGGGACATAGATCGGATGATCTGGCATGAGGTCGGCGATGAACTCCTTTTCGCCGAGCCCGCTGAGCACATCGGCGCGGTAGAAATCGAACTCGAAAAACGGCCGGCCGACCGCCTCCCAGAAAGGCGAGCGGCCGGTCTGATCGATGTAGCCGCGCAGCTCGGCGATGATCGCTTCGGTGAAGCGGCGGCGAAACGCCCCGATGAAGAGGAAACGCGCGAGGGAGAGCAGCCGGCCGTTGCCGTCGCGGCGGCGATCGGCGCGCAGGAAGAGCGAGCAGGCCTCGCTGGGGCCGCGGTGCGATTCCTTCAAGTGCAGCGTGGCGATCTCCTTCTCGATGCGCAGCGGGCGATGCGCGTAGCGTTCGGTGCAGATTTCGTAGCTGTAGAACGGCTCGAAGCCGCCAACGCGCGAGGCGAGGCCGCTCGTGCCGACGATTTCTCCGGCGGCCGTGTCCTCCAGCACGAAGAGATAGTATTCCCCGCCCGGCTTGCGCACGCGCGGTCGGAAGGCGCGGAGCGATTCGTCAATGCGCTCGGCGAGAAATGTTTCGTCGGGCGGCAGCGTCGTCAGCCCGCCGCCGGTCGCGCGCGCGAGTGCGACGAGTCCCGGCAGATCGTTTTCGCGGATGGGGCGGAGGACGAGCATGGGGACGACGGGTGGAGCAGGAATCTACGCACGGGATAAATTTTCGCCCCTAACGCGCCGGAAGCGAAAGCTCGCCGCGGGCGAGCCGGTGGAGAAACAGCGCCACGATCTGCGCGCGCGGCGCGATGGTGGAGGTGTCGATGAACTCGCGGTCGCTGTGCATGTGATCGCCGATTGGGCCGACGCCGTCGAGGTTGGGCAGGCCGGCGGCGGAGAGGAGATTGCCGTCGGAACCACCGCCGGCATGGACCCAGCTGAACGGAGCGATGCCGACATCATGCGCGGCGCGTTGCCACGCGGCGAAGATCGTTTCCTCGGCGGGGCCACACTCTTTCGGCGGACGGTTGAAGCCGCCCTTCAGCTCAAGCTTGAAACCCTCGCGAGCGTTGATCGCGGCGGCGAGAGCATCGAGGCGGGCGAGTAGCGGCGCGCGGTCGGCGACGGCGGTGATGCGCACGTCGAGTTCGGCCTCGGCGAAATCGGGAATGACGTTAGTCGCGGGGCCGCCCCCGCGGATGTTGCCGACGTTGACGAGCACGCCGGGCAAATCGGCCGGGATGCGGCTCGCCGCGAGGAGGAACTCGGAGAGCGCGAGGATCGCGTTGCGGCCATCATTCGGGATTTTTGCGGCGTGCGACGCCCGGCCGCGACAGGTGGCAATGATGCCGCCGGTGCCCTTGCGCGAGCGCACGATGTCGCCGTTGGTGCGCGCCGGCTCGAAGACGAGGGCGAACGCGTGGCGCCGCGCCACTTCGACGAAGAGCGGCGCGCTCCCGTGCGAACCGATCTCTTCATCGGGCGTGAGCAGGACTTCCCAGCCGAGATTCGCGGCGGGCGGCGTTTGCTCGAAGGCCTGCAACGCCGCGAGCATCGTCACGAGGCCGCCTTTCATGTCGATCACGCCGGGGCCGCGGAGCGTGTTCGCATCCACGCGGGTGCAGCGCTGGAACGGATCGCCCGCCTCGTAAACAGTGTCGAAGTGGCCGTTGAGCAGGATTTTTTTCCCCAGCTCCGGTCGCAGCGAAATGCGCAGCGCGCGCGCGGGCGTGCCGGCGAGTTCGAGATCGGCGATGAGCGCGGCGGGGAAGGCCCGCGCGAACGCGTCGTGCAGCGCGTGCCGCATGCGCTCAAGGCCGGCGATATGCCCCGAGCCGGAATTGATGTTCGCCCACGTCTCGAGGAGCGTGACGAGTTCAGGCGTGCGCTGAGGCAGCGCCGCAATGGCGGCAGGCAAAATCATTTCTTTTCCGCGTCGTCGCTGAGCTTGCCGTCAGCCGCGGTCACCGTGCGCAGGGCGGCGGGACGGTCGACGTTCAGGGTGGTGAGGTTGAAGGCGCTCTGCGGGCCGATGCCGATGACTCGCACGCCGCGGGCGACCAGGGGCTGGCTGGCGACGACGCGCTCGGGCGCGCGCGTGGGCACGATTAGCCACACGAGGCCGTCCTTCTCGGAAAAAACGTTCGCCGTGCCGTCGGGCTCCACGCAGAGGGCGGTGGCTTCGTCGACGCCGAGGCCGACGAGGCGCGCGGGCTTTTCCTTTTCGTCCACGGCGAGCCGCGAAAGAAACGCGATGAGTCGCCCGAGGCGCTGGCGCGCCATGAAATGCGAATCGGTGAGCACGCCGACGAGCGGCGGCGCGGCGATGAAATCGCGGCCAAGCGTGACGCTCTGGTCGAAGGGATCGCGCAGGGCGGTGGCGCTCGTGATCGAGGTGTGGAGTGCGGAGAAGTAATACTGGCCCAGCACGGCGAGCCCGGCGCTCGTGCCGCCGAGGGGTTTTCCGGCGCGCAGATGGGCGTTCAGTGCGGTGCCGACGGGAGTGTCCTTCCAATAGTTAACGTAGCGCGCCTGATCGCCACCGGCCAAAAAGATGCCATCGGCCTTCGCGATGATCTCGAGCACGCGTGGGTCGCGGGCCGCGGAGGCATCGTTGAAGAGGATCGTCTCGACGGAATCGACGCCACCGATTTTTTCCGCGACGTAGCTCTGATAGCCGTCGCCCCCGGAAGCGCGGAGGATGACGATGTCGCCGCCGCCCGCGCGGGCGACGAACCACTTCCATGCGGCGGTGACATCGCCGCCGCCGCCGGAGAGAAAAAGACCGGCGCGTGTTTGTGCGGGCTTCGCATCGGCGGCGTTACCGGTGAGCCAATAGTCGTAGCTCGCGGCGCGCGCGGGCGCGCCGACGGCGAGGGCGGCGAGGGAAAACAGGAGAGAGGCGCGGAGCATGGCCGGAGGATGACACGGTCGCCACGGACGAGGCTAGGGCGAAGCGGACGGGGGCTGCGAGATTACCACTTTGGTGGTAGTGGATTTGGGCTGCGAAATCCGGGGTCACGCCGACAGGATGCCGCGACATGAAACGATGGCTGATTTCGATCCTCGCGCTTGGGCTCGCCGCGGGTTGCGGGCGGCGCGAGACCAACGTGACGCGCGGCAACCGCGACCAAGTGCTCTATCGCGGCAACGCCTCGGAGCCGGAGTCGCTGGACCCGTATCTCGTGCGCGGTGCGGTGGAGTGGACGATCGTGGGCGGATTGTTCGAGGGACTCGTGACACCCGACCTGGCGACACTGGAGCCGCGGCCCGGCGTGGCGGAGCGCTGGGAAATTTCGGCAGACGGGATGACCTACACCTTTCATCTGCGCGCGGACGCGGCGTGGAGCGACGGCTCGCACGTGACGGCGCAGGACTTCGAATATGGCGCGCGCCGGATGCTCGCGCCGAAGCTCGGTGCGGCGCACGCGGAGAACACGCTGCACTTTGTGCGCGGCTCGCGCGACTATCAGGCGGGGCGCACGACGGACTTCGCGACCGTGGGGGTCAAGGCTCGTGACGCCCGCACGCTGGAGATCACGCTGGCGCGCCCCACGCCGTTTTTTCTCTCGGCGCTGTATTTGTTTTTCCCGGTGCCACAGGCGGCGGTGGAGAAATTTGCCCCGATGGACCAGCGCGTGAACAACTGGATCCGACCGGGAAACCTCGTGAGCAACGGGCCGTTTCGCCTGAAGGCGTGGCGGCAAAATCAGGGCGTGATCGTGGAGCGCAACCCGCGCTACTGGGACGCGGCGAGCGTGCGCCTGAAGGAGATTCATTTCCTGCCGATAGAAAATGCTTCCGCCGAGGAGAACGCCTTTCGCACTGGGCAACTGCACCTGACGAGCGCGGTGCCGCTGAACAAAATCGAAGTCTATGCCCGCGAGCAGCCCGACGCCCTGAAGGTCGTGAGCGACCGCGGGGTGTATTTCTATTCGCTGAATGTCACGAAGCCGCCGCTCAACGACCGCCGCGTGCGGCAGGCGCTGTCGCTGGCCGTGGATCGCGAGCGGCTGACGCAGCAGGTGGTGAAGGCCGGGACGCAGCCGGCGTTTCATTTCACGCCGCCGGGCATCGGCAGTTACACGGCGCGTGGGCGCGCGGCCTTCGATCCGGAGCGCGCGCGGGCACGGCTGGCGGAGGCGGGGTTTCCCGGCGGGCAGGGCTGGCCGAAGGTCGAGCTCCTCGTTGACGCGCGCGAGCAGCACCGCGTGATTGCGGAGGCGGTGCAACAGATGTGGCGGAAGGAACTCGGCATCGAGGTGACGCTGCGCAATGAGGAGACGCAGGTGCTCAACGCCTCGAAGCGGTCGATGGATTTCCAGATGGTGCGGGGCTCGTGGAACGCGACGACTTATCAGGATCCGTTCTACTTTCTGGGCGCGTGGCAGACGACCGGCCTCTACAACGAGGCGAAGTGGAGCAGTGCGGAGTTCGACCGTGCGATTGAGGCGACGTGGACGACCGATGCCGCGGCGCGCGAAGCGGCGTTTCAGCGCGCGGAGGAAATATTTTTGGAGGAACTGCCGGCGATCCCGTTGTTCTTTTCGACCCAGGCGATTCTGATGAGCCCGAGCGTGAAGGGTTGGCAGCCGAAGCCCTTTGCGGATCGGCGACTGAAGCAGTTGTGGTTGGAGCCCTGAGCGGTCCGCGCCGCTTGACGCGGCGCCACTGGAACGGCGAACGTGGGGCCATGAAGCCCATGCGGACGAAGGCGGCGACGGACTGGGAGTCGCTGCTGTTTCCGTTGCACGCGGCGACGGAGGTCGAGGAGCTGGGGCGCGCGGCTCTCCCGCTGCTGCGCGCGGCCTTTGCGCCGACCGTGCGGGCGACGCTTTTTCTCGGGCACTTCGAGATGCGGGAGGCGAGGCGCGTGTTCACCGATCCGCCGATCGCGCAGACGGCGGAGTGGTATAAGAAACGCGGCGAGACGAACCCGTTCACGCCGTTCATTCGCGCGCACCGGCGCGTCCCACATTATCGCTTCGCAGAAGTCGTCGGCGCGCCGGAGCAGTTTAGGCAGACGGAATTTTTCCGACGCTTCGCGAAGCCGGAGGGCTGGGCCGACGGGATGTCGGGGCTATTCTGGCGGGGCGATGATGTGAAGGCGATGTTCAGCGTGTATCGCGCGCCGGGGGCGCCGGAGTTTGGCGCGGAGGAGTCCGCGCGGATGCGCGTGCTGCGGCCACATCTTGAGACCGCGATTGATCGCGTGCTGCTGCTGCACGCGGAGCGTCTGCACCGGAAGGTCCTCGAAGAATTTAACCGCCACATTCCGCTCGGCCTGATGCTGCTCGACTGGGATCTGGAGCCGGTGTTTGCCAACACCGAGGCCGTGAAGGAATGCGCCGTGTGGTGCCACGGGCCGACGGTGGCGCGCGGCCTGATCTCGCGGGATCGGATGGAGCTGCCGGCGCCGGTGCGCGCGGTGTGCGAACGGATGCGCGAGGAAATCCTGCGGGCGAATGCGAAGGATCGGCCGGAATTTGGGCAGGGGCCGGAACGGATTTCGCACCCGACGATTCCCGACCGGCTCGCGGCGGTGTCGGCGGTGAACGCGTCGGCGGGTCTGCTCGCGAAGCCCGGCTTCCTCGTCGTGCTGGAGGATCGGAGTCTAGAGCGTCAGCCGCTGGCGCGGATGCCGGTGGAAAAACAGCGCCTGCTCTGGGTGCTGACGCCGAGTGAGCGCGAGGTGGCGCTGCTGATCTGCGAGGGCTGCTCGAACGACGAAATTGGGCGGCGGTTGAAGAAGAGTCCCCTGACGACAAAGAAGCAGCTCACGTCGATCTTCGCGAAGTTGAAGGTGCGCACGCGCGGACGGCTGATGGCGCTGATGCGGTGACGTTTTCTAACCGCCGATTGTTTGACCGCTGATGGGTTTCGCCGCGGGGCGAAACCTTGGGGCACCCCTGCGGCTCATCGCCTTCGGGATCACCGTTGGCGTCCGCTCATCGCGGACGGGGAAAGCGGCGAGGGAGTGTGGCCCCATTTTTTTGACCATAAAAAGGTAGCCGCGAGCGTGAGCGAGTGGTCGCAACATCCCCTCGCTCACGTTCGCGGCTACCAGAAAATCAAATCGCCAGGGGAAGTTGGGATCAGAGCTTCCAGCGCACGCCGAAGGTGCCGGACCAGTCGGCGTATTCGTTGTAGTCGAGACGGAGGGCGGAGTCGCCGTTGTAGCCGCGGCGGCCCGCGCTCAGGGCGTTCTGCACCTCGGCATAGATCGTCCAGTGGCGGAAGAGCCGGTAGCTCGCGGTGAGGTCGAGTTCCGAGCTCGGCGACTCGAAGCGCGCGAGCGCGTAGGGGTTGTCGGTTGCGAGATCGAAGACCGTGCGGCTGCGGCGATGCACGGAGGCGCGGAGGTTCAGGCCGCGTTTGTCGTAGTAGAGGCTCGCGTTGACGGTCTCCTTCATCTGGTCGAAGAGCGGAATCTTGATGCCGGCGAGGCGGGGGAGGCCGGTGTCGAGCGAGGAGTCGGCGCGCGTGAGGTTGAACGTGACGCCGAGGCCGTCGAAGGGCGCAGGCAGGAAACGCAGCGGCTGATCGAAGGCGAATTCGACGCCGGTGAGTTTGCCGCCGCGGGCGTTGCGCTCCTGCGTGACCTGCGTGTTGGGCTCGCCGTCGAAGAGCTCGCGCTGCGTGGAGCGATAGACGTTGTTTTTGTAATCCTTGTGAAAGAACCCGAGCGAGACGTAGCCGGTGTTGCCGAGGTAGTAGTCGAACGAGAGATCGTAGTTGCGGGAGGTGACGGCCTTGAGGTCGAGGTTGCCGCGGCTGACGACATCGCTCGCGGTGTTGATCGTCGCGCGGGGATTGAGCTGGTTGAAGGTCGGGCGCGCGAGGGACTCAGTGTAGGCGGAGCGCACGACGAACTGCTTCGAGGCATCGTAGCGGGCGTGCAGGCCGGGGAGAATTTTCGAGTAGCTGCGCGAGGGCTGGATGCGGAGCGGCGTGCCATCGACGACGGCCCAAGTCTTGAACTTCACGGTGGTGCGCTCGCCGCGGACGCCAGCGAGGAGGGTGAATTTTCCGCTGGTGAACTGGCCCTCGGCGTAAGCGGCGGAGACATCCTCCCACGCCTGATAGTCGCCGAGCTGGCTGTTGAGCGCGTTGCTTGCGAGCGGCGTGACGAGGCCGCGGGAGATGAGCAACTCGCCGACGTCGCGGGCTTTTTTCGGATCGATGAAGTAGCCGTAGTCGTAGTGGCCTTCGGCGGTCGCGCCGTTTTTCACGCCATAGTCGGCGAGGATGGACGGGATGTCGGTCTGGCCGGTGTAGCCGAGGAGGTTCCAGTTGGCGTTCTGGTTGAAGGAGCGGACAATCTCGTCGCGGTCGCGCGACTTGGTGCGGAACTTGGCGCCGGCCTTGAACCAACCGTTGAGGCCGGCGAGCGTGGCGGGGCGCTTAACGTCGAGGGCGGCGTTCAACTCCTCATCGGTG
>JANOAF010000644.1:0-2509 GCA_031411015.1 Opitutaceae bacterium | reverse complement strand
TGCCCAGCCGGCGACCGCGCCGAAGACTGAAACCGCGGAGGCGGGACGCCAACCCGTCACGCCTCCGCATTACTCTCAACATTCCATTCTCAATGAACGACATCCTCAATAAATCGACCGTGCTGGTCCTGAACCGGCACTGGCAGGCGATTCACGTGAAGACGCCAGCCGAGGCGTTCTGCATGATCGCCACCGGCGCGGCCACTGCGCTCGACGTGCAGGGCGACGACTACATCACGCCCGTGCGCTGGGACGACTGGCTCAAGCTGCCCGTCCGCGAGCACGACAACGCCGTGAACACCCCGCGCGGTCCCGTGCGCGTGCCGACCGTCATCGTCGCCGCCAACTACGCCAAGGTCCCGCTGCGCCGCCCGCGCTTCGGCGCCCGCGGCATCTGGGAGCGCGACGGCGGCGTCTGCCAATACACCGGCCGCAAACTTTCGCCGAAGGAAGGCAACATCGACCACGTGGTCCCGCGCTCCCGCGGCGGCAAGACGTCCTGGGACAACTGCGTCCTCGCCCACCGCGAAGTGAACTCGCGCAAGGCCAACCGTCTCCCGCATGAGGCCGGCCTGCGCCTGCGCAAGCAACCCGTCGCGCCTCGCGTGGTGCCGGCGAGCGCGCTGATCCGCAACCACCACGGCGTCCGCGATTGGCAGCACTTCCTCGGTTAGCGCCCGCTGACCGCCAACTCCGAGTCGCTGTGTGTCTTTGACATGCAGCGGCTGGCATGGCGTCCACGCCCGACTAATCCATTGGCTTCACCCGCGTTGCTCGCCCGTCCTCCGACCCCCGCTATTCCCCTCCGCCGCCTCGGAGGTGGAGGAAATCCTCGCCGCCCAAAAAGCGGAGTTGAAGCGCACACTAGCGGCGTGGTCGGAATCGGGGAGTCGCGCCAGAGAGCGGAAAATCCAAAGACTAGATGCGGCCACAAATATCCAACATCGCCCCGTGTTTCACTCGCCTGTTGTGTATGCTATGCGCAGAATATGAGCCGCTTCCACGAGGGTCAGCTTGCGGTCGATCCGCACTCTGCGCAGATGCTCCCCGAGCGTTTGCGGCGGGGCGGCAATACCCCTGCGCATCCGTTGGTGGACCGAAATTGCTGAAATTGAGGCGACGATCGTCCGACTACAAATACCCAACAGGGCGCACGGCGGCTGCGGCCTTTCGGAACATTGCATTCACGTAAGGCTCGGGAGGGCGTCGGCTGCTTTCCGCAAAGTGGAAAGCTCGATGTGGGTGTAGTTCTGGCTGACCTCCTTTGAGTCGTGGCCGACGAACTCTTGAACGATCGCCGAACTGATGCCGGCGTTTTTCATCAGACTCGTGGCGGTATGCCGGAGACTATGAAAGGAGAGTTCACTTTGGCTGCGGCGTCCTTCGCGCCCGAGACCATCGGTCTTCTTCTGATGCGAGCGGGCAGAGACCAGGCCGACCGAAGACATGAGGCGGTGGAACTGGTTTGAAAGGGTGCCAACACGACCAGCATCGCCGATCTGCGCAAGCAGGGTTGGGAAAATGGAGGGGGTGGACGGCGCTCCTGAATGGCGATGAGCATCGAGCCATTTTCGCAGCGGCGGGGCGATCGGGAGGATCTGGCGCCGGTGGGTTTTTTGGGAAGTGAACGCGAGTGTGTTCGTCGCCAAGTCCACATTGTCCCAACGCAGTCGGGCGATATCGCCGAGGCGCTGGCCGGTGTAAATTCCGAACAAAACGGCCCCCTTCCATTCGCCATCCGCTGCGGCGAGGAGGGTCTTCAATTCCGGGATCGTGAATGCGCGGCGGGAGGCCGTCTCGTGGGGCGACTTCAGGAGGGGAACTTTTGCGGCGGGGTTATCGTCGATGACGCCATCGCGCCACGCTTGCTGAAATGCCACCCGGAGGATTTTTAGCCGGGTGTTGACCGTGACCGGCGAACGGGTGCCGGCGATGGAGTCGCGGAAGGCCGCAACGTCGGCTTTGGTTACGTAGAGCAGTTGCAGGTCGGCTCGATCCGCTAGGAAATCGCAGAAATCGCGGGCGGCGCTCTCGTAGATGGATCGGGTCGATTCGGCAACGGTGCCGGCCTTCGCCTTTGCCCATTGATCGAAGTAGGAACGGACGGTGGCGGAAGCGAGAGCGGTTCCCGAATGCATGCGATGGAGATCACTGAGGACGCGTCGGACCTGCGTCTCGGTCATCCGCGAACGGGCGGCGGCCTCGTAGTCTTCGGCGAGCTTCAGAGCGAGTTTTCGATTTGTGGTCTTGGTGCTGCGTTGGGCGCGTTGACCGTTGGCCGTCATGAAGCAGGCGATCCAATATTTTGAGTTCGGCTTACGACGGAGTGAGGCCATGGTGACAACGATAGTGACAACGTCACGGGTGTCAACCGTGTCACCGGTGTTGAACCTTACTCTGTAACAGCGCTCCACCGGGCAGCAGAATCGAATCGGGGGTTCGAATCCCCCCCTCTCCGCGCTCCCCAGAAACCCTTAGATTTTTCCCGGCATTCGTTTGCCGCTCCGAT
>JANOAF010000643.1:0-10326 GCA_031411015.1 Opitutaceae bacterium | reverse complement strand
CCCGGGTCCGCCGCCTGCGGGTTATCGGCGACGGCTGATTGAACCGGCCCGGTTTCGTCGCTCCTGGCGGGTAGTGACTATTTTTTCCCGCGCTTCTTCCGGTATTCGTCGCCGCTCATCAGGGCGGCGCGGACTTGCTGCTCGGTGTAGCCGCGCTCGCGCATGGCTTTTTCGTAGGTGGCGTAGCCAGCGGGGTCGGGTTCGCGACCGAGGACTTCGCGGTAGGCTTTCGTGATCGTGAGGCGGACGTAAGTGTCGTGGCCCTCGGGGCTGCGGCGGAGGTCGTCGCGGATCTGGCCCTGCGTCCAGCCGTCTTTCCACCTTGCGCGGTAGGTCGCGAGCCCGCGGGGGTCGGGATCACGGCCGAGGACATCGCGGTAGATTTTGGTGATGGCCTGGTCGGCGTTGAGGGAGCGAGCTTCGTTACTGCGTTGGAGTTGTTGAATCATCTGCTGTTCGGACCAGCCGTCGCGGAGGATACGGTCGGTGTAGGTGCGCAGGCCCTCGGGATCGGCGGGGCGGTCGAGCACTTCGCGAAACGCGCGCTGCACGTAGGCCTCGGCGGTGCGGCGGTCGATGCGCGGGCGAACCTCTTGGATGATGACGGGCGGCGGTGGCTGAGGTTGAACGATGACCACGGTCGTGGGCGGGCGCTCAACCGGACGAACCGGCACGGGCGCGGGCGGGTAAGGTTGGTGGTTCACGGCCGGCTGCGGTCCGGTGACCGCGAGCGAAACGATGGCGCGATCCCAGCTCGCACCCGGCTCACGCGCGCGAGCTGCGCCATAAAGATCGGAGATGTTGCGCGTGATTTCGAGGCGGTCGCCGGCAAAACCGGCAGCGGTGAAAACCGTGGCGCGCGCCGCACCGTCCACCTGCACGGAGGAGATGGCGAAGGCCCATGGGCGCTGGTCGGCGCGGAGCATTTGCTCGAGGTTCGGCACGGATGCGCCGGCTTCGACGACGAGCGCCTCGCCGCGGAAATTCGGCTCAGTGTAGAAGGTGACGCGATCCGGGCTGAGGTTGTTGGTGGCGGGCTGGCCTTGGGCAAGGGCGCTGGCGGACAGCGCAGCGAGGGCAAACCAAGCACTGAAGATTTGACGAACGGCGGGGAAGGCGCGGGAGGTCATGGTGGCGTTGGGACGAGGGGGAGGCGCAGCTTATTCAGTCAGCGCGCGAAAAAGGGGTTGTGGTGCTTTTCTTGCGAGAGAGTGGTGAGCGGACCGTGGCCGCAGGCGAGCACGGTGTCGCGGGGGAGCGTGAAGATTTTTTCGCGGTTGTTGCGATATTGCTCGGCATAGTGCGTCGCACTGCCGCCCATCGAACTCGCAAAAACCGAGTCGCCGACAACGGCGAGCGGCCAGCTGAGGCCGGTGACGAAGAACGTCGTCATGCCCGGCGAGTGACCGAACGTGTAGAGCGTCTTGACGGCGAGCGAGCCGACGTGGAAGTGGGCGTTTTCCTTAAATGTTTTGGCGCCGGGATAGTCGACGGGCTCCAGTTCGCTGGCCCAGACCTCGGCTTTGGTCGTGCCCGCGAGCCGGGCAAGATCGGCGATGTGATCCGGGTGGGTGTGCGTGATGAAGATGTAGCGCACCGTCAGCCGTTCGGCGTGAATAAGATCGAGCATGCCCTCGCTGTTGGCCCCGGTGTCGAAGGCCGCGGCGACCCGATCGCGGGCGTCCCAGATCAGGTAGCTGTTCACCGTCATGTCCTCGTGCGGCGTGTTGAACATCGCGAAACTCTTGGGGAAATTCGGGAGCTGCGGATACCAGCGCTTGTGGGTGAGGGCCTCGAGCGCATCGGGCGCGAGCTTGAGATGACGGGCCACGCGCCGAATCACGGGGTCGAGTGGCGCGCCGCTTTTCACCGCGGCCAAATCCTCGGGCGAGACCTCGGCGCGCACCGCCAAATCGGCGTCGGAGATTTTCAAGCCACGCTGAGCTTTGTTGATGACGTCGTTGAAATTGTCCTCGAGCGGAATGCGGGCCATGTCCGGAGACTTGGCACGGGAAGGCGGCGCGGCAAGCTGCATGGCGGAACAAGCGTGATGGCGGAGATGGTTCGA
Organism: Opitutaceae bacterium; assembly: GCA_031411015.1. Taxonomy (GTDB): domain Bacteria; phylum Verrucomicrobiota; class Verrucomicrobiia; order Opitutales; family Opitutaceae; genus ER46. Next base: position 8,258 of record JANOAF010000643.1, on the reverse strand, counting down.
TTCGGTGGGACGCTGGCAGCGCCGGACGAGATTTCCCGTTGCCAGACGATGGTGGGAAGGACTTTGCTGGGCCTTCCCATGAGCAATTCCTCCGGTTATCTCACCTCACTCTATTCACTCGCTGGTAAAGTGGCTGTCGTCATCGGCGGCACCGGTGAACTCTGCGGGGCGATGGCCGAGGGTTTGGCGGGCGCGGGCGCGGAGACCGTGCTGGTCGGGCGCAACGAGGAAAAAGCCAAGCCGCGCCTCGAACGGATCGCGGCGGCGGGCGGGCGGGGATATTTTGTTTCGACAGAGGCGAGCGAACGGGCGCCACTCCAGGAACTGCTCGCTACGGTGCTGAAGCGTTCCGGCCGGGTTGATATTGTCGTGAATGGCGCCGGCGTGAATTCAGCGACACCGTTCTTCGAGATCACCGACGACGAATTCGAGCGAATCGTGAAGATTAACTACAAGGGGGTATTCCTCGGTTGCCAGATTTTCGGAAAATATCTCGTCGAGCGCGGCGAGGGCGGCTCGATTATCAATCTCGGATCGATGTCGGGCGTGGTGCCGCTCTCGCGGGTGTTTACCTATTCGGCGACCAAGGCGGCGGTGCACAATCTCTCGAAGAATCTAGCGCGCGAGTGGGCGCCGAAGCGCGTGCGGGTGAACACCCTCGTCCCGGGTTTTTTCCCGGCCGAGCAGAACCGTAAGATTCTATCGCCGGAACGGGTTGCCTCGATCATGGGGCACACTCCGATGAAGCGGTTTGGCGAAGCGCGCGAACTGGTGGGCGCGACCCTATTGCTCGCCAGTGATCAAGCCGGTGGCTTTATCACCGGCTCTGAAATTATTGTAGATGGTGGTTACCACGCCATGACGATATAGTAGTATGTGCACGGTTCTGGTGCTGTATGGTTGCTTGCTATAGGCGAGAGGGATTGGCACCGTCCGCGGCATGGTCACCGAAAAAATAAAGGAGTTACAGGCTGCGCGCGCCAAGCTCGCGAGCCTTGAGAAGTCGATTGCGGATGAATTGAACAAGGAACTCGCGGGCCTGCCCGCCAAGTTTGGTTTCGATTCGGCGTCCGATTTTATTTTGGCATTCAAGGCAGCCACCGGTGGGCGCAAAACCTCCGGACGTGCCGGTGCGGTCAAGCCCGGCAAAAGCGGGAAGCGTCGCACGCGGGCCGTCATCACCGACGAAACGCGGGGCCAGGTCAAAAAGCTGGTGGATGCCGGCAAGACGGGCGGCGAAATCGCGACGGCGCTCAAGATTTCCCTGCCCAGCGTGCAGAACATCAAGAAGGCGCTCGGGCTCGTGAAAAAGCGCTGACCCGCAGTCGCTCGTGTGCACTTCCGGCCCTCGCCAATGCGGGGGCTTTTTTGTTGGCGCGCGGCCGGCTAAGGCTGGAATGGTGTCTGCCATGTCGACTCACTTTATTCAGGCCAACACCAACGGACGCCTGCACGCGGCTGACGAGCCGTCGATTTCACCGCTGAATCGCGGCTTTCTCTACGGCGACGCCATCTATGAAGTTTGGCGGACTCACGCGGGCGTGGTTTTTACGTGGGACGAGCATTGGGCGCGGTTGGAGCGGTCGGCGCACGCGCTCCATTTTGAGCTGCCGCTCACGCCCGCGGCGATGTTGAGCGAGATTCGCCGGACTACGCTGGCGTTTCGCGAGCGCACCAAGAATACCGGCGAACTGTATATTCGCCTCCAAGTCACCCGGGGCGGTGGCGCGATTGGCCTCGATCCGGCGTTGGCGGATCGGTCGGATTTCGTGCTGTTGGTGCAGCCGTGCCCGGAGACTTCGCCGGAAAAATTGCGTGATGGTTTGACGCTCTCGCTCGCGACGGGTCTGCGCCGAAATCCGATCGAGAGCCTGAGCCCGGCGTGGAAGACCGGCAATTATCTCAACAATATCCTGTGCCTGCGCGAAGCGCGGTCGCGCGGGGCGGACGAGGTCGTGATTCTCAATCACGCCGGCGAGGTGACCGAGGCGGCGGTGTGCAATATCGGTTTTGTGCGCGGTGGCACCGTGATCACGCCGCCGCTCGCGGCGGGCATCCTGGGTGGCATCACGCGCAATCTCCTGCTGACGAAACTTTCCGCCGCGGCGGGTGTGGCCGCGCGGGAGGAGGTGGTGCGACCGGCGGACTTTGCCCAGATGGACGAGTGCTTCCTGCTCTCCACGACCAAGGATGTCGCGCCCGTCGCGGCGATTGACGCCATGCGTTTCAAGGTCGGTCCGGGCACCGTCTCGCTGCGGCTCAAGGCCGCGTATGCCGACTACGCGCGCGCCTACACCGCGGCGCACCCGCAGCAGCGCGTCTGAACGATAGAATCAATAGCGGCGCAACGCGGGATCGATTTGCTCCGCCCACGCATCGATGCCGCCGGCGATATTGCTCACGGCACTGTAGCCTTGGGCCCGGAGGTATTCGGTCACCTTTAGGCTCCGCCAGCCGTGGTGGCACATAATTAGGAGATGCTCGTCGCGCGGGAGGGAGTGGGCTTTCTCGGGAATCTGGCGCATCGGAATCAACTCGGCGCCTTTGATGCCCGCGATTTCGACCTCGTAGGGCTCGCGCACGTCGATGAGCAGCACGCCGCAAGGCGATTCATCGAGGAGGCGCTTCGCTTCGGTGACGGAAATCTCGAGCGGGAATTCGGTGTCGGACATGGCGGATGTGGGCGGGCAGACGATGGCGGAATAGTGCCCGGCGTTGATTGCGCGGATGGTGGGGGTGACGCCGCAGAGCGGACAACCCGGGTCGCGGGCGAGAGCAAGGGTGCGGAAGGATTGCGCGAGCGCATCGTAAGTCAGCAGTCGCCCGCACAGCGACTCGCCGATGCCGGTGATAATCTTAATCGCCTCGAGCGCCTGTAAACTTCCGATTACGCCGCAGAGCGCGCCCAGCACGCCCGCCTCGCCGCAGCCGGGCACGCTGCCCGCCGCGGGCGGCTCGGGAAACAGGCAGCGGTAGCAGGGTCCGCCATGCGCGGGGTCGAACACGGAAACTTGGCCTTCGAATTTGAACACGCTGCCGTAAACGAGCGGCTTTCGTGCGAAAAAGGCGGCGTCGTTGTTCAGGTAACGCGAGCCGAAGTTGTCCGTGCCGTCGACGATCACGTCGTAGCCGATGAAGAGTTCTACCGCGTTCGCAGCGGTTACGCCGTCCGCGTGCGGCACGACGCGAATAAAGGGATTGGTTGCGCGAAGACGCCGTGCCGCCGAATCGACCTTGGCTTCGCCGATGGCCGCATCGTCGTGCAGCAGCTGGCGCTGCAAATTGTGCGGCTCGACGCGATCAAAGTCTGCGATGCCGAGGGTGCCGACGCCAGCCGCCGCGAGGTAGAGTGCGGCCGGGCTGCCGAGTCCGCCCGCGCCGATGACGAGCACACGCGCGGCAGCGAGCTTGCGCTGACCTTCCACCCCGATCGGGTCGAGGAGGATGTGCCGGCTGTAGCGCGTGAGTTCCGCGGGCGACAGGGTGGGCCCATGCGACGGGCTCAGGGCGGGCAGCGGGGCGGGCATGGCGGCGAAAGAGAGCCGGAAGCGGGCGCGTCGCAAATGAAATTGCGCCGTGGCCCGTGCCGGGCCGTCATGGCGCGATGCGTTGTCTTGGAATCGACCATGGCGCCCGACGAATCGGGTTGAGTTACGGTGACGAACTCGGCGTCGCCACGCCGCTCCCCGCGCTCATTGAAGCGGACGAGGGTAGGCGCTGGGCCGCTTTGCTCGCCTTGGTCGCGCAACGCCGCATCACCGACATCGTGCTCGGACACCCGCTCAACATGGATGACAGTGCGGGCCCGAAGGCGAAAGCGGCTGAGGCCTTCGCCGGGCGGCTCCGCGTCGCAACCGGCCGGCCGGTTCATCTGATCGATGAGCGACTCACGAGCTACGAAGCCGAATCCACCATCGCGAAATCGAAACGCCGCGACGTGCGTGCGAGTGGCATCATCGATTCCCGCGCGGCGACGATTATCTTGCAGGATTTTCTCGATCTGAAAATTCCCGCGCCACCGCCGGACGATCAAGAATAGGCCAGCGGTTCAACTGCGGCGAAGGGCGTCTTGGACGCGCAAGCCGGCGAGATTTTCGATCACCCGGTCGTGGCGCGCGCGCAGGCGATGCGCCGGATGATGGCCGGCCGCCACGAGCACGCAGTCGATGCCGATCGCTTGGGCGACTTCGAGGTCGTGCAGCGTGTCGCCGATCAGCAGCACGTCCTCGCGGGGGAGCGCGAGTTCCTCGACCCACGCACGGCCAAGCTCGGCCTTGCTGTGCGCGAAGATGTTGTCGAGCCCGGTGAGCCGGATGAAGCGGGGTCGGAGCCCGAAGTGGTCAACGATCTCGACGAGCGTCTCGTGCCGATAGGCGGAAAGGATGGATTGGGTTACTCCCGAGTCCTGCACCGCCGCGAGAAAATCGGTGGTGCCCGCGTGGAGCGGACACGTGAGTCGGTTCGCATCATAGGCCGTGATGAACTCCACACTCAGTTGCTCGAAGCTGTCGCGTGCGAAATCGAAACCGAGCCGCGCGTAGTAGTCGCGCACAGGAAAATCGAACACCGCGTGGTAGCGCGCGCGATCGAGCAGCGGCAGGCGGCGACGTGCGAGCAGGCCGTTCATGACGCCGATGCAATAATCGAAGTCGTCGAGCAGCGTGCCGTTCCAGTCCCAGATGATGTGGCGGTAGCGAGGTTGAGCCATGACGTGAAAACACTTTGGACAGCGCGGGTGCGGGTCCGCAACCTCCGGCCGATGTCTGTCCCGAGTCCCGTTGAATCCCGCCGCTGGAAGTGTGTCTGCGCCTACGATGGGTCCGCTTTTCTTGGCTGGCAGAGCCAGGATCAAAAAAAAGGCGTGCAGGATGCCGTCGAGGCGCGGCTCGCCGAGATTTTCGGTGAGGTCGTGCAGGCCCATGCGAGCGGACGCACCGATGCGGGCGTGCATGCGCGCGCCCAGGTGTTTCACTTCGACGCACCCTGGCGGCACGGGGCGGACAAACTGCTCGCGGCCCTGCGCTCCCGGATTCCGGACGCGCTCCAAATCATCTCGCTACGGCCGGTGTCGGAAAAATTTCACGCGCGGTTCAGCGTGAAGCGCAAACGCTACGATTATTTTTTGCATATCGGTGATGCGGACCCGTTCACGCGGCCTTATTGCTGGCCGGTTTTCCGCCCGCTCGATTTCGATGCGATGTGTGCAGCGGCAGCCGTGCTCCGCGGCCGGCACGATTTCCGGGCCTTTATCGCGCTCAACGGCACCGGGCGCGAGAAAACCCTGCGCGACCTCACGCGCCTCGACGTGGTGCGGGTCGGACGTCGCATCCGAATCACGGCGGAGGCGCCGGGGTTCCTCTACAAGATGGTGCGCAGCCTCGCCGGTGCGCTCGTGGCGGTGGGGATCGGCCGGCTGACGGTGGCCGACGTGCGGGCGCTGTTGCGAGCGGGGCAACGCGTGCCGGCGGTGCTGACCGCGCCGCCGCAGGGACTTTTTTTAACCAAGGTATTCTACTGAGCGGCATCGTAACTCGTAACGTTTCCCGATGAAATCATCGTTGCGGCAGTTTGCGGCGGGCTTGGCGGATGTGGTTTTCCCTCCGACCTGCGTGCATTGCCGTGGGCTGGTTGAAACGGAAACGTCCACCACGGCTGATGGGACGGACGGACGCTTTCGGCATCTCTGCACGCGCTGCGTGGCGCAGATCAATTTTGTGCAGGCACCGCATTGCACCACGTGCGGGCATCCGTTCTACGGTGTCGTCGAAGGCGAGCACATCTGTGTGAAGTGCGAGGGACTCGACCCGGCGTTTCGCGAGGGCTGCACGGCGGTGTTGTTCAAGGGACCGGTGCGCTCCCTCGTGATTGAACTAAAATACCACCGTGGCCTGCACGTGCTCGCGGATATGGCGGAGGTATTTCGCCGCTCACCGCATGTCTTGGAGCGCGTGCGTGGTGCTACTTTCGTGCCCGTGCCTTTACATCCGCGCAAAGCGCGCGAGCGGGGCTATAACCAAGCGCTGTTGCTGGCGGAGACACTTTCCCGTGTCGCGGGAGGAGAGACGCGCGTCGCGCCGCTGCTCACCCGCGCGGTCGATACGCAAACCCAAACTGCTTTCGACCGGCGCACGCGCATGGCCAACCTGAAAAATGCCTTTGCACTGGCCCGAGGCGCCGCCATTGATTCGGCCATTCACTATGTCTTGGTCGATGACGTTTTCACGACGGGTTCCACGCTCAACAGCTGCGCACGCACGCTCCGGCGCGCGGGCGCTTTGAACCTCGACGTCGTCACCTTCGGCCACGGCTGATCTGTATGCATTTCGACAAACCGACCTACTCGGTTCGCAAGACCCGGAAAAAGGACATCCCCAAGGGCCTCTACACGAAAGACCCGATCTCCGGGGACATCGTGTTCAACAAGGAGGTCGAGGATAACCAGATGGTCGCGCCGAAAAGTGGCCACCATTTCCCGATTGGAGCACGCGCGCGCATCGCCGGGCTCTTCGATCCCGAGACCTTCGTCGAGGCGGACGCTGGCGTGAAATCCAGCGACCCGCTGAAGTTCGTCGACTCGCAGCGGTATCCCGATCGAATCAAGCGCTACGAAAAGGACAGCGGACTGCCCGAGGCCGTGATTTGCGGCGTGGGGAAAATTCTGGGCATCGAAGTGTCGGTTGCAGTGATGGATTTTCGCTTTTGCGGGGGCGCGATGGGTGCCGCGGCCGGGGAGAAAATCACCCGCGCCATTGAAGTCGCCGCCAAGCGCGGCCTGCCGTGCATTATCTTCAGCGCCTCGGGTGGTGCGCGCATGCAGGAGGGGATTTATTCGCTGATGCAAATGGCGAAAACGAGCGCCGCGCTTGGGCGTCTCGCCCAAGCGGGCCTCCCGTTCGTCTCGGTGCTCACCCATCCCACGATGGGCGGCGTGACGGCCAGTTTCGCTACCCTCGGCGACGTGATTCTCGCCGAACCCGGTGCCCTCATCGGATTTGCGGGCGCGCGGGTGATCAAGGACACGACGAAACAAACGCTGCCTGCGGGTTTTCAGACGGCAGAATTTCTCCTCAAGCACGGCCTGGTCGATCAAATCGTGAGCCGCCTCGAAATGCGTGAACGGCTGCACTCCCTGCTGTCGGCGCTACACCTGCGAAAAAAAGCGGCGCTGCCGGTTTCGGCCGCCAACTGAAGCGTTTCGTCGCCGTCATGCGCCCACCCGAACCGGCCGACTACGCGGCGGTCGCGGACTATTTGTTCGCGCAAAAGGCGCGTGGCGCGAAGTTCGGCGTCGACCGCATGGCCGTGCTCGCGGCGGCCATCGGGCATCCGGAACGCGCGGTGCCGTGCCTCCACGTCGCGGGCACCAATGGCAAGGGATCAGTCGCGGCGATGCTCGACGCCATTCTCCACGCGGCTGGCTGGCGCACGGGTCTCTTCACTTCGCCCCATCTCGTGCAGCTCGGCGAGCGCGTGCAGGTCGATCGCGCGATGCTCACACCTCGGGAAATTTCCGATTATGTCGGCGAACTCCGGCCGCTGGCGGAAAAAATTACCACGGCCAATTCCCACGATCAGCCGAGTTTTTTCGAGTTCATGACCGCGATGGCCTTTTTGCAGTTCGCGCGGAAACGATGTGACCTCTCTGTGATCGAGGTCGGTCTCGGTGGCCGGCTCGATGCGACGAACATCGTGACGCCCGAAGTCAGTGTCATCACCTCGATCGCGATGGATCATTGCGAACTGCTCGGCGACACGCTGGAGAAAATCGCCGCGGAGAAAGCGGGCATCATCAAGCCCGGCCGCCCTGTCGTGCTCGGCCGCGTGCCGCCGGCCGCGGACGCAGCGATTCGCGCGATCGCAACGCAGCGTGGTTCGCCCGTGATTTCGGTCGGCGCGGAATTCGGAGAGGCCGTGGAGCACTACCCGCATACGAATCTTGAGGGCGATTGCCAACGCTGGAATGCCGCGACCGCCACGCTCGCGGCCCGCGCCCTGTCGGCGAATTGGAAAATCTCCGACGCCGTGATCGCGCGTGGGCTCGCGCAAGTCGACTGGCCCGGCCGCTGGCAGCGCGTGTCGATCGGTGGTCGCCTCGCGATCCTGGACGCCTCCCACAATCCCGAGGGCGCGCAAGTGCTTGAGTCCAGCCTCGCGCACCTCGTGGCCGAAACGGGCCAAGCGCCCATCGTGATCACCGGTGTGCTAGGCGTCGCGCGCGCGCGTCCGCTCATCGAGACGATCGCGCGCCACGCGCGGGA
>JANOAF010000642.1:0-2511 GCA_031411015.1 Opitutaceae bacterium | reverse complement strand
ATGGGCGGCGGCGTCTCCTTTTCCTTCGGGACGCGGTAGGAGGCGGTTTCGGTCTTGCCGCAGCCGGCGAACAGGAGGCCGAGCGCCAAGGCTGCCCCGAGGGAAGGGAGGCCGCGGGTAGAAAACGAGGAGGCGATAGTCATTTTTTGCACTGGAGATCAGCGCACCAGCAGTGTGACAGAAGTCGAGCCGCCATGACTCCGCATTCCTTGCGTATGATTGCTCAGTCCTTGTGCAAGGCCCCGGGCGGCGCGAATCCCGTTGTCGTAGGACGACAAGGTTTGCACGCTTCTCAGCAAGGGATGCACAGCCAGATCGGACGCGGACTGGCATACTGACAACCGAGATTCTACTCCATGAAACCTACAACGAAACTCCTCCTGTCCGCTTTTGCGTTCGCCGCCGGCACGGCCCTCAGCGTCGCGGCTCCCGCCGGGGAAAACTGGGAAAATCACTGCGCCAAATGCCACGGCGCCGACGGCAAGGGCCAAACGAAGGTCGGTAAAAAACTTCAGGTGAAGGATTACACCGACGCCAAGGTGCAGGCCGAAATGAAGGACGCCGACATGATCAAGGCGACCGTCGAAGGCATCTTCGACAAAGCCGGCAAAGAGAAAATGAAAGCTTACAAAGACGAGCTTTCCGCCGATGAGGTGAAAGCCCTCGTCGCCTACATCCGCAAGTTCAAGGCCTGAACGGCAGTCTTCTCCGGTAGCAGCGCCGACGCGATAGGCTTGGCCTTCCGCGCCGGCGTTTCACGCGCCTAACCCCGCCCCCCTCCACCCACTATGTCCGACCCACTTCCTCCCACGCCGTCCGTCGCAGTCAAACCGCGTTCCCATTTTAACAACTGGATCAGTGCCATCGGCGGCGTCGTCGCCACGGGCGGGTTGTTTTCCTTTTTCTTCCTCGCCTGGATGGATCTGGTGAAGGGCGACAAGAATCCGTATCTCGGCATCTTCACCTACATCGTCGCGCCCGGTTTTCTGATTGCGGGTCTCGTGGGAGTGTTTGGCGGCGCGTGGATGCAGCGCCGGTGGGCGATCAAGCATTCCGCCGTGCCGGACAAATGGCGGCTCGATTTCTCCAACCGGGTGCAACGGCAACGGCTCGTCGCCTTTGGGGTGGGCTCGGCGCTCTTCATCGGCCTGAGCGCCTTCGGCAGTTTCCAGACTTTCCATTATTCGGAGTCGACCCAGTTTTGCGGCCAGGTGTGCCACCAGGCGATGAACCCCGAGTTCGTCACCTACCAACGCGGCGCCCATGCCCGGGTCGCGTGCGTCGAGTGCCACGTCGGTTCCGGCGCCGAGCATTTCATCAAGGCGAAGATCAACGGCACGCACCAGCTCATCGCCACGATTTTGGACAATTACAACCGGCCCATCGCGACGCCGGTGAAAAATCTGCGCCCGGCGCAGGACACCTGTGAAAAGTGCCACTGGCCCGAAAAATTCGCCGGCAACATCCAGGTGGATTACGAGCACTTCCTCTCCGACAAGAAAAATTCAGCCTATACCGCGCGCATGCTCCTGCACGTGAACAAGAGTGCGCCCGGCAGCCCGCTCGGCGGCATCCACTGGCACGTCAACACGACGGAGCGCGTCGAATATTATGCGATCGACGACAAGCGCCAGGACATCCCGTGGATGCGCGTGACCAACGTGAAGACCGGCACCGCCAAGGTGTTTCGCGTCGACTCGTTCAAGGGCGAACCGCCCGCGGACCGCATTCGGGTGATGGACTGCATCGACTGCCACAACCGGCCGGCGCACGTTTTCCCCACCGCGAACGAAACCGTGGAGAAATCCATCGCCGCCGGCGTCATCAGCACGAAACTGCCCAACATCAAGCGCGTGGCCGTGCAGGCGATGACCCAAAAGGAAATCACCTCGGATGCGGACGCCGCGACGAAGATCGCCGATTTTATCAAGGCGAAATACACCGACGCTGCCCTGGCCGCCGAGGTGCCCGGCACGATCGCGGAGGTGCAGCGCATTTATGGCCTCACGATTTTCCCCGAGCGCAAGGCCGACTGGCGGGTTTATCCGAATAACATCGGCCACAAAGACTGGCCCGGCTGTTTCCGCTGCCACGACGGAAGACATTCGGCAGTGGGAACAAAGAAGATGATTCCTGCCAGCAATTGTACGTCTTGTCACACGATCCTCTCGCAAGGCAACGGCGCGGAACTGGATCAGATTTCACCGCGCGGAATGGAGTTCAAACACCCCGGCGACCCCGTGGACGGCGCGTGCAATGATTGCCACAACGGCGGGCTGTGATGTGGTGACGACGTTAAGGACTAAACGAAAAAATCAGACAGCCGAGTAGAGATACTTCTGAAATCCGGCGAACACTTTGCCGATTTCATCGGGCTTGCCCAAGTCCGCCACGGCGTCGGCGATGGAGTCGTGATACTTCAACCGGAGCAACGGCGTCAGTTTGCTCTGTTCCAGTTCCTCCACGCCAACGGTGACGTAATGGGACAGCACGAAGTCCAGGAACGCCTGC
>JANOAF010000641.1:0-14500 GCA_031411015.1 Opitutaceae bacterium | reverse complement strand
CGAACGGACTGGGCGCGCGCGGTCAGGCTGGCGACGAGCGAGAGGAAAACCAACGGGAGGAGTCGGGCGAGGCGCATGGCGTTACCAATTCTTGCCGGTCTTTTTCACGGCCTTCTTTTCACCCTCCATCAACTGAAAGAGCTGGGCGGGCGAATCCTGATTGCGGAGCTGATCAAGTTTCTGGAGCGGCAGCGCGAGCGAGGGGTCCACGGGCTCGGGCGGCTGGTCGGCCTTTTCGTGGTTTCCACCGACTTTCTGTGTGCTCTCCGGTGGCGGAGGTGGCGGCGGTTCCTTCTTGTTCATATCGCCGAAGGCGGACTCGCCCTGTGGCTTCGGCTCGGGTGGCTTGGCGTCCGGCTTTTGCTCCTCGTTCTCAGCCGGATCGTTCTTGTCCTTCTGATCCTGCGGCTGGCCGGACGAATCCTGTTTCTGCTGCTTGGATTTCTGATCCTTCTTCTGTTGATCCTGCTTTTGCTGCTGCTGATCGTTTTTGTCCTGCTGGTCTTGTTGATCCTTTTGGTCCTGCTGCTGCTTGTCGTCGTCGTTCTTCTTCAGGAGGGCTTCGAGTTCCTCGCGCAGCTTCGGCCAGTCGGCGGTCTTCGCGTCGAGCTTCGTGCCAAGCGTGACGGCGCTGAGTGCGTCGCGCACGGGTCCTTCCGGCACTTGCTGTTGCTCGGATTGGAGCCGCGAGCCCCAAGTGACTGTTTCGCGGCCGAGCTCGGCCCAGTCGCGCGCGGTGCGCGCCTCGGCGGCGGACAAGCGGCCGACGATTTTGGCGAGGGCCGCGGAAGGTGGTGGCGGCGGCGTGGTTTCGGCGGAAAAACCGATAACGGGAAAGCGGAACGCGGACAGAAAAACCAATAGCACGGCGGCACTGGCGAGCTTTCCGGTTTCCGGTTTCCGCAATCCGGTATTTTCCGGCACGAGCCGGATGTCGCGCGGTCGGGCGCGCACGGGGAATTCGTAGAAGAAACTCACGAAGAGGCACCACAGCCCGAAGGCCAGCGGCCACTGGAAACGCTCCACGAGGCGGATGGTGTTCTTCTCGACGAACTGGCCCTTGCGGCCCGCCTCAATCGTCTCCTTGACGAGGCCGGCGAGATCGACCCAGGCGCTGGCGTCGCGATAAACTCCGCCGGTCGTGCGCGCCAATTCCTGCAAGGTTGCGCTCTCCAGTTTCGAGAGCACGACGGCCCCGCGGTCGTCCTTCACAAACTGGCCGGTGCCGTCGGGGATCATCGCACCCGCCGCCGTGCCGATGCCGAGTCCGAGGACGCGGATACCCTTTTTTTTCAGTTCTTCGGCCCGGCTTTTCCACTCTTCGTCGGTCGCCTCGCCATCGCTCAGGATAACGAGGAAGCGATCGGCGGAGCCGCTGGTGCTGAAGGCTTGGAGCGACGCCTCGATGAGGGCGCCGTAGTTGGAGCCGCCCTCAGGCAGAAAATCCGGGCCGAGCGCGGGCAGAAATTCACGCAGGATTTCGTAGTCGGCACTGAGTGGGCTTTGCAAAAACGCCGTCCCGGAAAACACGACGAGGCCCACGCGTTCGCCCGCGAGTTTTTCGAGGAGCGACTGAATGAGGAGCTTGGCGCGATCGAGCCGTGACGGCTTCACATCCGGCGTGAGCATCGATCGCGAAAGATCGATCGCGAGGAGGATCTCGCGCGACTGATCGAAGACAGGCTCCTCGAGTTGGCCCCATTGCGGGCGGGCGACGGCGAACACGGCCAAAACGAGGCCGAGGAAAAGCCAGTAGCGCGGGGTCGCGGCTGTCGAAGCCGACGCGTTGAAGGTGGAGAGCGTCAGTGAGTGTGCGGCCGCCTCGGCCCGCAGGATCTTTGGGTGCGCGATTGCCGCGGTGCGCCGGCGATGAGTGAGTTCCCAAGCGAGCAGCGCGGCAGGCGCGAGCAGGAGCCAGAGGAGCTGGGGCCACGCGAAAGTCATCGGGAGGCGAGGGGTTGGAGGTTAGCGGCGGAGGGCGCACTCGCGCTTTTGTTGAAGAACATGGGCCGGGCAAAAAGCGCGCCGACCGCCAAGGCGAGCAGGCCCGGGGCGGCGAACCACCAGAATAGCTCGGTCGTGATCAGGTAGCTCTTGGCCTGAAACTCGATTTTCTGCGCGCGATCGATCGCCTTGAAGGCGCTCTCGATCGTGTCGGTGTCGGCCACGCGGAAAAATTTTCCACCGGTCGCGTCGGCGATCTGGCGCAATTGGGGCTCGTCGAGATCGGAGAGCATGCGGCGGGTGGTGACGCGCCGTCCGGCGTCGTCGTAGACGGGCACGCGCACGTAGCCATCCTTGCCGGCCCCGATGGTATAGACGGGGACGCCGCGCGCCTTGGCGAGTTCGGCGGCCTGCTCGGGTTTGAGCGCGCCGCGGTTGTTGGCGCCGTCGGTCAGCAACACCACGAAGGCACCCATGCGTTTGCCGCCGCTGTCGCGCTTGGCCTGTTCGAGCCGCGTGAGCGCGACGCCGAGACCATCACCGATCGCGGTGCCGTCCTCGATCATGCCGATGCGCACGCGCCCGAGCTGGCGCGAGAGCCAGTTGTGATCGAAGGTGAGTGGGGCCATCGTGTAGGCGCGGCCGGAAAAAAGCACGATGCCGATGCGGTCCGCCGGCCGGCGCTCAATGAAAGCCTGAATCACGGGCTTGATCGCTTGGAGGCGGTTGATGGGCTCGCCATCTTTTTCAAAATCCTCTGCGCGCATCGAGGTCGAGAGATCGATCGCGAGCATGATGTCGTAGCCCTCGGAACGCACCTCGCGTTTATCTTCGACGCGTTGCGGCCTGGCGAGCGCGCCGATGAGCAGCGTGAGGCCGATACAGGCGAGCGTGACGGGCCAGCGTGACGGCGCGGCGAGCGACGCCCGGTGCCAGGCGGCCGCAAACGGCACGAGCAGCACGGGCACGCGCCGCCGGCTCCGCAGCCAGATCAGCAGCGGCAACGCGAGCAGCGCGAGCAACCAAATGGGATCGTGGAGAGCGAGGCGGGTCACGGGAGGCTGGGGTGGAGCGGGTTGACCCCAATACGCTCGATCATGAGGCACGGGGCGCTTCGCAACCCGCGCGTTGGGGGCAACGCGCTCCACCGCGGAAGGAAGGGCGATGGGAACTTCGTGGTCATCGGCGGGCGCCCGTTTTCATGCGCGCGTGGAAAAACCGCACGAGCGCATCGAGGCGGTTTTGGTCCGTGCCGACGACGAGGCGGCTGAGCGCGTCGGGAAACAGCGTCTGCCACGCGGCGTCGCGCTCGTGTTGCCATGCGGTGTGCGCGGCGCGCTCGGCGGCGCTGCCCTCGATGGTCACAAGCCGGCCGGTCGTCGGATCGTAGGCGGCGAAGCTTTCGCCGGCCGGCAGCGCGCGCTCCCACGGATCGTCCACGCGAAAACCCATCGTCTGGTAGCGGCGTTGCAGCACCGGCCAGCCCTCGGGCACGCCGCGCGGCGGAAAATCCCCGAGCCAGATCAGCACGCTGTGCTTCGGCGCGGCGCGGGCGAGAAAACGCCAGGGCATTTCCGGCGCGGCGTCAGTGGGGTCCGGCGCGGGGCGGGCGAGCAAAGTGGCGGCGGAATGGAGAATTTGGCCGCGACCACGGACCGGCTCGCGAAAAATATTTCCACGCGGTGAACAGTGCGCGAAGCCCACGCGGTCGCGGTTCACCGCGCCGAGCAGCATCACGAGGCCGGCGAGTTCAAGCAGCGCCTCGCGCTTGGATTGCGCGCCGGAGCCAAAGTGCAGCGACGGTGAATCCTCGAACACCAGGAGCAACGTGACCTCGCGCTCCTCGACGAATTTCTTCCGGTAGGGTTCGCCGAGGCGCGCGGTGACATTCCAGTCGATGTCACGCACATCGTCGCCGAACTCATATTTCACGACTTGATCGAACTCCATGCCGCGACCGCGAAACGCCGAACGGTATTCGCCGCTGAGCACGTTTTCCACGGCGTGTCGCACGCGCCACTCCAACTGGCGCAACAGCGCCAGAGGATTTTCGATTTTCGATTGTGGATTTTCGATGGGCATCGCCGGGGCGGGAGGAGCGGCGGTTTCCAACTGCCGCCATGGGCGCTTGGGAAAAGCGCCGCTCCGTTAGGTTCAGGTGGCGGCGGGCACGGGCGTGCGGGCGACGACTTGCGCGACGATATTGTCGGGTGTGATTTCCTCGGCCTCAGCTTCGTAGGTGAGGCCGATGCGGTGGCGGAGGACGTCGGGCGCGAGTTCCTGAATGAGCGCGGGCGAAAGATAATCCTGCCCGCGCAACCACGCGAGCGCCCGGCCGGCTTGATAGAGCGCGAGCGAGGCGCGCGGCGAGGCGCCGAAGTTCAAATAGCGTTTCGCGGTCCCTCCTTTTTCGGCGAGGGCGCGGGTGCCGCGCACGAGTGAGAGGATGTAGCCCTGCACCGGCGGGGAAAGATGGATGGCATCGACGGCGGCGCGCAGCGCGAGCAACTCCTCGCCACTCGTCACGGCGGTGAGCGCCGGCTGCTTCGTGATCTGGCCCCAGCGCTGCATCATCGACGACTCTTCGTCGGCGGTCGGGTAGTCCACGATCAGCTTGAACAAGAATCGATCCGTCTGGGCCTCGGGGAGTGGGTAGGTGCCCTCCTGCTCGACGGGGTTTTGGGTGGCCATCACGAAAAACGGTTTCGGCAGCGGATGGGTATGCCCGCCGATCGTGACCTGCCGCTCCTGCATGGCCTCGAGCAGGGCGCTCTGCACCTTCGCGGGCGCGCGGTTGATTTCGTCGGCGAGCACGAGGTTCGCAAAAATCGGCCCGTGGTGCGGCGTGAACTCGCCGTTCTTCGGCTGAAAAATCATGGTGCCGGTGACATCACTGGGCAGCAGATCGGGAGTGAACTGGATGCGCTCGAACTGCACGCCGAGGGCGGTGCCGAGCGAGCGAATGAGCAGCGTCTTCGCGAGACCGGGCATGCCCTCAAGGAGCACGTGGCCGTTGGCGAGCAGGGCGACCATGAGGCGTTCGACGACGGCGTCCTGGCCGATTACGGCTTTGCCGATTTCGTCGCGGAGTTTCTGGGACCAGGCGGGACCGTGGAGCATGAGGCTAAAAGTGGAGGCTGAAGGAGGAAGGTGGGAGCGCGTTTGACTCGGAGAGCGAAGAATAGTTTCCCTGAGAGGAAAAGAGGCGGCCATGGCTTTACCAACCCAAATCGACGAACGGCTTAATGCGCTCGGCGTCCGCCTGGCCGACGTCGAGGAAAAGTTCGTGCGCGGGGCCGGCCCCGGCGGGCAGAAGATCAACAAGACCAGCTCGACCGTGTGGCTGCGGCACGGGCCGACGGGCACGGAGGTGCGCTGCCAGCGGGAGCGCTCGCAGGCCGCGAACCGCGAGCTGGCATGGGCTGAACTTTGCGAAAAGCTCGAAGCGCGCGTGCGAGCTGCGCGGTCGGCAGTAGTGGATGCCCGCGAAATCGAGCGCCGCCGCACGCGCCAGAAATCCCATGGCCAGAAAGTCCGGATGATTCAGGCAAAGAAACACCGTGCCGGGCACAAAGCGAAGCGTGGTCGCGTGGGCGGGGATGGGTGGTAGCCGGAGAGCAGTCCATGCTAATGAGACATCGCGGCGTGTGCCGTAAGGTAGCGCCACCCGTGATGGATTTGTCTGATGTAGGGCGGGGTCTCATGCCCCCGCCGGAGAATTATCGCATCCGTGGATGAGTCTCGGTTTGCCAATCGATCCTTTCAAACCTGGCGGGGTGCGGAGACACCTGCCGTGCAACTATCCGCGAACGAATTCAGAGCAGCTCCACCGCGTCACCCACGCGCACGGTTCCGGCCTTCGTTTCCTGAATGATATTCTGGCCGAAATTCACGTCGGTCGGATCGGTGGCGTCGCGGCGATACGTCGCAAGCGTTCGGAGTGGTTCCTGGCCGCGCTCGCCCGTGAGTTGATCGGTCGTTGTGACGGTGCAGCGGGCTGACTGACCAGCCGACCGAAACGTGACGTCGCCGATGCGAAAGCGCGGCCAGGTGTCCTCGGCGTAGGCGGCGCAGCCGCCGACCACCAGATTGGGACGAAAGCGGGTCATCGGCACCGCGTCCTCGCCGTCCGCGACGATCCGATCATTGAGATCGGCGAGTGATGCTTCGCTGATGGCGAGGAGGGGCGCACCGTCGGCAAACGTGAAGCGATCGCCCGGATGCGCGGCGTGTTTTAGGACGGGGCGGGAGAATTTATCGCCGATGCGGACGAGCCGGCAGCGCGCGCCGAGAAAATCGGAAAGGAACGTCGCCGCTTCGCCGCCGCAGTCCTCCGCGAGCAGGCCTTCGCTTTTCCAGACGGTCACGGTGCGCAGGGGTGCCCGAGGATCGGCGGCGCGTGGCACGCGGACCGATCCGGTGCCGGCGGCACTCAAGGTCAGGGCGGTGGGGTCGAGGCCTGTTTCCACGAGCGCCATCCTCGGGAGCGAACGTTGGGTGAGAAATTTACCCGTGTCATCAATCACCAGAAACCGCCGGTCACCGAAGAGGCCGAGGTCATCGACCGCGGCCGCAACGACCGCAAAACCACGAAGCGATTTGACGGGATAGAGAAAAAGACCGGAGAGGTGCATCGTGGATAGGTGGAATGCCGGGGGTCGGACCTGAGTCACCTGAGATGAACGGCCGGATGCTTCGCGTCGAGTCGTTGCGCACGAGCGAGAGCGCAACGCACCACGCGATCAATAAGCACTCTTTATTACGCCACAAACCAACTAACCCGATCGGGACCGTCCTGGTGGTCAGGCTGCGGCATTTTTGCCGCATGGGGCTGCGATTTCGGGAAGGAGGGGCTTGGGGTTGTTTCTCCGGCGGCGTGCAGCGCAATGATCGAGCAGCAAATCGAAGCCGACGGCCGTCAGGCCTTTTGCCGTGGCGCGCACATGGCCGAGGCGCAAGGCGGAGGCCATGAGTTCGCTCCGGCTCCGCGCGTCGAGCTTCCAGTGGAGGTTTTTCCGGGTGGCGTGCACGGTGGCGTCGGAAAGCCCCAGGCGCAGGGCGGCGGTCTGATCGTCACTGCCGTCGCCGATGGTCGCGAGCATCAGTTCTTCTGCTGGAGAGAGCAGCCGCAGCACATCCAACCCGGAGGCCTTGGGGTCGCGGAGTAAACGGGTGAAGCTCGCGCTGAAATAGCGTTTTCCTGTTTCCACAACCCGTAACGCCGCGGGAAAATTTGCGAG
This sequence comes from Opitutaceae bacterium, assembly GCA_031411015.1. GTDB lineage: Bacteria > Verrucomicrobiota > Verrucomicrobiia > Opitutales > Opitutaceae > ER46. The sequence goes on along the minus strand of JANOAF010000641.1, from coordinate 7,316 downwards.
AGCCTCCTCCGACGAATCGAATGCGCCGTTAATCGGCAGTTCTGCCAGCCAGGCGAGAGTGCGGGGATTTCGGCGGTTGGTATAAACAAATATGACCGGCTTGGTTTTTCCGAGCCATCCGGCATGCCGAATTAGGCCGTAGGAATCTTCTTCCGGTAGATCCAACCCGGTAATCAGCCAATCGGTGCCATGCAGACCCAGTTGTTGCCTTGCGCCATTCACGCTGCGTTCGGTCATGATCGTGGCGTGGGGCCACACTTCACGGACTCCCCGGCAAATTGAGTCGGCCACGCAGCGGTCGTCGTTCAGCACGAGCACGGTTGGAGAAGGCATGGGATTCGGGGAGGGCGCAGTCCAGATGGGGTTAGCGTTTGGAGTCTGAGCGAAGGACGAAACTGATACCGTTCGTTGGCCCCAGCACCGAGCCCGTTGCCGTTATTTTCCCGTTACAGGAAAATCGATCACCGATGCTTTATCCGCGTGAGCCACGGCCTCTGGGGCCGCAGTGAACTCCTCCCGCGCGAGATTTCGCATCCGCCCCTGCGCTCAACCGCGCCGCGATGGGCTGCGCCGAGCAACTTTTATTCTTTGATAGCGGTAGCCACTTTTCAAAAGCACTTCGATCCATTCGCGGAGGCTGATCCCAACTGACGCGGCTTTTCCGGCGAGACGGGTGAGCAGGACGCGTATGTTCCCCGTGTCCCCGTCGAAGCGTCGCCCGAGGATTTCGAGGTAGAGTGTGTCGTAGGTCAGAATTGCGCCTTCGGATTCGATCAGTAGTTCGACGAGCTGGATTTCGCGGGGGGTAAGGACGGCGGATTTTCCGGCGTGGAGCAGCCGACGTTCGGCCCAATCGATAGTCGCGCCGGCGAAGGCGCTTGGTTCGCGTGCGACGCTGCGCTTCGGGCGATCGGCGGAGTCCATTGCTTCGCGCCGATACTTCGCCAGATATTCCATCAGGACATCGATCCGCACGGGATCGCGGTGCACACAGTCCGCGCCCAAGGCGACCTGTCGGGCTTCGTGGGTGGCACCGATACCGGCAGATATCAATACGACGACCTTGGTTGTCGGGAGCAGGGCGGACGAAGTGAGGGCAAAGAGCACGTCGTCGGAATAACCATCGCCCAGTTTATGGCGGGTAACGACGACCGTTGGTCGGATCGATTTCAGGTTTTTGCGCAGGGTTCGCAGAGAATCGCACTCGAGGCAGGGCCACGCTCGATTCGTGCAGAGATTGGCGATGGCACTGCGTTCCTGCGGGGCGCTGGAGACAATCAGGATCATTGGGACCGGGTGAGAGCGAGGAGTGCCGTCACACGGCAACCTAGGTGGGCAGTCCGATCACGATGCAGAATTTGTCGGCGAGGGGTGAAAGCGAAAACCCCAAGAGACCTTTGCATTTCTGGAGGCCGGCAATGAGACCGCGGGGCGTTGGCAACGAGAGGGTGGTGGCTTCGCCGTTGAGCCAGTCCTCGACTTGCGCGCTCGAAAACGCTGGGCCAGCGGCGGTCAGAACCACGGCAACGGCAGTGTGACTGCCAAGGGCGTTGCGGCGATTGACCCAGAGAAAATCGCGGTGCCGCGGATCTTTGGTCAGGGTGTCGAGGCGCGGGAGAAGTTCACCGCGGATTCCCACGGTCGTCCGGGCACCGGCGGATTGGAGGGCCGCTCCGATGAGAGGGATCATCGTCAGCAGAAAATCGACGCCGGACAATCCGCGGACCGGGAGGCGGGCATCGAGCGGAGAAAAATCCACAGTTTTGCCTGCTTCCTCCGCGCGGCACATCCGGCTGGCGATCCCGATGGCATGCGCGATCCCCGAATCGATCAGAGCGGGCGACGTGTCGCGGTTCCCATACGCGGAGTCAAAAAATCCCTCCGCCACGATTGTCGCGGCCTCGGCGGTTTTCCGGCCGACCTCAAGATTCCGCAGCAGTGGCGCCAAACTGGCATCGGTCTTGGCGCGGGTGGCGAGCGTGGAGCAGGCCGTGACCAAATGGGCGTGGATAGTCGTCAGGAGATTGGCCGTTTGGAGCAGGGCGTCGCGCGCGGAGGCGGAGGCGACGAACTCCACCTCGCGCTCGAGTTGCGCGGCGTGCAAGTCGCGGCCGATGCCGCCGGCGTGCTGCGCGAGCGCCTGGTCGCGGCGGCGTTGGCGCGTGCGAGTGATCCACTCGGGAATGCGAGCTTCGAAGCCCTCGCGCTCGGGCAATGGTTTGGCGATGAACTCGTAGGCCTGAAGGGGAATCGTGCGGCGGAGATTCTCCTCGGTGTCGAATGCACTCAGAACCACGAAGCCCAGCATCGGATCATTTTTAATGGCGGCTTCAATGAACGTGAGGCCGTCCATGCCCGGCATGTGAATGTCGACAAAGCAGAGGTCGAATTTTCTTCCGCCCATGGCTGTGAGGGCGCTCTGCGCTTCGTAGAACGAGACCAGCTCGCATGTCTGACCGAGCCGCAGCCGGATCGACGCGTGAATCTGATGTTCGTCGTCGATAATCGCGATGCGGGGCGGCAGTAGATCGGTCGAATCGTGGGGCATATGGTGAGGTCTACGACGCGGGCACGGAGTGGAGCGGCCGATTTGATAAACGGTCGGCGGTAGGTGCTTCGTGCGGCGACTGGATGGCGGGCATTTCGACGGTCATGGTCGTGCCCCGGCCCGTTTCACTGCGCACGGAGATTGTGCCTTGGTGCAGGTGGACGATCTTTTCGGTGATCGCGAGCCCGAGGCCAAAGCCGCGCACGTCGTTACCAAACTGTTTGGTGGTGAAATATGCATCGAAAACACGGGCCAGATTTTCGGGGGGAATCCCGCATCCGCTGTCGATGACTTGCATGCAAACGATACCGCGATACGGCTCGCTGCCGAGGAGAGTCACCTCGCCGCCGGCCCCACACGCGTCGATGGCGTTGCGCACGAGATTGGCGAGCATTCGGTGGAGCAGGACGATGTCGGCCACGAGTGAAACCGCTGCTTGGGTTGGGATACGAACGGTGACTTGGCGTTGGGCGGCAATCGTGGCCGTTTGTTCTTGGACACCCGTGAAAACCTTCTGGAGTTCAACTTGCTCGAAATGGGGTTGGAGGCGGTTGGAGAAAAACAGCGCCTCGCGCACGTAGTCCGTCATCAGGCGCACCGAGCGTTGGGCGGCGCGATGAACGTCGGCCTCGACGCTGGTCGAATCAAGGCGGCCCTCGGTATGCACCAGATAGGACGAGATCGGCGTGATGAGATTTTTCAGGTCGTGGGCAAGGCCGCGCGACATCAGCGCGAGGTGCTCCATCTTCGCCTTGAGTGCGGCCTGCGTGCTGAGTCGGGCGTGGCTGATGATGTTATCCATGAGCTCGGCGATTGCCTGTAGCCGTCGAACCTCAGGGTAGGTGAAAGGCCAGCGCGTGGTCTTGGACCCCACGGCGAGCAGGAATGAGGGATTCGCAATCCCGCGTGAGGAGGTCACGAGGACGCCGAGTGAATGGCGGCGGAAGAATGCAAGCAGGTCGTCGAGCCCCGGGCGCGGTCGCCGGCGCTGAATGTTTTCCGGCGTGGCCCAGCCGGCTTCTGCCAGCTCTGCGAGGCCGGGCCGATCCGCGGCAAATTCCATCTGACCTGTGCCGTAGGTTTTGTCGCGTTTGAAAAGCAAGGCGGCAAAGGATGATTGGCAGAGTTGACAAAGGAGCTGTTCGAATTTGGCCGCCAATCGATCGGGATGTGGTTCGGTCTTTGCGGTCGCGAGGACTGCGGCGCGCCATTCGCCGAGGAGTTCTTCGCCATCAAGCTTGAGCCACGCGCGTGTCCGGCGATCGAACCAAAATGCCATCGAACAGGAGAGCGCTATGCTCACGACGAGGTCCATGGGCGCCGGCAGAAATATTCCACCCACTTGCCATAGTCCATAGACACACGAGCTAAGAACCGCGAACAACGTGACGCGCTGGGCGAGGCTTCGGAATACCTGTCGCGCATCGAAGATGCGGTGGTGAGTGATGGCCCAGGCAAGAAAGCAGTATGCAGCAAAAATCGCCGGGATGCTTGCTTGTTTAATTTCTCGAATTTGAAACCAGTTTCCGACGAGATTAAGTATCGCAAGTGAGAGTCCGAGCGTGCCGAACGTTTGAGTGAGCAGCTGAAGCTCTAGGCGTTGGATTCCTGCCTGCGCACGTATTTGCCTACAGCTTTGAATAAATAATACGAGGAGTGCTGTCGAGAGTGTGACATGGTATGTTACGTAAGCGACGGTCCGCCTGTAGTCAGTTGAGTTCTCAACCACAAACGACTTCGTGTAGCACAAGGGTATTAGCAGGCATCCGAGTGCAAGCCACGGGAGGGCGCTGCGGATCGCTCGGTGTATATTTGCAGGATCAACCAGCGACTCTTTGAGCATCGCTATCGCGACCGGGAGGAACGCTGCAATTGCGGCGTTCGCGTGGATCCAAGGGAGTGGGTTAGCGAGAATACCAGCCTGCGTGCTCTCGTGAGCCCGGATGGCCATAAAAACTGCGAACTGCCAACCCGCCGCAAGCAATGATGTGCCGAAAAACACTATGTTCGAAAACCGGTGTGGATTTGCCCATAGCACCGTAGCACCGACAATCAGGCTGAATAGTGCCGTGAGGATTGTGACCGTGCTCATGCGGTTCGATTTTTTCGGCGGTAGGTCGCGAGGTAGTGGGCCGAACCGGCCGTCGTGGCGAAGGTGGTGGGCGTGGTGCCGTCGAGACCGTAGCAGACACGGAGGCGGTCGCCGACGAGTTGATAGATACACGGGATCGTGCGGCCGGCGTTGGGGCCTTGGGCGCCGAGGAGGATGAGGGTCTCGTGCGGGGCGGAGGAGGTGCGGGTGTAAGTGCCTTGGTCTGCGAGTTCGCCGGCGAAGAGGACGTGGTAGATGTCGGCGGTGAGGTGGAGTTCAACGCGGAGCGCGAGGAGATCGGAGGAGGGTTCGCCCTCGCTTTCGGCGCGGATCATTTCCCAAATGCCGTCGAGTCCGGCACTCATCTTTTCAGCTCGGGCGCAGTGAGGTTTTTGGGCGTCTCTTCCACCAGCCGGGGCTCGGCGATTTTCTTTTCGCTGCCGGCCCCGAGCTTTTCGAGTTTGCGACCGGTGACGAGGAGCTGGCTTTCCGTTTGGTAGACGGTGCTGTTGTAGGCTTCGACGGTCTGGCGGAGACGCTGGCCGAGAGTGTCGAGGTTCTGTGCAACCGTGGCGACGCGCTCGTGCAATTCGAGGCCGAGACGGCGGATGTCTTCGGCGTTTTTCGAGAGCGCCTCCTGTTTCCACCCATAGGCGGCGGCTTTGAGGAGCGCGATGAGCGTGGCAGGTGAGGCGAGGATGACGCCGACAGCGGTGCCGCGCTCGAACAGGTCGGGTTCATAGCGAAGTGCGGCGCTGTAGAACGCTTCGCCCGGAATGAAGAGCACCACGAACTCGGGCGAAGGCTGGATGTTTTTCCAGTAGGACTTGTTGCCGAGGGTATCGATGTGGCCGCGGACGACGCGCGCGTGCTCGGTGAATTTGGCCTTGCGCACAGGTTCGTCGCTTGCCTCCAACGCTTCGAGGAACGCCTGCATCGGAGCTTTCGCATCGACCGCGATGGATTTGCCGCCAGGAAGGCGAATGATCATATCGGGGCGCACGTCGCCGGTGGCGCTCTGTTGGATGAAATCGACGTTCTCCACCATCCCGGCGAGCTCGACGACTCGCTGCAACTGCAGCTCACCCCAGCGCCCCGCTGTGCTTGTCGATCGGAGGGAACGCGAGAGCTTGGTCGTCTCGGATTGCAGCGAGGTTTGCGCGAGGGCAAGGCCCTTGAGCTGCTCGGTCAGCGAACCGTAGGCCTCTTTGCGGGCGTTCTCGATCGCGCCGATCTTGGCGTCGACTTGCTGGAGCGATTCGCGAAGTGGCTTCACGAGCGCATCGATCGCGATCTGGCGTTTTTCAAGGTCGCCGGCTGACTGTTGTTGGAGCTGGGCAAAGGTCAATTTAGCCTGCTCAAGGAAGTCGGTGCGGTTAGCGCGAAGGGCGTCGGCGGAGAGCGCCTTGAATTCGTTGACGTGTCGTTCCTGGGCGGTCCGCTCGGCATCGAGCTGGCTTGCGAGTTGGGCATTGAGAGTGGCGAGGCGGGAGGATTCCGCGCGGAGCCCGGCAGTCTCGGTCGTCAGGCGGGCGTTTTCCTCGTCGCGTGAGCGGATCCGCTCGGCCAGAGCCGCCTCACGCGAGCGCAAAAACAGCCAGATCATCGCACCCGAGATGACGGCGGACAGGAAGGCGGCGACGAGGGGATCCACGTCGAGAAGTTCGAGGTTTGGCGCGGACAGGGCAATCCTTGATGCGTGCCTTGACAGCGCGGATCGCGCAGGGCAAACAGCTGTGCGGCCCCTGCCGCTGTGCATCCATCGCACAAAATTTCGCCCTCATTCGCCTGCATGCTGCCCGATAAATCCTCGACCCTTACCACGCCCGGATTTGCGGAAAAACCACCGGTCCTTGTGGTTGACGACGAATACGGCCCGCGTGAATCAATTGCTTTCACGCTTTCCGGTGAATTTGCGGTCGACACGGCTGAGCGCGCCAAGGAGGCCCTCGTCAAGTTGCAGGCCCGACCATACTCCGCAGTCGTGATGGACATCCGGATGCCAGAGATGGACGGTATCAAAGCGGTGGAGGAACTGCGCAAGATCGACCCCTATGTGTCGGTCATTATGCTGACAGGTTACGGCACACTCCAGACGGCCCAGCAGGCGATGGTGGCCGGGGCCAACCAATATCTCCGGAAACCACCCGACATCGCCGAGTTGATCGATGCGGTGCGGAAGCAGACGCAGGCGACTCGCGTCCGCCGCACCCAAGCTCAGGCTGCCGCCGAAGTGCTCAGCATGAACAATGCGCTGCGCCGCGAGATTGAGGCCAACGAGCCGCAGATTTGGCAGGCGCGTGCCTCCGTTGAGCTCGTTCACGACCTGAACAATCCGCTCACGGTCGTAATCGGCTACGCCGCGCTGGTGGCCGACGAGGCGAAAATTCTCGCGCAACGCGATCCGGAGGCGGCCAAGAAACTCGGCGAATACGCCTTGATGGTCGAGAAGGCGGCGGAGTATTGCCACCATCTCTCGGAGAACTGGCGCACGGCTTCGAAGCAGGCGACCGCGTTTGTGTCCGTCGATCTGGTGGCGATCGCCAAGGAAGTCCGCGACGTGATTTTTTTTGGCAATGCCGCGATCGAGTGTGCGGGGTTGGGCGAGGCGTGGGTCCGTGGTTCGAAATTCGAACTCATGCGGGTTTTCCAAAACCTCTTCAAAAATTCCCTTGA
>JANOAF010000640.1:0-2128 GCA_031411015.1 Opitutaceae bacterium | reverse complement strand
GCGCTCCGTCTCGCGCTACGGGCTCTCGTAGGTGACGGTCGCCTTCCAGGACGGCACCGACATCTACTTCGCCCGCCAGCTCATCAACGAGCGCATTCAGGAAGTGAAGTCGCAGCTCCCGCCCGGCCTCGAGCCCGCGATGGGCCCCATCTCCACCGGCCTCGGCGAGATTTTCATGTTCACCGTCGAGGCGAAGGAGGGCGCGAAAAAGGCCGACGGCTCCCCGTGGACCCCCGCGGATTTCCGCGAACTGCAGGACTGGGTCGTGCGCCCTCAGCTCCGCAATCTCAAAGGCGTCTCCGAAATCAACACCATCGGCGGCCAGGTGAAACAGTTCCTCGTCACCCCGCTGCCCGACCGGATGCTCGCGCACCGGCTCACGCTGCCCGACCTCATGACCGCGCTCGCGCGCAACAACGCCAACGTCGGCGCCGGCTACATCGAGCGCTCCGGCGAACAGTATCTCATCCGCGTGCCCGGCCAGGTGCGCACACTCGACGACATCCGCCAGATCCTCGTCGCCCGCTCCGGCAGCCAGCCGCTCCGCCTCGGCGAGGTGGCCGAGGTGTCGTTCGGCGCCGAGCTGCGCACCGGCGCCGCCACCGAGAACGGCCGCGAGGTCGTCCTCGGCACCGTCTTCATGCTCATCGGCGAAAACTCCCGCGAGGTCTCCCAGCGCGTCGCCGCGAAACTCGTCGAAGTGAACCGCACCCTCCCCGAAGGCGTCCACGTGCAGACCGTCTATGACCGCACCTCGCTCGTGGATCGCACCATCGCCACGGTGAAGACCAACCTGATCGAAGGCGCGATCCTCGTGATCGTGATTCTCTTTCTCCTGCTGGGGAATATCCGCGCCGCGCTCATCACCGCCGCCGTCATCCCGCTCTCCATGCTCTTCACGATCACCGGCATGGTGACCAACAAAGTCTCCGGCAACCTCATGAGTCTCGGCGCGCTCGACTTCGGCCTCATCGTCGATGGCGCGGTGATCATCATCGAAAACTGCCTCCGCCGCTTCGGCCATGATCAGCACCGGCTCGGGCGGCTGCTCACGAAGCCGGAGCGATTTCACCTCGCCGCCGCCGCGACCGCCGAGGTCATCAAGCCGTCGATCTTCGGCGTGTTTATCATCACCGTCGTTTACGTGCCGATAATCGCGCTCACGGGCATCGAGGGAAAAATGTTTCACCCGATGGCGTTCACCGTCGTGACCGCGCTCATCGGCGCGATAATTCTCTCGGTCACCTTCGTGCCTGCCGCCGTGGCGATTTTCGTGACCGGCAAGGTTTCGGAAAAGGACAACTTCGCGATCCGCGGCGCGAAGGCGCTCTACGGTCCGATCCTGCGCTTCGCGATGTCCGTGCGCCCCGCCGCCGCGCTCGCCGCCGTTGTATTGATGGCGCTTGCCGGCTTCACCGCCACGCGCATGGGCACGGAGTTCATCCCTAATCTCGACGAAGGCGACATCGCCCTCCACGCCCTGCGCATCCCCGGCACGAGCCTCACGCAGGCGGTGAAGATGCAGGCGGAACTCGAAGCGCGCCTGCGGAAATTTCCGGAGGTCGAGCGCGTGTTCGCCAAACTCGGAACCGCCGCTGTCGCCACCGATCCGATGCCGCCGAGCGTTGCCGACACTTTCATCATGCTCAAACCACGCGCCCAGTGGCCCGACCCGAAAAAAACGCGCGAGCAGCTCTTCAAGGAAATGGAGGCCGCCGTCGTCCAAATTCCCGGCAACAACTACGAGTTCCTCCAGCCGATCCAGATGCGCTTCAACGAACTCATCGCCGGCGTGCGCTCGGAGTTCGCGGTCAAGCTCTACGGCGACGACCTCGATACGCTCATGGACTCTGGCAAGGACCTCGAGGGCATCGTGCAATCCGTCGCCGGCGCCGCCGACGTGAAGCTGGAGCAGATCACCGGCCTCCCGCTGCTCACCGTGCAGCTCGATCGCGAGGCGCTCGCGCGCTACGGACTCTCCGTCGAGGAAGTGCAGGCGATCGTCTCGACCGCGCTCGGCGGCTCGACCGTCGGCCAGGTCTTCGAAGGCGACCGCCGTTTCGATCTCGTGGTGCGCTGGCCCGAGGAACTCCGCACCAACCTCGACGCCCTCGGCTCCATCCACTCC
>JANOAF010000639.1:0-4016 GCA_031411015.1 Opitutaceae bacterium | reverse complement strand
GCGAGTGTGATAAGAATGATCTTTACGAGTTGAATTGTTGGGGCGGCGTCGATGCGGTCTTAGGGCCAGCGGACCCATGTCCGCTGGCCCTGTTCACCGCCGCCTACCGAGTGAACTGCACCGACTTGCTGGAACGCAGGCCACGGGTCCGATTCAGAAAACCATTCCCCTCCTTACTCCGAACTTTCCCGGCAGCGGATACAGATGAACTGCAAATGTTTTTCACAGCCATCCCATAGCGGTTGAGTAAATCCGCAGAAAATTGCTTTCGCGCCCGCCGCACCGGAAGCGGTCAGGACGCGGACGGGCGTCGGGGAGTGAGGGGGTATGCCTGGGTGATACAAGCATTCTTCAGTAAGGCGAGCCACTTGCGATTCTCCACCGCTTACGGCTTCGTAATCTCGATGCGGTAGAACTTCCTCGGACCGGTCGCACTTGGGTCGGTTACGGTGCGCTCGCTCCCGTTGTCAGCCTGGGTCGTGCCGGTGAGTGTTGTCCATGAGCCGCTCGTCAGGTCGGGGCGGTACTTCACCACGTAGGTCCGGTCGCTGAAGCGCGGGCTGAAGATAAGGTTCTTCTGGCTGGGCTGGCCGGACACGGGCGCGATGTTCAGTACGAAACGCGAATTCACGTCGAGCGGGTTCAGGCCGGCGATGTATTTGAAAAGATTTGTCTGTCCGGTGCCGTCGAAGTCCACGTTCGGCCCGGCGTTCGGGTTGTTCAGGCCGAAGTATTGCACCTGCCAGTCGTCGCCGATGCCGTCGCCCGCATAGCTGCCAAAGTTGTCGGCAATGGTGTCGAGCACGGTGAGATTCAGCGTCCCGGTGAAGCCGCCGAAGGCTCCCTGCACGCTCGCGGCGGTATTTTGATACACCGTGCCCGCAGTCGCGAGACCGGCGGCGGAGATGCCGGTGATCGGCCCGCTCACCACTCCCCATGCCACCGAATTCGCGCTCACGGCGAGGAGGCTCGCGTCGTCGAGAAGCTGCCAGGCGGCGAGCTGGAGCGTGGCGGTTTCGTTCACGGTCAGCGCGGCGGAATTCACCACGAGGCCGGTCACGTCGTAGAGCTGGCCGATGTAGCCTTGCTTCGCAGTCTCGGCGGGCGAGGCGATGGTGGAGATGCCGGTGACGCCACCTGTGCTGCTGTCATTCTTGTAGCTCGCGCTCGTGGAGCGCCTGCCGCCCGCATCCGCAGTCTCAGTGGCGATGGTGTAGCTCGCACTCGTGCGCGGGCCGGCGTGCGCGGCGGTGGCGAGGAGCGCGAGAAAAAGAGCGGCGGTTTTCATGGCGGATTATTTGGAAACGGCGACACCGACCGCAGTCTCGGGATAAAGGAAATGCCCGCGTTCCGCGCCGATTTTGTCCACTTCGACCACCAAGCGGTGCGCGTCGGCGAAGGCATCGTGCCGAATGCCGGTGACCTGCCAGGACACCTTCACGTTCGGCTTGTCGGTCTTGATCGTGAAGCGCCGCTCCTTCATTTCATCGGCCACGATCGCCTGCGCGAACTGTCCGATGACGGTGAGCTGGTAGCGGAAGTCGCGATTGAGCGCCTCGAACCAATCGGGCATCGCGACGGTGGCATCGCCATTTGCATCGGTCGTGATGTTGCCGTTGTAGATGTTCATCATGTCCGGCGACTCGACGCACGAGTGGAGCAAGTATTTGTTAGCGGGATCCAGCGGGTGATCGATCTTGAACGCCTTGGTGCCATCGACAAATAGGTTGCCCGTGACAGTAAGGTCTTTACCTCCACTGATAGTGACATTGTCGAAAACACCAAGCGTTCCGACGATTGTGACACCACCCGCGAATTTGGCGGCGAGGCCGCCGCCGGTGTTGGCACCGAAAACCCCGGGGGCGGCGGAGGAGGAGATGCCCGAGACGCCGCCAATGGGAAAACTCCCCGGCGTCGGAGATCCCGCTCCGGCAAATCCAAACACGCCGGTGCCTGCGGTGCTCGATCCGACGACCCCTGCGGCGCTCGCGGTTGCGTCGGCTTTGCCATACACGCCGAAGCCGGTGGGTTTGAAACTCCAGCCGTGGATTGCCGCAAGGCCGGTGAGCACAGGCGGGGAGGTTAATCCGCTCGCGCCGCTGGTGCCGAATACGCCAGTGCCGGGAACGCTATTTCCGATCACACCCGCCGAGGCGGGTCCGGTGTCATTTTTGCCAAGAACTCCCGCACCGTCGGGTTTCGTGGTGTCGCCTTTCACGCCGGCACCACCCATACTCGTGCCGTGAACGCCGTAGCTGAACGAATTCGTCGCCTTACTCTCACCAAAGACACCATCCCCGGTCATGCTGTCACCCACCACGCCGACGGACGAAGATCCAACGCTCGCACTTCCATAAACCCCTTTTCCGGGGTCTGCGGTGCTGACGCCCCGGACACCGGCGCGGTCCAAAGTTCCGCCGGGGTCGAAAGTAGTGCTCATTCCGAAGACGCCGCGCCCGGTCGCGCTTATGCCACGCAAGCCGTCGCCGACGGTCGTGTTTTCGGCGGACAGGATTCCGATGTCAAAAGTGCTCGCGCCGCTGAGGGCGAGCGGCACGACCAGTTTCGCCCCCGTCACACCGCTATTGGCGATAATGTCTCCAAGCACCGCGCCGTCTTTGAGTTCGAGGAAATCCACCGCATGCACGCCGATCTTCGCGTTCGTCACCGCGCCATCGGCGATTTTTTCCGTGGTCACTGCGTCAGTTTTGAGTTCGAGCGTATCCACCGCGCCCACGGCGATCTTCTCGTTAGTCACCGAGAGATTCAGTATTTTGTCCGCCGTCACCGCGCCATTGAGGATTTTGCCCTCCGTCACCGCGTTATCCGCGATCTTGATGGTCGTCACACCCAAATTGGCTAGTTGAAATGTATCGACCGCGGCTTGAACAATCCTGGCTCCGTTCACGGAGTTCGGGCCCAATTTTAGAAGGGTCACCGCACCGTTGGCGATCTGTGGTTCGTCCACGGCGTTGGGGGCAATGTTGGCATTTCCCACCGCGTTATTCCCGATCTTCGCGTTGGTCACGCCGCCGTCGGCGATGCTCAGCGTCACGTTGCCGGTCGTGCCGCCACCGGCGAGGCCCATGCCCGCAGTCACGCCGGTAAGCGCGCCCGCGTTGTCGAGCGCGCTCGTCACCGTGCCGTCGGCGTTGATGCCGGTGATGAAACTTCCCGCCGGTGCCACGCCGGTGACGCGCCGCTGCACGGTCGTGCTGTCGATTTTCGCCGCGCCGATCGTGCCGTCGGGCACCGTGCCGGCGATGATCGCCCAGGGAACCGCGGTGAGGCGCTGGTCGGGCGCGAGACGCTGCGAGAGGTGCGTGCCGTCGTCAACCCACGCGCGCAGGTATATGTCGCGAACCTCGAGCGCTTGCGTGAGGATAGGGGTCATCGAGTTGTCGCCGAGGATCACGGAGTAGAGGCCGTCCACCACGGGGACGGAAACGGCCGAAGTCGGCTCCGAGCCCGCGGTGCTGGTGCCGTCATTGCTCCAGTACGTGGTGGTGCCCGCGGCATTGACCAAGGCGAACTTGAACTGACCGGTGCCGTTGAAGTTCACCGTGCCGACGACGAGCCGGCCCTGATAGTTGATGAGGTGCGGCACCTCCGCGTGGAGCGCCGTGAGGGTGACGAGGAGGAGCAGGGCGAACGCCCGTGCGAGGAGGGTTTTCATGAGAAGTTCCTATGGTTGAGGTGAAGCGCGCTGTCTTCGGTTCAGCCCGGCAGAGCACCATCGCGGTGTCGCGCCGAAGGGAAAACACAGCACCGTGGAAAAGGTGCGGATGCAAAATGACAGAGCGCGCGAAGGATGTCGAGGCGAATTGTGGCGCCCGAGTTGTTCGAAGCCGTGGTCACAGTCCTCCGATGGCGGGTAGAACCTATCCGACAAATGCATTGTGTAAGTCTCCCAGTCAAATGTGGGTAAGTCTCTGAAGAAGCAGGCTAAGACAACCGAGAAGGGTAAAGCCGACGAAGTTCGTCAGTTTCTTTTCCCAGCGGACCAGCAACCTGCG
>JANOAF010000638.1:0-2314 GCA_031411015.1 Opitutaceae bacterium | reverse complement strand
CGTTGGGGTCAACGCGCTCCACCCCGGAGAGGGCGACTTTGCCTTCCGTGACGAGCACCTCGACCGCACCGCCGGTCTGGCGCACGCCGAACGCGGTGCCGACCGCGCGCACGGCAACGCCGCCGGCTTCGACGATAAAGGGGCGCGCGGGATTTTTCGTGACCGTGAAATGCGCCTCGCCGCGCACCAGCCGCACGCGGCGAATTTCCGCGGTAAAATCAGTCGCGATTTTCCCCCCGTGATTGAGTTCGACCACCGAGCCATCGGCCAGCGTGAGACGCTCCGGCGATGGAATCACGCGAATCGACGGCCCGCGCTCTGCCTGCCCGACATGCAACGCCAGCAGCGCCACCGCCGCCGCGGCGGCAATCGCTCCAACCGCAACGGGCCAGCGGAGGCGCTTTCCCCAGCGGCGCGAGCGCGGTTGCGCCAGCAGATCGGGATTGGGCCGTGCGCTGTGCGCCGGCCGCCACTCCGCGAGCACGTCGAGCGTGCCCCAGGTTTTTTCGAGAAACGCCACCGCGTGCGCGTGGCGCGGATCGGCACGCAGCCAGTCGAGATATTCGTCCTGCTCGGCCGCCGTCAGCCCTCGGTCGCGACGCGCCAGCCACGCCGAGGCGATGGCCTCGAGGCCCGTGGAATCATCCTGCGACTGCGGTGCGGAGGCCATGCGGCACGTTTACGGCAAACCATGCCGCGCGAGAAACTCGGCGCATTTGCGCATGCCATTTCCCACCTGCGCCTCGACGGTGTGCTCGGAGATGCCGAGCCGCGCGGCGATCTCCCGCTGCGAGAGACCGTAGATTTTCCGCAGCGTCAGCACTTGGCGGCAGCGTTCGGGAAGGGATTGGATGGCTTGGGTCAAGAGTTCGAGCTCCTGGCGGCGTCCGACCGTCTCGGACACACCGGGCACATCCTCAAAGACGGACAGTCGCTCGATTTCCGTTAGAGGCTCGATGCCGATTATTTGATCCCGGCGGACGCGATCGATGGCGAGGTTGCGCGCGGTCGTGAACAAAAACGCTTTCGCCGTGGCGATCGGGGCGCTTCGCTGTGCCTCCACCACCCGCGCGAAAGTTTCCTGCACGAGATCGTCAGGGTCGCTCAAGGACGGAAATCGCCCCCGCAGCCACGCGCGGAGCATCGGCTCGTGGGGCAACACGTGCTCGGAGAACCAACGGTCGGTGTCGGGGCGATGGAAACTCACGGAGAGGGCCCCGCGGGTCTGGCGCCGCGGGATGCATGTGACAAGCCTACCGTTCTGCGCGGGTGGATTTTGCCTCTGGTCATGATTGATGACGGTCACAATCGTGCGCCGCTCATGAGTCGCCCGATGTGCTACCGTTGTTTCTGGCCGCAGCCGATGTGCTGGTGCAGCTCGATCACGCCCATGGCGACACGCACTAAATTTGTGTTCCTCCTGCACCCCGACGAATTCAAGCGCGCAAAGGCGGCGACCGGCCGGCTGACGCACCTCTGTCTCGCCGACAGCGAACTCTACATGGGCGTCGGGTTCGACGAACACGAAGCCGTGCAGGAGCTGATCAACGATCCGAAGAATTTCCCCGTGCTGCTTTATCCGACACGCGACGCCCGCGATCTCTCCAAGGGCGAGCTGCACGCGAGTGACTGCGGCGGTCGCCGGCTCGTGGTATTTTTACTCGATGGCACGTGGCGGCTCGTGCGGCACATGTGGCGCGACAGTGCCAGTCTGCGACGCCTGCCGCGCATCATGTTTTCGAACGCGGCGCCGAGCCGCTACGTGATCAAGCGCCAGCCGGAGCCCGGCTGCCTCTCGACGCTCGAGGCCACCCACGAACTCCTCCTCGCGCTTGATCGCTCCGGGCTCGACCACTATCCACTGCCGGAGCAATTGCTCGGACTTTTTCAACGCATGCAGGATGTGCAGCTCCGCTTCGTCGCCGAGGCTGCGCGTCTCGGCATCCGCCGCCACGGCCAGCGCGCTCCGTCTCCGCGCGCTGCCCTCCCCGTCCGCATCGGCCCCAAGCGGCGGCGGATTTTCGGTTCGGGCGCCGCTGCGTCGAGCGCCGGCAGCTCGCCCTCGCCCACGCCGTGAACGCGTCCGAATAATCTGCATGCTCTCGCCCCCACCGAATTTCACGCCGCCGCCCGGCTACGACCGCATAAAGGTCGTGCAGAGTTTCGACGAACTCGTCGCGACGCCCTTCGCCGGCGGCGTCAACGCGCTCTGCTGGCCGCGCGCGTTGCCCGGCGATTTCGGTGAAGTCGTAGCGCAGCTCGGCGTCACCGCAGGGATCACCGCACTCGACGAGGGCCGCCTCCAGGCCCTGCC
>JANOAF010000637.1:0-4729 GCA_031411015.1 Opitutaceae bacterium | reverse complement strand
GATTCATCCGAGATGCGATCACTGTCTTGTGCGCATAGCTTGAAAATTTGGATCTGCGACGCCTTCCTTTCGTGCCTTTGGGGTGTTTCGTGGGTAGTTCCGACGGCACAATTCCGGCTTAGCCCAGCTCGCATGTGAGCGAGGATTGCGCGCGCGGAACCGCGCTGGCCTACGCCGAAGGCATTTTGAATGCGCCAAAGATAGACCGCTCGCGCCAGTGCCCTCCGCGCAGTTCTCACTGGCGCATCCGCCCGCCCGCTGCCTGACTTTCAACCTCACCCCCTCGCTTCCCTATGAACTCCGCTTCCTCGCCCTCACCGGTCTCGCGCCGTGATTTCGTTTCCCGCCTCGCGCTCGCGAGTGCCGCACTACCGCTCGTGGGTGCCGCCGCGTCCGCCTCCGCCGCAGAAAAAAAGCCCGCGATGCCGTCCGCACCCGCCGGACCGACGGTCATTCACGTGTTTTCGAAACCCCTGCACCAGCTGTCGTATGCGGAGACGGCGAAGGTGATCGCGGACAGCGGTTACGGCGGCATCGATTACACCGTGCGCAAGGCCCAAGGCCATGTGTTGCCGGAAAAAGTCACGGAGGATCTGCCGCGCGCCGTCGAAGCCGCGCACGCCGCCGGCCTCAAGGTCGAGATGATCACGACCGACATCACCAGCGTGCGCGAACCGCATACCGAAAAACTCCTGCGGGCGGCGGCAAAAGCCGGCGTGAAGTGCTATCGCCTCGGGGTTTGGAATTACGACGCCAAACTCGGCGTCGTCGGCACTCTGGAAAAACTGCAACCCGACTTCAAGGAACTCGCGGCGCTCAACGCCAGCCTCGGCATCCATGGTGCGATCCAAAACCACACGGGCACGCGCGTCGGCAGTGCGGTGTGGGATCTTCATTTCCTGCTCAAGGACCTCGATCCCCGCGCGATCGGCGTGCAGTATGACATCCGCCACGGCGTCTGCGAAGGCGGCCAATCTTGGCCCGTCGCGATCCGTTTGCTCGCACCGTGGATCCGCTGCACCGACATGAAGGATTCCAAGTGGGCCCAATCGCCCGGCAAGGCCGCAGTCGAAAACACGCCCCTCGGCGAAGGCATCGTGCCATTGGACGCGTATATCAAACTCCTGAAGGAACTGAAAATCAGCGGCCCGATGTCGATGCACCTGGAGTATGCGCCGTTCGAAAGGAATCCGAAGCCACTCACCAAGGCCGAACAGATTGAGCAGTTTGTCCCCGCGATGAAGAAGGACCTCGCCGTGTTGAAAGCCGCCATGGCGAAAAACGGGATGGTTTGAGAACAGAAGAGAAAGGCCGGGAAGAACGGGAAGAATTTCTTTCCGACCTTCCCGGCCTTCCTTTGCAAAACTTGCGTCCTTCGCTCCATGACCTCACCTCGCTCCATCACGATTGCCCGCGTCGGGTCCAACTTTGAGCGCGAACCGCTCGTGCGGCCGTTTGGCTTCAAGGGCGGCTACCAGTCGGAGATCTGGCAGAGCGTCGCGTCGCTCGAAAGCGCGACCGGGCAGCGCGGGGTCGGGCTCTGCACGCAGGGCGTGTTGTGGAGCGATGCGCACGTGTTTGCCGGGCACAGCGAGAGCGGCGGCAACGCGCTCATGTATGCCGTCACCGAGCATGCGCTCCAATTGCTCAAGGGCCGCACGTTCACCGACCCGGTCGCGTTGCTCGAATCGATCCGGCACGACGTGTTGGCCTACGCGAAAAAAATCACGGGCCACGCCGCGCTGCGCGAGACCTTCGCGCTCAACGCGCTCGTCGGGGTCGATTTCGCGGTGTGGCGGCTCTTCGCGGCGGAAAACGGCATCACGAATTTCGACGATCTCATTCCCGCCGCGTATCGCCCCGCCCTCGCGACGCGGCACGCGAAGGTCGCGAGCATCCCGCTCATGGCTTACGGGATTCCAATTGAGGAAATGAAGGCGGCCGTCGAGGCGGGCTACTTCTTCATGAAAATCAAAATCGGCCAGCCCGGGACGCAGGCCGAGATGCTCGAAAAGGACAAGGCGCGCCTCACCGCGATCCACGCGGCCATCGGCCACGCGCGCACACCGTATTCCGCGAGCGGGAAGCTGCCGTATTATTTCGACGCCAACGGCCGCTACGAATCCAAGGACACGCTGCTCCGCCTCCTCGACCACGCCCACGCCATCGGCGCCTTCGACCAAATCGCGCTGCTGGAGGAGCCGTTTCCCGAGGAGCTGGAAATCGACATCCGCGACATCCCCGCGCGCGTCGCCGCCGACGAGAGCGCGCACACCGACGCCGACGCGCTGAAACGAATCCAGATGGGCTACACCGCGATCGCGCTGAAACCGATCGCGAAGACTTTCAGCATGTCGCTCAAGATCGCGCAGCTCGCGCACGAGCGCGGCGTGCCGTGTTTCTGTGCGGACCTCACCGTGAGCCCGCTGCTCGTCGAGTGGAACAAGAACGTCGCCGCGCGGCTCGCGCCGTTTCCCGGCCTCGGCCTCGGCTTGCTCGAGACCAACGGCCACCAGAATTATCGGAATTGGGACGCGATGCGCCGCCACCATCCCGCGCCCGATGCGCCGTGGGCCACGACGAAGCGCGGCGTCTTCGAACTCGATGCCGACTATTACGCGCGGAGTGGTGGCATCTTCGCGCCGCTGCCGCATTACGAGGCGCTGGCGGTGCCGCGCACATGAACATCCGAGGGACTGGTCTGGCAGCAGGGCGGGTCTGTGACCCGCCCTCCGAATCGAACGTTGAAAGCAGGACGATGGCGGGTCACAGACCCGCCCTACTGGCCGGAGTGGCATCGTCGCCATGATCACCCTCCGTTCCGCCGAACTCTTCCGCCTTGAGCTGCACGCGCGGATGCCGTTCCGCTACGGCATTGCGACGATGACGGACGTCCCGCAACTCATCGCGCGCCTCACGTTCGATGTTGAGGGCAAAATTGAAACCGGTCTCGCCGCCGATCTCCTGCCGCCGAAATGGTTCACCAAAGATCCGGCGCGCGGGCTCGCCGATGAAATCGACGAGATGCTGCGTGTGATCCGCGCAGCGATGCGACACGCGCGTGCGATTCGCGCGGCGACGCCGTTTACGTTCTGGCGCGAGCTTTACGCGGAGCAGATGGCGTGGGCCACGGCGGAAAAAATCCCTCCGCTCCTCGCGAACTTCGGCACCTCGTTCGTGGAGCGAGCGCTCATTCACGCGGTGTGTCGAAAGCGCGGGGCTTCGCTCGTGGCGGCGCTGCGCGAAAATCTCCTCGGGATCGATCTTGGCGTAGTGCAGCCGGCGCTCGCGGGTGTAGCGCCGCGCGATTACTTGCCGGCCGTGCCGCCCGCGACGGTCTTTGCCCGTCACACGGTCGGTCTGTCTGATCCGATCACGGCGGGCGATTTGCCGGAGGCGGAGCGCGTGGACGACGGGCTGCCGCAGACGCTCGACGCGTGTATCCGTTTCTACGGGCTGCGGCATTTCAAAATTAAAATCAACGGCGAGCCCGCGCGAGACCGCGACCGGCTCGTGCGCATGGCGGCGCTCCTCGGCGCAGAATGCGGCGACGACTACGCGTTCTCGCTCGATGGCAACGAGAGCTTTCACGACGTGGCGGCGTTTGCGGCCTACTATCGCGAGCTCCGGGCGCTGCCGGCGCTGCGGGAGTTTTGGTCGCGCCTCCTGTATGTCGAGCAGCCGTGGCATCGCAGCGTCGCGCTGGAGCCGTCAATCGGGGAACTCGCTCGGGCCTGGGCGGACCGCCCGCTGATCATCATCGACGAAAGCGACGCGGAGCTCGCCAGCCTGCCGACCGCGCTCGCGCTCGGCTACGCGGGCACGAGCCATAAGAACTGCAAGGGCGTCTTCAAAAGCGTGATCAACGCGGGACTGCTCGCGCAGCGGCGCGCGGCAGGGTTACCCGCGGTGTTGAGTGGCGAAGACCTCGGCAACGTCGGCCCGATCTCGACGCTCCAGGATCTCGCCGCGCAGGCGGCGTTGGGCGTGACGAGCGTGGAGCGCAACGGCCACCACTACTTCGCGGGCCTCGCGCAGTTTCCCGCCGCGCTGCAACGGCACGCGCTCGCCCACCACGGCGATCTTTATGTCCATTCGGCGGTGGGGGGCGATTCGTGGCCGCGGCTCGATGTCCGCGAGGGCCGGCTCGCCCTCGGCTCCGTGAACGCCGCACCGTTCGGCGTGCCGGGCGAGATCGATTTTTCCGGGCTGCCGCGCGAGTCGCTCGCGTGAGCGCTCACGGCACGAGCCAGAGGTAGGCGAGGTAACTCGCCACCGTGCCGAGCCCGACCATGACGATTCCGGTGACGAACCGCCGCTTCACAAAATAGATCAGCACGAGCCCGCTCAACGACACGAGGATCATCAGCACCGCCGAGAGATCGACGACGAGCGACCAACCCGGGCCGGTGTCGCGGCCCTTGTGGAGATCGTTGATGATGGCGATGAATCCCATCCGTGTTTCCGAGAACTCGTAGGCACCCGTCGCGCGATCGATCGTGGCGTCGGCGGTGTAGCCCGGGCCCTTGAAGCCCACGGTGCACTGCGTTTCTTCGATCTGAAATTCGCCGACGAGGCCCTTCGCGCCGTGCGCGCGGCGCAGGTGTTCGACCACTTCGAGTTTCGCCACGGTGGACGCGGCGCCCGGAGCGACCCATTTTTTTTCGAGTTGGCCGTGGTGTTGGACGGCGCTCACGCGGTCGCTGAAAAACCACTCGGCATGGTTGAG
>JANOAF010000636.1:0-61233 GCA_031411015.1 Opitutaceae bacterium | reverse complement strand
AAGACGCAGACGAGCGCCTTGTAGTCGGACGGGCTGGACGGGACGGCCTGCGCGCGGGCATTCAATACTCCGATCCGGCCGAGCCCGGTCGCGGTGGCGAGCATCGTGGTTTTCTGGAGAAAATTCCGGCGAGAAATAAAGGAGGCGTGTTGCATGGGAAGAGCGCGAAGTTGAGCGGTGCGAGTTGCGGGCTGGGAGTTCGGACGGAGGCGCGGGTCGACGGCTGGTTTCGTCACTCGGCACTCAACGCGAGGTGCTCAGATTGTTTGTTCGAAATTAATACTGGACGTCGTAAAAGCCGGAGAGCGCGGTGAGGTGAATGGCGGTGCGGGCCTTACTGACATCGTCGCCCTGGGCATTGATCGCGTTGGCCAGACTCTGGCGCATCTCCGGCGGCATCCGGCCGTAGAGGAGCGTCTGGTCAACGGCGTCGATGAGCGCGACGGTGTTGCCCGCGAGACTGACGAACGGCGCGATGTTGACGGGGAAATCCGCGCCTGGGTTTGAAAGTATCTGCCAGAAAAGATTGCCGCGCAGCACGGCTTCGGTGGGCCCGTAGATTTGGAATTCGGGACCGTTGAGCGTGGAGCGAGGGATACGGAAAAGCGGCGAATAGAAGCCAAACACCGAACTCGGGGTGAGCGGCATCTGGCCCATGAGAGAAAACGTCCACGCCTGCTGGTTGGTCGCCGAGATCGCGCCGCCAAGCGCGCGCACGAACGCCGCGGCGTGATAGATAGGATCTTTGAGGCGGCCACTGTCAGCGGTCGCGACATCGGCGCGAGCCTCCGCGTCAGTGAGAATCGCACGGACCACGGCCCGCAGGTCACCGCGCATGCCGGCACCGTTGTCGACGAACACGGCCGAAACGCGCGCGACATAGGCGGGCGTCGGATTGCTCTTCACGATGAAGCGAATCAGGCGGGTCGAGATGAACGGCGCGATGTTCTGGTGGTTGAATAGCCAATCCAGCGTTCCGGCCATGTCGGCTTCCGCCGATTGGCCGGCGGGGAGAGTGGCACCGATCAATGTTTTCGCCCGCGTGTCGTGATTTGTCGGCCGCGCCACGAGTGGACCGGAAAAATTCTCCCAATTGTTGTCCCCGGGGCCGGGGAACGTCCAGCCGGTGAGCGCGAGTGCGACCTGTTGCACGGTGGTCTGATCGTAGGCGCGGATGGGATTGCCCAGCCCGTCGAGTTGGCGCGTGCCGTCGGGATTGAGTTGGTAGAGACCGATGGTGAAGAGCTGCATGAGCTCGCGGGCGAAGTTTTCGTTGGCCGCGCTGCCGGCGGTGGGTTTGTTGCTGTTCGCGAGATCGAGATATTTTCCCATCTGCGAGCTGTGGGCGATTTCGTCGAGCAGAGTGCGATAGTTGCCGAACGCGTTTCGACTGAGGATCTGCAGGTAGGGCACAATCTCATCGGGGTAGATGTTCTTGTTGGCCGAGATGACGATGATTTGGCTGAGCGCAGCGGCGACACGCTGCCGGAGTTGGTCGGGAGCCGACGACAGGCGGCCGAGATACTCGGCCCGCACGGTTCCCATGTTCATGGCGCCGGGGTTCGAGATCGGTGTTTCGGGCATGGCAAATTGCTCGTCGAGCCACGCAGTCACACCGATCATTTTCACGCGGGCCAACTCGGCCGGGGTCGGCCCGTAGGCGGCCTGCTCGAGGAAACGGCCCGCCGCGAGATTGGCGGTGCCTTGGCTGCCGCCGCCGCCCGGTGCGGGAGTGATGGCAATGTTCGCGACGGCGCTTGCCGTGGAATCAGCCACGCTGGTGGCCTGAATACTCAGGCCGGAGGGATTCGGCACGGCAGCGGGAGCGGTGTAGAGACCTGACTCGCTAATCGTGCCGACGGTGGAATTTCCGCCGGGGATGTTGTTCACGCTCCATGTGACCGCCGGGTTTGCCGCGCCCGTAACTGTAGCAGAAAATTGCTGCGAGGTGCCCGTTGTGAGCGATAGCGCGGAAGGTGCCACGGCGATGCTCACGGGTGGCGGTGGGGGAGGCGGAAGCACCGTCACGATAGCGGCGCCGACGGCGCTCGAAATTGCTATGCTCGTGGCCTGAATGGTCACGGTTGAGGGCGCCGGCGGCTGCGCGTTGGGTGCGGTAAAAACGCCTTGGCTGGAGATCGTGCCGACGGTGGCGTTGCCACCGGCCATCCCGTTCACGGCCCACGTGACGGCTAATTCAGAACTGCCCGTGACCGTCGCGGTGAAGTTGCGAGTGGTGCCGACGGCGACGCCTGCATTTTCGGGCGTCACGCTCACGGCCACGACGGGTGACGCGGTTATTGCAAGCATCACGGGAGAACTGGTCGTCCCGCCGAGCCCTGAATTGACGACGGTAATCGGAACGTTGCTGCCCGCCTGAGCGGGGAGAGCCGTCCCGGTGGCACGCAGCCCGGTGGATGAGATCAGGGTCGTGGCAAGAGCGACGTCGCCCAACTTTACGACCGAACCCGCGTGAAAATTGGCGCCATTGAGAGCGATCGTGAAATCACCGACGGGCACGGTCCGTGGCGATGTGCTCCAAAGCTGCACCGTTGGCTGCGTGAGCTTGAGCGATACGGCATTTGATTTGTTCGGGTAGGCCGTGCTCGTGGCGCGGACCGAAACTGTATTGGCGGTCGGAATGGACGCGGGGGCCTTGTAGAGGCCGGCCGTCGATACTGTGCCGTAGGTGGCATCGCCGCCGGCCACTCCGTTGACCGACCATGCAACCGTGTTGGGACTCAGCGGCACATAGGCCGTGAGCTGGCGCGAAGTGCCAACCGTCACATTTCCGCTACTGTAGACTGTAATCTGCTGGGCTTGCGCGACGCAGATTCCAACTACGGCGAACACGAGTCCAACGAGGCGCTTTGACATGATGCCTTTGAATTGCACCAAAGGCGAAACCTCAAGTTTCCATGGCGTAAAACGAAGATGAATACACGTCTGCCCAGGCCGTGGTCAGTGGGAACGCGCAGATTCCTTATCCGCCCGTGCCGCGAGAACACTAACGGATTACCCCGCCAAACCTCCACTACCGTGACGAGATTTCGCCAGCCTTCGTATACGCAGGGCCCCTTGCTTCCCGTATAGTCTGGCTCGCTTTTCAAAATTCGAGGCTTGGAGCGCTTGCGCGCACCTCCCACCAACGTCCCGTGACAATTGGATTGCAGGCCCGGCCGGTGGCCGGGCACCCGCTCAGCGGGCGGGGTCTACAACGTGAAAGTCTGAGTTTCACGGGCGACTGGTATCAGTTACGTGCAAACAGGGGCGTGGGTCTGGCGCGCCCTTTCCGGAAAGGGCGCGGACGAACCGGAACTCCGGATCTACTCCGGCAAAAAACTGAGCTGCGCTCGGCGCGCTCGACCTCGACGGCGCTTACTTGGCTTTCCCTTTCGCGTCGCTGACACGTCCGGGCTCGCGCGTGCCTTTCCCGATTCGCTGTGTGAGCGTGTCGCCGAGTTCGTCGCGGCATTTCTCGGCAAACAAAAGCAGTCGCTGCACTTCGTCAGGATGCGAGGCCGCAAGGTTTTGGGTTTCACCGAGGTCGGCGCGCAAATCATAGAGCTTCGGCGACTCGTTCTTGGTGTTTTCGTATTTCGCCGGGATGCCATCACGCCCGCCGGGTCGTCCAGCGAGAGTGCGAAAGGTATGCGGTAGGATCAGTTTCCAGCGGCCGTCGCCACTGACGACGGCTTGCAGCTCGTTCTGCGCATACCAAATCCCGTAGCCGTCGTGCGGATTTTTTGCTCCGGGCTGACGGGAGAGCAACGGCCACACATCGACGCCATCGATCGGAAGGCTGGGAAGCTTTGCGCCCGTGATGGCGGCAAAGGTCGGCAGCAGATCGATGGTCATGAGGTAGTCGTCGCTCGTTGCGTGGGCGGGAATTCGGCCGGGCCAGCGCATCAGACAGGGCACGCGCGTGCCACCTTCCCACGACGTGCCCTTGCCCTCGCGCAACGGCCCGGCGCTGCCGGCGTGCGTGCCGTAGCTGAGCCACGGGCCGTTGTCGCTCGTGAAGATGACAAGCGTGTCACGTTCGAGCCCGTGCTGCTTTAGGGCCCGCAGCACCTCGCCGACCGACCAATCGATCTCCATGATGACGTCGCCGTAGAGGCCGTTTTGCGACTTCCCCTTGAACTTGTCGCTTACGGCGAGCGGCACGTGCGGCATGGCATGGGCGAGGTAGAAGAAAAACGGCTGCGCCTTGTTGCGCTCGATGAATGACACGGCGCGTT
Organism: Opitutaceae bacterium; assembly: GCA_031411015.1. Lineage (GTDB taxonomy): Bacteria > Verrucomicrobiota > Verrucomicrobiia > Opitutales > Opitutaceae > ER46. The sequence continues at coordinate 56,992 of JANOAF010000636.1, read as the reverse complement.
CCGTATACCAGGTCGTGAGGTTGCGCATTTTTTCCGGCGTAATCTCGGCGTCGATGATCTTGCCGTTTTCGTAAAGCGGCAGCGAAGGGTAGGCGCCGGGTTTCGCTTCGGGGTGAAACGGCCACATGTCGTTGGAGTAGGGGAGACCAAAGGATTCGTCGAAGCCGTGGCGATTCGGCAGAAACGGCTCGCGGTGCCCGAGGTGCCATTTGCCCGCCATACCGGTCGCGTAGCCGCGCGCCTTGAGCATCTCCGCGATCGTGGTCTCACTGGCATTGATGCCATGGTTCGAGCTGGGTCCGAGTGCACCGTGGATGCCAAGTCGATTGGGATAACAACCCGTGAGCAGCCCCGTGCGCGACGCGGAGCACACGGCTTGGGCGACGTGGAAGTTGGTAAACTTCACGCCGTCGCGCGCGAGTCCGTCCAAGTTTGGCGTCGTGTAACCCTTCGCCCCATAGACTCCCACATCACCATAGCCCTGATCGTCGGTGAAGATCAGGACAATGTTCGGTAGGCGCGCATTCGTCGCGCTCAGGGTAGGTGGGGCGGCGGCGAAGAGCGGCAGTGCGGAGAAGACGAGAAATCTAGCGAGGTGGGGGAGGTTCATGGGTAAATACGGATACGAATGCGAAGGCATCACACGTTGATGCCCTTGCGCCTTAACGCCGGTGCGAGCAGGCGGCGCAGATTGTCGCGCAGGATAAGTTTTTTGTCGGCGTTAGAAATATCCGCACCGACCACGCGACCGATCTGCGAGGCGAAGCTGCGACCGTTCACATCGCTGCCGTAGAGCACTCGGTGGGCGCCCAGTTCGCGCACGGCCATCTCGACTTCGCCATAAACCGGATCGCCGCCGCCTAGATCGGCGTGGAGCTCGGGGCGGCTGCGAATCGCGCGGATACCGAGCGCCCAGTCGCCGCCGCCGGTGTGGCCGCACACCATGTTGAAACCGGGATGCCGGGCCGAGAGTTCAGCGAGATCCATGGGCGTGGATTCCCCGGGCAGATTGCCTTTCCCCCGCTGCTTGATCCACGTGTGCTGGAGAATGAGGGCGTCGAGTTCCCGCGCGCGGGACACGATTGGGTCGAGTTGCGGAGCGTTGCAGTGCAGTCCGACCCAGAGTTTGACGCCAATCATCGGGCCGTTTGCGACACAGCGTTCAAGTTCGTCGAGGCTCTCGCGGGTATGCTGTGGGTTAAGGTAAACGAGGCCGAACGCCCGCGAGTTCCATTCCTTGAGGATAGCCAGCACGTCGTCGTTGCTCCGGCGGAATTGCTCGGGTGTCGGTTCGTAGTGCCACGGCGGGCTCATGCAGATACAGAGCCGCTCCACGCCGACGCGGTCGGCGATCTTCACCAGCGCCTCCATGCGGTGTGCGGGTGTGGCGCCCGGGGTGCCGACGTGCGCGTGGATGTCCCAGATGCCGAGCTTACCCAGTTCGCGGTCGGCGGGGCGGGTGGTCAGTGGGGCGGCGGCGGCGAGAGTGCCGGCTTGGAAAAACGCGCGACGGTTCATGCGAGAGCGGCACGCGCGTGCTCCTGGCGAATGGCGGCGAGTTGGGCGCGCGAAAGAGCCGATTCCTGCAGTTTCAGCCACGCGGAGTCGAAATAGAAATAGGGCGCATGCGAGCCGAAGCACACCCGCGCGGCCGGGGCGCGGGTGAGCAACTGCTCGATCCCAGCGACGCCCTCGAGTGTAGCGATCTCAAGGAGCACGCCGGCGCGCGAGAGCCGTTGCAGCAAAGGCAGGCTCGCGCCGAAAAGCCGCGTGGTCGCGTTGAGCAGCATCACGCGGGCGCTGGGGATTTTCTCGAGCACGTCTGGCAGGGGCGCGGCGTTCACCGGTGCGGCCGTGAGCGTCGGATTTTGCGAACGCTCGTCCTCCATCGTGATCGCGATTTGCACGAGGAGGCGGTGTTGCGCTGCGAGCACGAGAAGGCGCATGAAGCGTGGATCGTCGAGGCCGTAGCCGTGGTAGCCGGGCAGTAGGCGCACTCCGGCCATGTGATGGATCTCGGCGCAGCGCCGCATATCGTCTTCCCAATCCGGCAGGGTGGGGTTGACCGCGCCAAAGGCCCTGAAAAATCCGGTTCCTTCCCGTGCGCACGCTTCGCCGAGACGATCGTTTACTCCGGCGATGTCGCTATGCAGCGCAGCGTCGAAGCTCCCGAGCCACGCTGACGTGACGCCGTGGCCGCGCAGTTTCGCCGCGAGCTGCCCGGGAGTTTCGGCCCAAGCGCGGCGCGTGGGCCAGTGGCCAAGCCAGACGTTGGTGTCGATGAGCGCGTTGGAGTCCGCCGTGCCGGCCCCCGGCAATGCGGGAGCCACGGCGGCGACGGCGATACCGCCCATAAACCGGCGTCGATTCATGGGCTGACTCTGGTGTCACGCGCGCGCGGCGCGCAATCTCTCTCTTGCGTTTTCATGGGGCGGCGTTTTTTCGTGGACGCGTGCCGACAAGAGTAACTTGACGGTTACATAGGCACTGTCCCTGCTTACAGCTATTCCCTCATGACCACACCCATTGCCTCGTTTTGGTTCCATCGCTTCGCCGGCTTCGTTGGCCTGCTGGTTGCGGTTTGCTCCGCCTCTGCCCAGTCGACCGGCTTTGTGACCGGTCAGGTGCGCAATGCCGTTACTTCCGTTTTTCTGGAAGGGGCCGAGGTGGCCGTCGAAGGCAGCGGTAAATCCGCGCTCACCGATCGTGAGGGGCGTTACGAGCTGACCCTTCCCCTGGGCCTCACCACGCTCGTCGTGCGCTACACGGGCCTGGAGCCGGAGCGCTTGTCGGTCGATGTGCGGTCGGGCGCGCGCCTGAAACAGGATGTCGCGTTGAACTCCGCGATTTACAAGCTCGACCCGATCACGGTCTCCGGCCCGCGCGAGGGCGGTGCCGCCGCGATCACGAAGCAGCGCGAGGCCCTCAACGTGAAGAACATCGTCGCTTCCGACTCCTTTGGTAACATCGCCGACGGCAATATTGGTGATTTCCTGCAGCAGCTCCCTGGTATCACCGCTGTCTATGTCGGTGCCGACGTGCGCTCCGTGCAGATTCGCGGCATCGACGGTGCGCTCAACTCGGTCACAATGGACGGCGATCGCATGGCGAGTTCGCAGTCTGCGGGGGCCGGCCGCACCTTCGAGTTTGAACAAGCTTCGCTGAATAACATCGAGACCATCGAGGTCACCAAGGCTCCCACGCCGGACATGGACGCCGACTCCATCGGCGGCAATGTGAACATCGTCTCGAAGAGCGCCTTTGATCGGAACCAGCCGCGGGTTTTTCTCTATTCGATCGGTGGCGTGTGGCGGCCGGGATATTTCACTCGCTCGGACAACTGGCTTCGCGAACCGATTGCCAACGTCGGTCCCTCGCTCAATTTTTCCTATGCGGCTCGCCTCGGCGCGGAGAAGCGCATCGGCGTCTCGCTCAATTTCACCTACCACTCGCAGCCGGGTGGTGATACCGCGGCGCTCGCGACCTACCAGGCCGCTCCCGTCGAGCCCTATTACACGCAGAACATCACTGTGCCGCGCCCGGCCGGTGCGCCCCGCACGCGCCTCGCGACCGGGGCCAAGCTCGAATACAAATTGAGCGAAAACACCGTCCTGAGTTTCAACACCGCCTACAACTGGTTTCACGAGACCAACGACACACGCGCCATGGTCCTCGGCACCACTGCCGCCGTCGCCAACTTCCGTCCCGGCTACACGAGTTTCTTTGAAGAGGTGCTGCCGAACGCGAATTCCTCGAGTGCCATCACGCTCACGGCCGACGATAAATCCGGTCGCACTTATCAGTTCGTGCCGACGGTGCGCCACCGTTTTCCCGGGCTTGAAATTGATTACGGCCTCAGCTTCTCCAATTCGGAGACCTATTATGACTACGCGCCCAGCGGCCGACATTTCCAGTCGCGGCCCAAGGGGGCGGTCAGCTACCGCGTCGCCGGCATCGGCTTTACCCTCGATCGCCGCGAGAGCCTCAAGTGGCCGAAATACACGCGCACTTCGGGTCCCGACTTCATGGACCTGTCCAGTTACGGAACGATGCTTCTTACCCAAAGCGACCGCATGGGTGAGGACGAGGTGCGCACCGCCAAGCTCAATGCGAAAAAGGTCCTCAATCTCGGCGTGCCCGCCTACGTGAAGATCGGCGGCGTCATCCGCCAGCAGGAGCGCCAGCTCGACAACTATTCCAAGCGCTACAACTACACCGGTGCGGACGGTATCCAGAACAATGCCGACGATCTCGGATCGCTCGGGCAGTTCCTCGACACTACGCCGAAGTGGACTGACTCCAACGAGGGCTACCGCCAGCCGCCATGGGCGAATCCGTTTGGCGTCGCGCGCCATCAGGCGCTGTTCCCGAATCTCTGGCGCGAGGACACCGCGTTCACCACCACCTCGATGCTCAACGGTGACCGCGGCATTACCGAGACTGTCACCGCCGGCTACGCCATGGGCAATGTCCGCTGGTCGCAGCTGTCGATCCTCGGCGGCGTGCGCATCGAGAAGACCGAGACTGACGCCGAGGGGCCGGTCAACGTCAGCGGTGTGATTCGCCGACTCGACCGCAAAGGCTCCTACCGCGACGTGTTTCCGGGGGTGCATCTGCGCTACACGCCAACGCGCAACCTCGTCTCGCGCCTCAGCTACTCCTCGGGCATCGGCCGTCCTTCGTTCGATGCGATTATTCCGGCTGACACTGTAAATGAGACAGCGGGCACCGTCACGATCCGCAACTCCAGCCTCAAGCCGCAATACTCCGACAACTTCGACGCCACGGTGGAATATTACTTCGAGCCCGTGGGTCAGCTCTCCGCGAGCGTGTTCATGAAACAGATCGATGGCTTCCAGTTTACCGACAGCAGCCAGTTCGTCGGGTCCGGCGCGGATAACGGCTTCGACGGCCAGTATGTCGGCTACCGCATCTCGACGACGCGCAACGGCGGCAGTGCCAAATATCGCGGCATCGAACTCGCCTACCAGCAGCAGTTCACCTTTTTGCCGGGGTTCTGGCGCGGGCTTGGATTCTACGCGAACTACACGCGACTGCTCACGCGCGGCGACTACGGCGGCACGACGGTGACGACGCAGGTCGCGGGCTTCGTGCCGAAGACCGGCAACGTCGCACTCACCTACCTCGGCCACGGCCTAAATATCCGCCTCAATGCCGTCTGGCGGAGCGAGTATCTCATCACCAACAGCATCAACCCCGCACTCGTCGTCTATCAGGAGCCCAAGCTGCAGGTGAACCTCAAGACCCGCTACAATCTCACTCGCTCCACGGCGATTTTCTGCGACGTCGAGAATCTCAACAAGTCGCCCATCACCGAGACGTGGGCCGGCTCCAAGGATCGCCCCAACCAGACCCGCATCGTCGTCGCCAAGGTCGTCGCGGGCGTGAGCGGACGGTTCTGAAAGTTGGGCGGGTCCCTGACCCGCCGGTGGTTCGAATGCTCAATGTCTCCGAAGGGCGGGTCACAGATCCGCCCTACTTCAGATGCTCCGAAAAATCTTCTCCTTCCTCACTGCCCTCGCCGGCTCCGTTTGCGTCACCGCGGCGGAAAAATTTCCGTTGCCTGCGGACAAGTTTCCGTCCGTTTCCGCCGTTGAGCCCGCCGCCGCAGCGAAAAGCTTCCGGGTCAAAAACGGGTTCACGATGGACCTGCTTGCGGCGGAGCCGCTCGTCGCGAGTCCGGTGGCGATGTGCTACGACGAAAATGGCGCGGCCTATGTCGTCGAGATGGTCGACTACCCCTACACCGACGCCGCCACGCATCAGGCTTGGAAGGAAAACACCACCGACGCTCCCGTGGGACGCGTGCGCAAATTGATCGACCGCGATGGCGATGGGATTTTTGACGAGAGCTATATTTTCGCTGACGGACTTTCGTGGCCTACGGGCATCACCTGCTGGCAAGGCGGCGTCATCGTTACGGCGACGCCCGACATTTGGTATCTTAAAGACACGACCGGCGCTCACCGCGCCGACGTGCGCGAGAAAATTTTCACGGGGTTCCGAAAATACAACATCCAGGCCGTCATCAACACCCCGCTCTGGGGCCTCGACAACCGCATCACGTTTGCCGGCGGCACCAACGGCGGCACCGTCGCGAGCCTGCGTCATCCCGAGCTGAGTCCATTGAAAATCGTGCGCAACGATCTGCGCATCGATCCCCGGTCCGGCACCATCGAAGCGATCGCGGGCGGGGCGCGCTTCGGCCAGGGCATGGACGACTGGGGCAATCGTTTCCTTTGCAACATCCGCAATCCCGCACAGCACGTCGTCTACGACGGCACGCTCGTCGCGCGCAATCCGCTGCTGCCGGTGCCGAATCCGGTCTTCGACGCGCGCGAGTCGGGTGACTCGCTTCCGGTGAAACGGATCAGTCCGTTGGAGCCGTGGCGGGATTTGCGCGCGCGACGCTGGGTCGCGGAAAATCACGCCGTGCCGCGCAGCGAACTCGTGGCCGGTGGCGTGTTCACGTCGGCGGCCGGCATTACGATCTACCGTGGCGCGGCCTATCCCGCGGAGTATCGCGGTCAGGCCTTCGTCGCAGAGGTCGCGAACAACTTGGTGCAGCGGCAGACGGTCGTGAAGGATGGGGTGACCTTCAAAATCGAAAACGCGGATCGCGACGTCGAGTTTCTGGCGTCGACTGACCTTTGGTTTCGACCGGTTAATTTCGTCAATGCCCCGGACGGCACGCTCCACGTCGTCGACATGTATCGCGAAACCATCGAACACCCGTGGTCAATCCCGGACGACATTCGCGAGAAGCTCGATCTCCTCAGTGGCCGTGACCGCGGGCGGATCTATCGCCTGACCCCACCCGGCTTCAAGGCGGCCCGCCCGCCGCGGCTCGGTTCAGCCACCAGCGCGGAACTCGTCGCCACGCTGGAGAACCCCAATGGCTGGTGGCGCGATACCGCGCAGCGCCTGCTCTTTGAGCGCCAGGATAAAGCTGCGATCGGACCGCTCCGCACGCTGCAGGAAAAAAGTGCGAGTGATCTCGCGCGCCTGCACGCGCTCTACGCGCTCGATGGACTCGGTGCGCTGCGCGACGAAGATTTGGGGCGCGCGCTCGCCGACCGCTCGGCGGGTGTGCGTGAGCACGCCGTGCGGCTCGCCGCGCCGCGCTTGCGCGACTCGGCTGAACTGCGGACGAGGATCTACTCGCTCGCCCGAGATCCGGAAATTCGGGTGCGTTATCAGGTCGCTTTCGCCGTGGGGGGAGTCGCGGGTGACGAAGCACGAATCGCGGCGGCAACGATCCTAAAGCAGGATTTTGGGGATCGGTGGATGCGCGCGGCGGCGTTGAGCGCGCCGCCGTCGGAGTGCGGCCAGGTGGCTGCGCGTCTGCTCGGGGACCCGGAGCGTCCCGCCGGCAACGACGGCAACGAGCTGATTCGGCAGCTGCTGTATGTTGCCGGCGCTCATCATGACGCCGCGCAGCTCGACACTTTGGTAACCTTGTTTTTAGCCACTCCCGGCGTTCCCGCGATGCAGCACTCCTTTTGGATCGGTTTGGGCGACGGGCTTCGGCAAGGCGGAAAAAATTTCCGCACCGCAGTGGCGGATCCACGCTCGGCGATCGCGCGGAAATTGGCGGAATTGCTGAGTGAAGCTCGGACGACGGTCGGCTCGGCGCGGTCTGCAATGGACGCCAAAATCGATGCGATCCGGTTGTTGACCTATGAGGATTTTGTTGCCGCGCGTCCGACGCTCGTCGCTCTCCTCACGCCCAGCCAAGCGCAGGCCGTGCAGATGGCAGCCGTCAAAGCACTCGCGACGTTCACGCACGCGGACGTAGCCACAGCCTTGCTCGCGCCCTGGGTCGCCTACACGCCGGTGCTGCGTGAGGAGGCGCTCGCAGCGCTCCTCGCCCGGCGCGAGCGTATCGGCCCGCTTCTCGCCGCGATTGAAGCCGGGACGGTGAGTGCCGCGCATGTAAGCGCCGCGCGGCGCACGCAGATTCTCGCCAATCCCGATGCCACGCTCAAAGCGCGGGCGGGGAAAATATTCGGTCAGACTTTGTCGGGCTCGCGCGCGGAGGTGGTCGCGAAATATCAGCCGGTGTTGTCGCTCACGGGTGACCCGGCGCGCGGGTCCACCGTCTTCGACACCATCTGTGCCGCTTGTCACCGATTTGCCGGTCGCGGGGTCGAGCTGGGGCCGAATCTCGAAACGATCCGCGGTTGGGACAAAGAAAAACTCCTGCTCCATATTCTCGATCCCAACCGTGAGGTCGCCGCGAACTATCTCGCCTACGTCGTCGAGTTGAAGGACGGCGGTTCCTTGGCCGGCATGATCGGCGAGGAAAACGCGGCGAGCATTACGCTGAAGCGCATCGGTGCGCCTGATGAAATCATCCTGCGGCAAAATATCGCGAAGCTGACGAGCTCGGCGTTGTCGCTGATGCCCGAGGGTTTGGAGTCTGCAATCTCCCCGCCGGCGATGGCGGATTTACTGGCCTATCTGGTTCAATAGCCCGCTTTACGGCGGGCGAATTCCTCCGACCGTGCTCGACTTCTCTCCTCGTTGGCTCCGGCCTGCCTCATGCGTTTTCTGATCTGTTTTGTCGGCTTGATGGTGGTTGGTCACGCGGCTGAGGTGGCGATCACGCTTCGCGTCGGCGCGGCGCATGCCGATATCACACCGGAGCCCGCGGTGTTGAACTGGGTGTCGGGAAAACCCTACGGCCGCGTGCTGGACACCCTGAACGTCCACGCTCTCGTCCTGGACGATGGTCGCACCAAGGCGGTCCTTTTGCGGTGGGATTTGGTGGATGTCTCGGAGTCTGCGCGCGACGAAGTGCGCCATGCGGTCGGCGCGGCGCTGCGGATGCCACCGGAAAATATTTTTGTGCACGCGAGCCACACGCACTCGGCCCCATGGGCGCCAGTTTACGGCGACAACCACCGCGGCAAGGAACGCGATACCTGGTGGGCGCTGCGCTACATGCCGGCGCAAAACGCATTTCCACCCTTCAAGCGCTGGATGGATCGGCTGCTGGCTGGCAGCGTCGAGGCGGCGCAACGCGCGGCGGGAGCGGCGCGTCCCGCGACGCTCGCCATCGGGCGGATCACGGCGGCGGAGTTCATGCACAACCGCCGGCCGCGCACAGCGGCCTGGGGCGTGGCGGAGACAAAGGCCGCTCCGGCATTTCCGCCGCATCACCCGGAATGGAATCCCGAAGTGCTGCCCGGTGGCGCGAGCTTCGGCCCGCTGGATCGCACGCTCACCTTGGTGTCGTTTCGCGATTTGGAAAATATTTTGATCGGTTCGCTTTTCTCCATGGCGTGCCACGCGGTCTCAATTTACCCGACGAATCCGGCGGTCTCGGCGGATTGGCCGGGCGCGGCGGCGAAGGCGATTGCCGAGGCCCTCGGTGGCGAAAGCCTTTTTCTCCAAGGTTGCAGCGGTGACATTAACCCATGGCGCCGAGGCGAGCCTGCGGTGGCGGAGATGGCGAACGGCCTCGCGCAGAAGGCACGCACGGTCACGCGGACGAGCGTGCGCCTGTCACCGGGGCCGCTGCAAGTCGCCCGGACCAACGTGACCCTGCCGCTCACGCCCGCCGCCACGGTGCGCACGGGGCAAGAAACTGTGGTGGCGGAAATCCAAGCGATCATCTGCGGCCCACTGGCGATCGTTGGGCTACCAGGCGAACCGATGACGGAACTTGGCCAGGCGATCCGCGCGGCCTCGCCGTTCCCGCAGACCATCGTGCTCGGATACTCGAATGGCAATGGAGCCCACTATGTGGGTATGCCCGGCGAGAAAGCGCGGGGTGGCTACGAAGCCGGTGACGCCGGCGCCGGCACCGATGAGTGCGGTTCGCTGATGATCGAGGCGGCGAGTCGATTGCTGAACGAGGCGTTCGCGAAAACCGGCCGCAAGATGAAGCCGTGAACGAAAGCACGCGCCGAGAATTTCTGAAGAACTCCGCGCTCACTGGAGGCGCGACGCTTCTCGCCCCGCACGTGCGTGCGGCCGCTTCGTCCCCCGCCATGCACATCGCGCCCTTCCGTTTCGATGTCACCCCGCCGACGGGTCATTCGCTCTGCGGCGGTTGGATCAAGCCGGTGGTCACGGTCGACGATCCGTTGGAGGCCATCGGCTTTGTCCTGCTGGGCGCGGGTGCGCCTATTGTGATTTGCGCGGTGGACTGGACGGGAATCCTCAACGAGGCGCATGTGGCGTGGCGCGCCGCGCTCGCCGAAGCGGCCGGGACCACCCCGGAACGGGTGGCGGTGCAGTGCGTGCATCAGCACAATGCGCCGTTTGTCTGCTTCGACGCCGAGCGCCTGTTAAGCGCGCAGCCGGATCTGCCGCGGGTGTTCGAGCGGGACTTTCACCGTCGCTGTCTTGACGGGGCGCGCGTGGCGATCACGACGGCACTACGGCGGGCCCGACCCGTAACCCAAATCGCGCATGGCAGCGCGCGGGTTGACGCGGTGGCCTCCAACCGCCGCATGGCCCGCGCGGCTGATGGCAGCGTGACCAAGATGCGGGGCAGCTCCTGCACCGACGCCGAACTCATCGCACTGCCCGAGGGTCTGATCGACCCGGTGTTGCGAACCGTGGCCTTTTTCGATGGCGGAAAGAAGGTCGTGTCGTGCCACTACTACGCGACTCATCCCATGAGTTTCTATGGCGATGGGCGCGTGACCGCGGATTTCTGCGGTCTCGCCCGCAAGCGACGTCAGCAGGATGAGCCCGAGTGCGCGCACATTTATTTCACTGGCTGTGCCGGAAATATCGCGGCCGGAAAATACAATGACGGCTCGCCCGCGGCGCGGGTGCGTCTGACGGAGCGGATTTATCGGGGCTTGGTTGCCTCGGAGGAAAACTTGCGACCCGAACCGCTGGCGGAGATTTCGTGGCGCTCGACCGAAATTTTTCCGACCCCGCATCCCGCCCTCGGTTCGGTCGAGGCGCTTGAGCGCTTGATCGCGACGAAGCCGGCGGCGGCGGTGTTGCGCATGCGCCCGGCGTTCAAGCTGGCGCTGCTGCGACGCTGCGAGCGAAATCTGCCAGTGCCGCTGAATGCGCTGCGCCTGAACGACACGACGCTATTGCACCTGCCGGCGGAGCCGTTTGTCGAATACCAGCTGCGCGCCCAGTCGCTGCGACCCGGTCATGTGGTTGCAACGGCGGCATATGGTGACGGGGGCCCGTGGTATCTGCCCACGCGTCTCGAATTTCCCGGCGGCGGTTACGAGGTTGAGCATGCGTTTTGTGCGCCGGCCACGGAAGATCTCCTCGTGGCGGCCATGACGCGATTGTTGGCGTAGCTCTTTCGGTGGCGCGAAATCGTTGCGACGATCCGGGGAAAGTGAGTTGTCAATTCGGCGCCCGCTTCAAATTCTCCCGTTCTCCCCATGCAACTGATTCCCCGGTTTCTAATCGCGGCCGCGAGTGCCGCCTTCGTCGCGCTCTTGGTTGTGTCACCGACCCGCGCCGCCGAGCCAGACGCGATCGCTCCCCGCTGGTTCAAGGGTAACCTGCACACGCATTCACTTTGGAGCGACGGTGACGACTATCCGGAGATGATTGCCGATTGGTATAGGCGCAGTGGCTATCAGTTTCTCGCCATCTCGGATCACAACGTCCTCCAGGAAGGCACAAAGTGGTTTGAGTTGAAGGCACCGGTGTCGGTCGGTGGCAACGTCCAGCAGCGTGGCGGCGGTCCGGTGCTGGAAAAATATTTGCGCCGCTTCGGTCCGGACTGGGTCGAGCTGAGTGAGGAGGGCGGCAAGCGCAACGTGCGGCTCAAACCGCTCGCGGAATACCGTTCGTTGCTGGAGGAGCCCGGCCGTTTCCTGATGATCCCGAGTGAGGAGATTACCGCCACTTGGACGCGACCCAAGACGGCGACCGAACTCGAGCGGAGCGGGCCGGTGCATATCAACCTGACGAACGCCCGCGAGCTCGTGAAGCCGCACAACGCGACGAACGCGATCGAGATCATGCAGCGCACCGTCGATGCGGTGGCGGAGCAGCGCACGCGCACGGGGCAGCCGATGTTTGTGCATATCAATCACCCGAATTTTCGCTGGGGCATCACCGCGGAGGAGTTGATGGCGGTGAAAGGGGAGAAATTTTTTGAAGTCTATAACGGCCATCCCGGCGTGGAGAACAACGGCGATGCCACGCGGCTCAGCATGGACTCAATGTGGGACGCGCTGCTGGCATTTCGGCTGACAGAATTGAAGCTCGACGCGGTGTTTGGCGTCGGCACCGACGACTCGCACCACTACCACAACATTGGCCTTGGCAAGAGTAACACCGGCCGCGGGTGGGTGATGGTGCGAGCGCGTCATCTCACCGCCGAGTCAATCGTGCGCGCCATGGAGGCGGGTGATTTCTACGCGAGCTCCGGTGTGACGCTCTCCGACGTGCAGCGCGGATCCGATCGGCTTTCGATCGCGATTCAGGCCGAACCCGGCGTCACTTATACCACGCAGTTTATTGGCACGCGCCGCGGCTTTGATCGCGCGAGTGAGTTGATGCCGCAGCCCGCCACGGAGAAGCAACCGCGCCGCACGCTGCCGCATCGCCGCTACAGCAGAGAGATCGGCGCGGTGCTCGCCGAAGTGAAAGGCGTGAGCGCGAACTACGTTTTGAAGGGCGACGAAATCTATGTCCGCGCCAAGATCGTTTCATCGAAGCCGAAGGAAAACGGCAGCGTGGCGGGAGAAGTTGAAACGGCTTGGACGCAACCGCTCGTGAACCCAACGCGGCGATGAGTGGTTGGTGGCGACTGACGAAATTGGGCGCGGGGAGCGGATTTGCCGCCAGCTTGATGCTGGCCGCGGCGGACGTTCCGGCCGCCTTGCGTCCGTTCTTTACGCCGCCAGCGGAATTCGCGGGCAAGCCGAGTGCCCACACCTCGCCGCTCAGATTTGAGAATGGCAGAACGGTTTCCCGGGCCGCTGATTGGCCGGAACGCCGCGCGGAGATTCTGGCGTATTGGCACAAACAGATGGGGCCTTGGCCGGAATTGCTGGCGCGGCCGAAAGTGGAACTCTCCGAGCGGCAGGATCGCGGTCAGGGCGTGACGCAGCACCGCGTCGAGATCGAGGTGGCGCCGGGCGTGATGCAACACGGCTATCTGTTGGTGCCAGCGGGAGCGAAACCGCGGCCCGCCGTGCTGGTTGTTTTCTACGCGCCGGAAGTGAGCGTGGCGTATGCGGGGCCGCGTCCGCTTGAGGGGCAGGCGAAAAAGATGCTGACGACCGGCGAGCGCGGGCAGGGGCGCGACTTCGCGTTGCAGCTGGCGCGACGGGGATTTGTAACGCTCTCGATTGGGACGCCGGGCGACGACGCCTACCGTCCGTTGCAAAGTGGGGCGAAGTGTCAGCCGTTGAGCTATCTCGCCTACATCGCGGCCAACTGCCACACGGTGCTCGCGCAGCGCCCCGAGGTGGATTCGACGCGTATTGGCGTGATGGGTCATTCGTATGGCGGCAAGTGGGCGATGTTCGCGTCTTGTCTCTACGAGAAATTTGCGTGCGCGGTGTGGTCCGATGGCGGGGTGGTTTTCGACGAGACGCGCAAGGCGGTGAACTATTGGGAACCGTGGTATCTCGGGCTCGATATAACGAAGCCGGCGCGCGGGCCTGGACTCGTGACCGCGCAGAATCCGCGCTCCGGTGCCTACAAAATAATTTTCGAGACCGGCCACGACTTACACGAACTGCACGCGCTGATGGCACCGCGGCCCTTTTTTGTTTCCGGTGGGTCAGAGGACGGACCGGACCGGTGGCCAGCGCTCAATCACGCCGTTGCCGTCAATCGCCTGCTAGGTTTCCAAGACCGCGTGGCGATGACGAATCGGCCCGCGCATTCGCCGACCGCAGAGTCCAACGCGCAGGCGTTTCAGTTTCTTGAGCATTTCCTCAAGCCGTAGGCCGCCAGCGTGCAGACCTCCCATCAGGCGGAATCGTTGGTCGGCGCTTGGCTTGCACGGCGGGCGCGGGCCGGGCATATCCGGCGCGCATGATTAACACGCGCGCGCGCGGACTCGCCAACCTCCATGCGGGGGTGGCCACGTTGTGCGTGGCGGTTTTCTTCTGGAGCTACGCGGAGTTCATTTTGCGCTTTGTGCCGGTGGTGCACCTGACGCGACAGGTTAATCTGCTGCCGTATTTTTTCTGCATGGTGGGGGGCATGGCGCTCGCCGCCCGTGATCTCCGGCGGGTGGCGGCGCGTTTTCACCGGCCGGATCTTGGGGAGGCGGCCCGGCTGGCGGGCAAGCAGGTCGGACTGATGGCGGTGCTCACGTTTACCATGATGTTTGCCACGCAGGACCGAAGTATCAGCCGGCTGTTTCTCGGCACGCTTTTAGTGTGGTCGTGGTTTGGGCTCGCGGCGCTCAACGCGTGGCTCCCACGGATGCTGGCGCGACTCGTGTTTCAGCGCGGCAGCCAGTTGCCGACGCTTTTCATCGGCTCGGTGAGTTCGTTTTCGCAATTGAAGGACTGGATCGCGCACACGGAGCCGCTGGGGATTTTTCCGGTCGGCGTGCTCTCCGATGATGAGGCGGCGGCGGGTTCGTCGTCGCCGATGGTGCCGGTGCTGGGCCGGGTCGCGGAGTTGCCCCGCGTGCTGACTGAGCGGGCGGTGGGGCAGGTGGTGTTGCTCGGTTTGCCTGCCAGCGATGCTGAAGCACGCGCGATTATCGACCTGTGTCAGGATCAGGGCTGCCGGCTGCTCATCCACAACAATCTCGCGGACCGCTACACGCATCCGCTCGTGCCAACCGTCGAGGAGGGCCGGCATTTCTACACGCTGCAGGAGGAACCCCTCGAAGATCCGCTCAATCGGATCGGGAAACGGATATTCGATCTCGTGGTGTCGGTGCCGGTGGTCGGGTTGATTCTGCCGCCGCTCTGCGCGTGGGTTTGGTTGGTCCAACGCTGGCAGGCACCGGGTCCGCTGTTTCACGTGCGTGAGCGCCGTGGCCAGCAGAGTGAGGTTTTCCGCATGCTTAAATTCCGCTCGATGCGCATGAGTAACGAGGACGCGGCGGCGGAATCGCAACAGGCTCAGTCGGAGGATGAGCGAATTTTCCCATTCGGGCGTTTTCTGCGGCGGCGCAGTCTCGATGAGTTCCCGCAGTTCTGGAATGTCCTGCGTGGTGACATGAGCGTCGTGGGCCCTCGGCCCTACATGCCGCTGCTCGACGAGGAATTTCGCCGGCAGACGCGCGGCTACCGCGCGCGGCACCTCGTGAAACCCGGCATCACTGGGCTCGCGCAGAGCCTCGGCTATCGCGGCGAAATTCTTGAGCAGGAAATGCTGCGTCGCCGCGTGCACTGGGACGTTTACTACATCGGCCACTGGTCGATGTGGCTCGATTTGCAGATCACCGCGCGGACGCTTGGGCAAATCGTGCGCCCCCCGCCGACGGCCTACTGACGCCAGACTCGCCGCGTCCCGCGAAAACCGTTTCGACGCTTTACAGCGCCGGCCGCGTTCGCGCAGGCTGCCCTAATGAACCAAACGGTTACTAACCACGCGGCTTCCCCGATGACGCGCCGCGCGTTTATTGCAGCCCAATCGGCGGCAGTTGTGGCCGCCGGTTTGGCCTCGCCGCTTCGCGCAGCCGAAATTGCGCCGGAGAAATTGGCGAAAGATGGCGGTCCGAAGTCGGTTCGCGCAAAAGCCGGAGCTTGGGTGCGCTGGGATCAAAGGGAGAAAGAGCAGCTCGGAGCGGCGATCGATCAACCCTCGCTCTTTTATTGGCAGGGCCGTGCAGCCAACAAGCAGACGGCGCTCTTTATTGAGCGATTTAAGCAGGTGTGTCCCCGCGAGCATGTGGTCACCTGCTCTTCGGGCACTGCAGCCGTGCATATCGCCGTGGCCGCGGCGGGGATTGGGCCCGGCGACGAGGTGATCACCACGCCGATAACCGATATTGGCACAGTCACGGGAGTGTTGTTTCAACAGGGCGTGCCGGTCTTCGCGGACCTTGGGGCGGACACTTACAATCTCGATGTGAATGCGGTCGAGCGGGCGATTACACCACGCACCAAGGCGATCATTGCGGTGCATCTCGCGGGAACGCCATGCGACCTCGCGCCGCTGCGCGCGTTGGCCGATCGGCATAGGCTCATCTTGATCGAAGACTGCGCGCAGGCGTGGGGCTCGAAGTATCGGGGCCGGCCGGTGGGCACGGTCGGACACGTGGCGTGCTTTTCGCTGATGAATTCCAAACATATCAGCGCGGGCGACGGCGGGGTCGTGGCCTCGAGTGACCCGCGGATCGGGCCGGCGCTGCTCAAATTTTCGGACAAGGGTAACGATCGCGCATCGGCCGGTTACACTTGGGACAGGACAGCCGTCCTGGCCTCCAACTACCGCATGAGCGAGCTGCAGGCGGGATTTGCCGCGGTGCAGCTCCAGCGCTTGGAGGCAATTGCCGTAAAGCGGTCAATGCTGGGCACCACGTTGACGCGCGAGCTGGAGGGAATTACCGCCGTCATGCCGCCTAGAATCGACGCGGCAGATCGGAGCACGTTTTGGTTCTACTATTTTCGCCTGCGGCTCGATCGCCTGCGCTGTTCGCGCGCGGAGTTTGCCGAGGCGTTACGGGCGGAGGGGGCGCCGTGTTCAGCCGGCTACATTCCGGTGCCCGTCTACAAGCTGCCGTATTTCCAGCAGCACGGATTCTTCGCGGGCCGCTGGCCGATCAAGGAACTGGGGCTGACGACGATGGATTACACGAAAGTGACCTGCCCCGAGGCCGAGGCGATCCTCTCCAGCGGCGTGCAGTGCACCCTCAACGAGTCGATGGACGAGACTTTGATGCGGGAAATTGGGGCGGCGGTGCGCAAGGTTGCGCGGCACTTTTCAACCTAGGGTTGGACCTCCGGCCGGACCGGGGGCGGGCGACGACGGCGTCCGCCTTTCCGCGAGCGTTATGACCGCATCACGACGGCGGACCGAGTGGGGACTGACGGTGGCCGAAATGTGCATCGAGCGGGGATTTTGCTTGTCACGCCTCCCTGTTAAGTAACTTGTCGGTTACGAAACAGGGCGGGGCCAGGCCCCGCATGGATATTGAGAGGAAGTTTTAATCGTATTGGCTGACTATCCCATGAACTTATCGACACTAAGCAGGCTCGCCGGCGCAGGGTGCGCGCGGATTTGGCGCAGAAACGTTGCGTTCCTCTGCTTGACGGCAGGCGCGATTACTCCCGCCATCGGGGCGGAGTCCGGCACCATCTCGGGCCTGATCTCAAACTTGGCCACCGGTGATCTCCTGCCGGGCGCACAGATACAGCTGGTCGGGAAAAATACGGTCGCGGTGAGCGAGCGTGGAGGGGCGTATTCTCTGTCGCTGCCGGCCGGCACCCATTTGTTGTCGGTGAGCTTTGCCGGTTTGGACCCGGCCCAAGTTTCCGTGTCGGTGATAGCCGGCCAAAATACCGTGCGTAACATCGAACTTACGTCTTCGGCTTACAAGATGGATGCGTTTACCGTTGCCGGAGTGCGGGAGGGCAGCGCGCTGGCGATTCAAGCGCAGCGGTTGTCGGATAACGCGAAATGGGTCGCCGCCACCGACACGTTTGGAAATCCCGCGGCGAATCCCGGCGAACTCATCCAGCGCCTGCCTGGGATCGCGACCGACATCGTCGGGAGCGAGGTCCGCACGCTCTACGTTCGCGGCATGGGCACGGGGTTTTCGGCGCTGCTCGTGGATGGGGATCGCATGGCCAGCTCCACTGGCACCAGTTCGGCGCGTGACTATCAGATCGAGCAGCTCGGCACGGGTAATCTTGAATCGGTCGAACTCATCAAGGCGCCGCGTCCCGAGCAGGATGCCAATGCCGTCGCGGGCTTCGTGAACCTCGTTTCGCGCCGCGCCTTCGATCTTCCGGGCCGGCGAATCACGGCGACGGCGGGTGTCGCGTGGCGCCACCGCGGCTTTAGCGGCAGTCCCTTTCAGGATCGGGCCGACGGTCTCGATATTTTCAACGTGGGTTACTCCGATGTCTTCGGTGTGTTGGGTGCGGATAAGAACCTTGGCATCTCGCTCAATTTCAACCGGCGCGTCTCGGCTACGACGCAGGACGAGATCGGGCCCGGCGGCGTGCTCTATAATTTTGCGCAGACCTACCTCAACCCCACTTCGGCCAACCCCCTCACGCGGCTCTTTGGCACCGGTGACATCGGCTACAAGGCCGTCGCGCGCAACGTCGGCCTCAGCGTCGATTACAGACTCTCGCCCGACGCCTTCGTGTATTTCAACGGTGCCCTCAACTCCAACGACCAATACCAGCGATACTACCGCCCCGGTATCGGTAACCCCACCGCCACCGCCGCCAATTTCTCTGCGGACAGCACCTACGAGCATTCGTTTTTGCTCCCGCACGCCGCGTCGGTCGCGATCAGCGAGTCCACGCCGGCGTTTTTCAAAAATTCCAGGAACTTTTCCCTGCGCGGAGGTGCGCAGTTCAAGTTGTTCGATCGCTCCACCACTGTGGAGCTCCGCTCCTCGTGGTCGCATGCCAACATTTCCTACCCCGGCTGGATTCGGGCGCAGGCCCGCACCACCTCCGCGACTGGCATCGGTTTCGAGATCGATCGGCGGGGGCGGGATGCGTGGTATCCGATGTTCAAGCAGACGGCGGGTCCTTCGATTTACGACCCCGCGAGCTATACGATGAACTTCATGCAAAAGCAGTCCTATCGCGCGCCGGATGACATCTACGGTGTGCGGGCGGACGTGACGAAGAAGTTTGCCGGTTCGGTTCCGTTCACGCTCAAGGGCGGCGCCAAGTGGGATGACGACACTCGCGTGCCCTACACCACCTTTGGCACCTACACCTTTGCCGGTGCGGACGGAGTGATCAATTCGGCCGACGACTCGATGGCGCCCTACGCCAATCTTGTCTACAAGCAGGGCGACGGAGGCTACGGCCCGTTTCCCTTCATGACCAATCCGCAGGGCGCCCCTTCCGGCTATTGGAAGCAAACCGCCGCCGACGCTTACAACAGCTATGCCACGTCCAACGCCAGCAACGCCCGCTTTCAGGAAACGATCCGCGCGGCCTACTTGCAGGGCTCCGCGAAAATCGGGCGGTTCCGACTCCTCACCGGCGTGCGCGTCGAGCGCACGCAGACCAAGGGCACGGCTTGGGCGCGGAACACCACCGCGACCTGGGGCGGCAACAGTGTCGGCGGCACCAGTCTCGATCCCGCTGTCGTCGCGGCGAATCTTGCGCGTGCGCAACGCTCCTTTGTCCGTCGCAACACCGCCTACGGCGACTACCAGAATTTTTTCCCCGGTGTCCATCTCGTCTATGAACTCGCGCCGGATCTTCTCGTGCGGGGCAGTTACAATCGCGCCATCTCCCGCCCGCCCATCGCCAACATCACGCCGAGCGTCACGGAAAACAACGAGACGAACACCGTCTCGATGGGCAACCCCGACCTGAAGCCCTATCTGACCAACAACTACGAGATCAGTATCGAGAAATATTTCGAGCCGGTCGGTCAGCTCAGCGTCGGCGTTTTCCGCAAGGACATCTCCAATTACTTTGCGACCTTTGCTTCGACGGTGCCGGCCGGTGGCCTCGACGGCAGCGGCCTCTATGCCGGCTACACGCTCTCGACCACGCGCAACATCGGCGATGCGCGCGTGAACGGCATCGAGACGAGCTGGCAGCAACAGTTCAGTTTTTTGCCGGGCGCGCTCAAGGGGCTCGGCGCCTTTGCCAACTTCACCTACCTCGACGCCAAGGGAAATTTCGGCACCACCGTTACCACGACGAGACTCGGCCAGCTCGCGCCCCGCAGCGGCAACGCCGGACTGACATGGCGCTACCGCGGCCTCGACGTGCGCTTCCTCGGCAACTGGACCGCGCAGAAATACAAGAGCACCACGGCTCCGATCGATGTCTACAACGAGGAGCGCCTCATCCTCGACGTGAAGCTGCAATACTCGGTCAACCGGCGCTACGACCTTTTCCTTGATGCCACGAACATCACCGACGAGTCGCCGCGCACCGATGTCGCGCTCAACGGCCTGAAGTTCTTCAAGACGAACCAAGGCGTCGGCTTCGTCACCGGCGTGCGCGCGAGATTCTAGGTCTGACGGCGTGAAGACTGCCTTCCTCATTTTTCTCGCCATCGTGCTCCCGCTCAGCGCCGCCCCGGCGGTCCAGCCATCTGCACCGACGGAGATCCGGCGCAGCGCTTCGCGGGATCGGCGCGGCGTGGCCGATTCCGTGACGGTTCCGGACGGCGCGCTGCTGTTCACCGGGCAGATTCCACCGATTCGGATCGACGGAGATGCGCGCGCCCAGACGGCGAGCGCGTTTGAAGCCCTCCGCGATCTGCTCGTCAACGCCGGGACGGATTGCGCCGGAATCGTTCGGCTGACCGCCTACGTGCCCGACGCGGCAACCGCCCCTTTGGTCGACGTCTGGGTCGCGGAACATTTCGCCCGGACACCCATTGCGATTTCGTTCGTGCGCACGCCACTCACGGTCCCCGGGGCGAAGCTGGCCTTGGAAGCCATCGCGGCTTTGCCCAAATCGTCGGTGACCTCCGCAAACCTGAATGACCGCACCGCGATTCTTCCTGCCGGCGGAAAAATATTTATCTCCGGTCAGGCAGAGAAGGGAACGGACTTGGCGTCAGCCGTCCGGCTGACGATGGCGGGTCTGCACCGCAGCTTGGCGCACGTGGGTTTGAAAAAATCCGACGTAGTGCAGGTGAAGGCATTTATCCGGCCATTCTCCGAACACGAGACGGCGCGGCGGGAGGTGGCGGCGAGTTTCGACGGTGCCGCGCATCCTCCGCTCGTCCTCACCGAGTGGCAGAGCGAACTGTTCGCCGAGATCGAACTCATTGCTGCCGCGCCTGGGCTCGCCGCCAAGCCTGGTGAGACGGTGGCGCACTCGTGGCTACCCTGGCTCTCGGCGTCGCCGCGCTATTGCAATGTCGCGCACGTGCCCGCGGGCGTGCCGTTGATTTTCATCCGCGCGATCGATGGGGCGCCGGGCGATGACCGCGCGCAGATGAAGACTATTTTCGAGCGGCTCGGCTCAGTGCTTTTCGAAAGCGGTAGCAGCTACCGGCACCTCGCCAAGGCCACCTATTATCTCGGAGGTGCGCCAGCGCGCGCCCTGCTCGGCGATATCCGCGGCGTGTATTTCGATCCGACGCGTCCCCCGGCGGCGTCGGCGTTGCAAATGGCGGCATTCGCGCACCCCGGACGCGCCGCGGAGATCGAAATGATCGCGGTGCCGGTGAAGTGACGAGTCGGCGCGTAAACCTACATCGTTCCTCAGGGAGCAAGTCGCACCATTGCACCGAGCCGAGATTTCAACTGACGTTTTTCCTTCCCCGTGCCCTTGATTATTTTTGGCCCTAGCGGCCGTCCGTGAAAGCAAATCGCCGAGAGTTCATTCGCTTGACGAGCACTGCGGCCGTGACGGTCAGTCTCGCCTCAGCCGCGCGCGTGGGCGCAGCGGAACAACCTCCGCCTGCCAACGCGGGCGCAGGGTTGCCCCGCAATTGGCGGCAGCTCCGGAAAATCGACGCACACAATCATGTGTTCGGAGCGGTGCATCGGCCCAATGCCGATTGGAGCGAGGTGGAAGCGACCGTGGAGGCGGCCGAAGTCCTCGGCATTGAAAAATTGTGCTGCTCGCGACCGATCACGGCGGGCGCACGGGTCGATATTGGGACGGTCCGGGAGGCGAACGACTCGGTGCTGGCTGCGATGGCCCGCTACCCCAAGCGGATCGCGGGCTATTGTTTCGTGCAGCCGGGAAATGGCGCGGCGGCGTTGGATGAAATCGAACGGTGCCTCGATGCCGGCATGATCGGGGTGAAGCTCTACAATCAATTCAAGTTTACCGACCCGGTGGTGTTTCCGATCGCGGAGCGTTGCATTCAGCGCAAAATTATTTTCCTCGGCCACTCGGGGCATCTCACTGATCCGCGCACACAGCAGGCGCAGCCGCGCATTTCAGACGCGGCGGACTTTGCCGAGCTGTCGCGGCGTTATCCCGAGCTGGCGCTCATTCTCGGTCATATCAACGGCGGTGGGGATTGGGAGTGGACGATTCGTGCCCTGCGCGAGTGCCCGAACGTCCACGTCGACACCAGCGGCAGCGTGTTGGAGGCCGACACGATTGGCCGCTGTGTGCGGGAGATCGGACACCGGAGAATCCTGTTTGCGACCGATCTCGTCATGGAGGGCGGAGTGGGGAAGGTGCTCTCCGCTGAATTGACCACCGCGCAACGCGAGGACGTTTTCTGGCGTAACATGCAGCGTCTGCTCGATCGAAGGCGCGCATGATTATCGATGTAAACGCCTACGTCGGCTCCTACCCATTTCGGTCGCTGCCGAATCGCACCGCGGCCGGCATGGTCGCGCAGATGGATCGCTGGGGGATTCAGCGAGCGCTCGTGTCGTCGCTCCCGGCGGTCCTCTATCGCGATACGCAGTTGGGCAACGAGGAGCTGATGGATGAAATTCTACCTCATCGCGCGCGGCTGATTCCGATTGCGACAGTAAATCCAAAATACGCCGGATGGGAGCGCGATATGGACGAAGCGGTCGCTCGCTGGAAAGTGAAAGCTGTGACGCTATTGCCGGAGCATCACGGCTACGCGCTCAGCGACGTGGCCGGTCAGGCGGCGCTCGCTCGGATTGCGCGCGCCGGGTTGCCGGTGGTGCTGACGCAACGATTCGAGGATCGCCGGCAACGCCACGCTTGGGACCGGGCGGAGGACTTAAGTCTGGATTCCGTGCTCGAGGCGGCGCGGGCCCATTCGCAGTTGAAATTCGCTTTGATCAACTGGGTTGGTCTCGATGGTTCGAAGCTCGCGGCGGCGGGATTGATGGGGCGCTGCCTGATCGATTTTGCCCGCCTCGCCGTGCTCGTTCGCCGGGAAGTGCCGAAACTGATCGAAATGCTCGGAGTGGAGGCGATCGCCTTCGGCTCGCACGCGCCGTTCGACTACGTCGGACCGGCGCTCGTGAAGCTCGAGAATCTCGCCATGCTCCCAGCTGGCGCGCGCGAGCAGATCGCCTGGCGCAACGCGGCGGCATTTTTTAAACTGACTCCGTGATCTCGGCCGGCGCCGGCGCGCGAGTTGATCGCGACTGCCGCGGCGTTTCAGCGCGCCGGAGATTGGCCGGGCCGGCCAAGAAGGAAAACCAAACTCAGCGCGAAACAATCGGCATGGCGCCTTTCCACCCGGCTTTCCACTGCGTCATAAGTTGGGCGACGAGCGCGGCGTTTTCGGGGCGCTGGGCGATATTTTGGTTTTCTTGGGGATCGGTCGCGTGATCGTAGAGTTCGGTGGCGTCGATTTTTGAGTGGTCGCTGCGACCGACCCAGACGACGAAGCGGTAGCGCTCGGTGCGCATCGCGTAGCCCATGAGCTGACCGGTGCCGGACTTTCCGGCGGGGCGGGGATATTGGCTGAACGCGGCCTGCTTCCACGCGCGCGCGGGATTTTCGAGAAGAGGTTTGAAACTCAGACCCTCGAGGTGCGCGGGCAGCGCGAGGCCGGCGAGATCGGCGAGGGTCGGGTAGATGTCGACGAACTCGACGATACTGTTAGTCTTCGCGCCGGCGTTTTTCATGCCAGGGACGGAGAGGAGGAGTGCGGTGTTGGTGTCGTTCTCGGAGTTGGTGTGTTTGCACCACGCATCATGCTCGCCGAGTTTCCAGCCGTGATCGCCCCAGAGGACCACGATGGTGTTCTTGCGGAGATCGAGGCGGTCTAGTTCGTCGAGCACGCGGCCGAGTTGCGCGTCCATGTAGCTGATCGCGGCGTAGTAGCCGTGCTTGAGCTGACGCGCGAGATCGTCGGGGACATGACCCTCGGGGATGTCGCGATAGGCGCGGAGTTCGCCGCCCGGGACGATGGCGTAGTCGGGCGCGTCTTTCGGGCGGAAGGAATTCGGGGCGAGCGTGATCTTCGCGGGGTCGTAGAGGTCCCAATATTTCTTCGGCGCGACGAAGGGCAGGTGCGGGCGGGCGAAACCGACGGCCAGGAAGAACGGCTCCTTTTTCTTGCTGAGATCGCGGAGCGTGGAGACGGCGAGCGAGGCGACCTTGCCGTCGACAAAGGTATCGTCGGGCACATCGGCGCCCTCAAATGCGGGCCCGCGGGAATTGCGCGGCGTGGGTGCTTTTACTTTTCCGTCCGCCTGCTTCTTGCCGCGTTTCTTCGCGGCGGGTGCAGTATCAGGCTCGGCGTTGAGCGCGGGCGTTTCGCCGACGAGGTTTTCCTTCAAGGCGTAACCCGGCGCATTGGGCCGCTGCCACGGCACAGACCAAGTCGGCGCGTCGTCGAAGTTGCCGTGGTAAATCTTGCCCATGCCCTGAACGAAATAACCGTTGTTTTTGAAATGCTGGCCGAGTGTCACGACGTTCGGCAGCGCATCGCGGAAGTGCGTGACGAGATCCCAGACCTTAGTGGTGTCGGGGCGTGTGCCCGTCATCAGGCTGGAACGAGTCGGAGAACAGACGGCCTGCTGGCAATAGGAGCGGTTGAAGGTGATTCCGGCCTTCGCGATGCGGTCGAGGTTGGGCGAGTGGACGTAGCTCGCGCCGTAGGCCCCAAACTCAGGGCGGAGGTCATCGACGGCGACGAAGAGGATGTTTGGGCGCTCGGCGGCGGTGAGCACGGCGCCGGTGGCGACGAGCAGAAGAACGAGGCGGGTGAGTTTCATAGTGAAAATGAGATTTTATTTGGTGCGTTGGTCGGCGGGGACAAGGGCGCGGGGGCGGTTGGCTGGGCCGGGTTTGGGTGCGGGAAAATTTTTCAGTGCGGCCTCGCCCTCGCGCAGCGTGGGAGCGAGCGCGGGGTCGGCGGCGCGGTTGCGATATTCGGCGGGATCGTCGGGGCGCCAGTAGAGTTCCCGGCCGGCGGTCCCGCCGTCCCAAGCGGTGAAGCGCCATTGCGCGGCGATCACGGTGCGACTCATCACATCGCGGCGTGCGGCGGCGTCGTAATGGGACACCATGCTGTGCGCGAGGCGCGGGGCCTTTTCAGTCGTGCCGTGCAGGAGGGGCACCAAGGAGCGGCCTTCAAGTTCGGCGGGGATGGTGTGGCCGGTGAGTTCGAGGAGGGTCGGATAGAGATCAAGCAACTCGGACGGCGCGGCCGCGACGCGTCCGGCGGGCACGCCAGCACCGGCGAAGATGAGTGGCACGCGCGTCGACTGATCGAAGGCGCTGAGCTTGGCCCAGAGTCCGCCGTGATCGCCGAGGTGAAATCCGTTGTCACCGAGCAGGACGACGACGGTTGTTTTCCAGAGGTCGAGGCGGTCGAGCTCGTCGAGGAGCAGGCCGATGCGCGAATCCGTGTAAGAGATGCACGCGTAGTAGCCGCGGATGGCGGCGGCGCGTGACGCCGGTTGCTCAAAGCCGGAGAGTTCGGTTTGCATCGCGATGGGCGGGATGTCGCGCATCGCGGGCTCGGCGGCGGCTGTGACGGTTTTCTCGTCGTAAAGATCGAAGAAGCGCTTTGGCGCGGTCCACGGCAGGTGCGGCTTGTGGAAACCGGCGGCGAGGAAGAAGGGTTTTTTCGCAGCGGATTTTTCGGCGATGAGGCGGGCGATGGTGGTGGCGTTCACGCCGTCGCGCATCTGGGAGCCATCGCCTTCCAGTGCTTGCCACGCGGGCCGCCCATCGCCGCCACCGTAGCGGGATTCAATCGCGGCCTTCTCTCCGGGATCGTTGCCGGCGCCGTCCTCGTAGGCGTCCCACGATTGGGCGTCGCTCATCTTAACGCTGTGAAAAATTTTTCCGGCGCCGGCGGTGAAGTAGCCGCGGTCGCGGAAAAACTGCGGGAGCAGAACCGCGTTCGGCAACGCGGTGCGAGCGGACGTCGTCAGCACATAGATGCCGGTGGTCTCGGGCCGACGTCCGCTGAGAAACGACGCGCGGCTCGGATTGCACAGCGGATACTGGCAATACGCGCGATCAAAGCGCACGCCGCGCGCAGCGAGCCGGTCGATGTTCGGCGATTTGACGATGGGGTTGCCGTAGCAGCCGAGCGAGGGATTGAGATCGTCGACGACGATGAAGAGGACGTTGACCGGCGCGGGAGCTGCGCCCAACAAGCGGGACCCAAGCGCGAGGCAAAGCGCACCGACAAGGAGGAGGCGTGAGTTCATGAGTTTGGGGTGAAGGTCGGATTCCGACTATTTCTTGGGCTTCTTGCTTTTTACCTGCGCCGGGATCGCCGCGGTGGGTGGGCGCTCACAGGACATATCGTTTTCCATCGGGAATTTTTCGGCCTTGCGAAACGCCTGCACCCAAGCCGGGCCGACGTCGTCGGCGGTGAGCACCTTGAAACCGGATTGCTCTGCGATTTCCGTCCAACCCAAGGGAAGCGTTTCGGCTTGGCAACCCGAAGCCGCCGGCGCGTATGCCGTGCGACCGCCGACGAGGCGGTTGGCCTGGTAGCGATTGGGCGTGAACTGAAATCTCGCGAGCAACGGATCGGATTCAGCGACAAAGCCAATCACCGATTCGCCGCCGCGCGGGCGGACGAAACGGTTCCCCGTGATCAGGCAGCTTTCCGGGAGCAACACCATCTGCGCCTCGGGCCAATGGCGCTTGAAGGCAAAACCCATCTCCAAGTCGGCGCCGGTGATGTTGACCGTGACGTTGTCGGCCAACGTGAGATCCTTCACCTGCGGATAGGTGGCGATGCGGCCCTCCGCGTTGGCGCGGCCCTTGGCGCCGGGCTTAATCTTCGGCTCGTAGCTCGGGGTGAGGGCGCTGGCGATATATTCGCCGGTGGAGACGCGGAGGCCGAACTCGCAGCCGGAGACGTAGTTTCCCTGAACGGTGTTGTGGAGGCCCGACATGCGGAGGCCCTGGGCGCCCTCGACGCCGCGGCCGAGAATGACGTTTCCCTTCACGAGATTGTGGGAGCCCTGCCGGATGTTGAGGCCACCGCGGGTGGCGACCACGGTGTTGTTGAGCACCTGATTGTAGTTGGACTTGAGGGAGATGATTTCCGTGCCCTCGCCGTGCGCGGCGTCGAAAAGATTTTCCTCAATCGTGAAGAACGCGCCGTCTTTGTCGCCGGCGTCGAATTTGCCCGAGCCCCACACCCGGAGGATTTCGCGGCCATTGCCGTCGGCATAGGGGATGTTCTTGAAAGAGGACCGCACGACGCGGTTGTGGCGGCTGTCGTCGATCGCGTTGCCGATGAGCGGCTCCAGATTATTTTTCCCCTTGAAGTAGCAACGTTCGACGAGGTTATGGTCACCACTGAAAAACACCCAGTAATATTTGGTCTCGAACGCGGCGGGATTGTAATCGACGACTGCGGTGTTGCGCACGATCCCGTGATGCGAATTGAACCCGATCACCGAGTCGCGGCTGAGCGCTCCTTGGTAGAAAAAAAGC
The DNA here is from genome assembly GCA_031411015.1 of Opitutaceae bacterium. Lineage (GTDB taxonomy): Bacteria > Verrucomicrobiota > Verrucomicrobiia > Opitutales > Opitutaceae > ER46. Next base: position 29,570 of record JANOAF010000636.1, on the reverse strand, counting down.
CCGTCCACGGTCACGTAGGGGGCGTTGATCGCGAGCGTGGAGGTGCCGTTCAAAATCGTTTCGCCGGGAACCTCGGCGCGGAGCACCAAGGGATTTTCCGCCTTGCCTCCGCGTGCGATGGCCAGGTGCAAATCGGTCCACGTGCCCTTGCCCAACGTGACGACGTCGCCGGCCCCGGCGGCCTTCAGCGCGCCCGTGAGTTCGGCCGGGGTGCGCGCCGTAATTTCTCGTCCCGCCAGTGGCGAAACGGAAAACAGGCCGGCGAGGAGAATTCCGCTGAGCAAAGTGACCGATGCGGCCTTCATTGGGTGGGTCGGGCGGGCCTCAGGGCGAGGTGCGCAGGCGGTAGACACGAAAATTATCGAGCTTCAGGTGACTGCGCACGGTCCGGAAACCAAACCAGCCCTCGCGGAATGGCGCCTTGTCGGTGAAATCAAAAAGGATTTCCCCGTCCCGCAGAAATTGCACGCGCTCGCCGTCTGCGATGAGTTGGATTTTCACGGGGCGATTGGGCACGTTCATGTATTTCGCGTCCAGGAGTTCACCTTTGCCAGGGTCGAGCGGTCGGGAGCCGTCGCCGGGATAACGGCGGAAACGCGTCGTGACGTTTCCGTTGGCGCCGTAGCCCACGTAGTAGAGCCGCAGCGGATCGTATTTAGCGAAACTGCCTGCGCGCTTCGCACTTTCGGCGAAGATGTCGTCGGGATGCTTCGGATCGATCGCCATCCAGAAACAATTCAGATCGCTGAGGCGGTCGTTTGGGCCGCCCTGCTGAATCATGGTCGCCTCGTATTCGATCATGATTGCGCCGGAGAATTTCTGTTTAAACCACACCGTGCAGCCGCCCTTGTCGTTGGGGCCGGCCCCGTCGTCGATTTCGAGCTGGCCGTCCTTCAGCCGGGTGGTGCCGCCAGGGGTTTGCTCAACCACCCATTGCGAGAGATCCCGGTCGAAATCATCGCGGGCGAGCAGGTCACTGGTGCGGGGAGAAGCAGCTAACGCCGCGGTCGACAGCAACAGGGCGCAGCAGAGTAGACGAACGGGAATCATGAGCGTGGTCTGTGGGGGAAAGGGATCGAGGCCGGCTTACGGCTTTTTCTGCTTCGCCTTCTCCGCATTCTTCGCGTGGCGGCCTGAGGGATCGCCGTGGTCAACGATGCCCCCGGCGGGATTGAGCTGGGCGAGGACGGCCGAGAGGCGTTGGCGCGCGGCGAGCGCAGCAGAGTCTTTTGCGTCGGAGGAAACGAGTTTCTCCTCGAACGGCGCTCCGCTCATATCGTAGAGCTCTCCTTTCTCATTCAGCTTCCAGCCGGTTTCGCGGACATACCACATGCGCGCCAGTTGGTTGAAGGCCCAGGTGCGGGGTTGCCCTTTTTCCCCACGGAACTGCGGGGCGAGACTGCGGCCATCGATGATCGTCTTCTCCGGAAGTTTCGCACCGGCGAGCTCAGCAAACGTCGGGAAGAAGTCGCTCGAGTCCACCATGTCGCGAGAAATTTTGCCTGCCGGGGTGACGCCGGGCCAGTTGACGATCATGGGAACGAGCCCGCCGCCCTCGAGCATCGAGCCTTTGGCGCCCGAGAGAGTGCGGCCGCCGATCGTCGCGCGTTCGAAGCGGCCACCAGCGGTGCCGTTGTCGCCGAGAAACACGATCAGCGTTTTTTCGCGAAGCTTTAGGCGATCGAGTTCGGCGATGAGTCGGCCGACGAGATTGTCCATGTAGCTGACATTGTCCCGATAGATTTCCTGATCAGTGCTGTTGGGGGCGCTGTCGGGGGTCGGTAGAATCTCCGTGTGGACGTGCGAGAGCGAGTAGTAGACGTAGAACGGGCGTTCGCGGTTTGTCGTGATGAAGTTAACGACGTGCCGGTGCATCAGGTCGGGCAGGTAGACCTTGTCAGGCAGTGGGACGGTCTTGCCGTTAACTTCATAGGTTTTGCCTCGCTCCTGCGTGTTCCAATAGGTGCCGCTGCCTTTGAACTTCAGGTAGTCGTCGAATCCGAATTCCGCTGGTCCAAGCGGAAGCTGACCCCACTTGCCAACCGCAGACGTGACGTAGCCAGCGGGCTTCAGCACCTTCGGCATCATGGTCCAATCCTTGGGCGAATAGGTGCCGGTGGCATCCTGATTGGTCGCGCCCGTGCGGAACGGATACCGCCCCGTGAGAATCATCGCGCGCGAGGGGCCGCAGAGCGAAATGGTGTAGGCGTTCGTGTAACGCATGCCGCCCCGCGCAAGCGCATCAATGTTTGGCGTCTTGTAGCTGTCGCCGCCATAGCATCCGACCTCTCCGGTGCCGTAATCATCCGCGAGGATGAAGATGATGTTGGGTTTTGGCGCGGCGGTTGCGCCCAGCGCGTTGAGCGAGAGACCGAGTAGGCAACCGAACACGAGCGAGAGGGAGCGTAGTTTCATGGAGGGGGAATTTCTAGGCGTAGGTTGGTAAAGGCTCAACTATTCAAAATTTCGTGCCGCGGTGGTTGATAGTGTAGGTGAAGAAAACGCCGCGATCTTCGCCGCGCAGGCGGGTGGCGGCGCTGGAGCCGGCCTTGAAATATTGCCGGTTGAACGCGTTGTTTACGTTGACCGCAATCGTGTGGGAGACGCTCGAATTTCCCGCCAACTGGTAGCGCAGGCCGGCGCTCCAGAGCTGGTAGGCCGGGGCCTTCAGGGCCCACTGGCCGGTGGAACTGGTGACGACCTTCACGCCGTTGCGCGTCGCGTAGACATCGCCCGCGTTGGGCGCATCGGTAGGCGTGGCGCCGACGAATGTAACGCCAACGTTGGCCGAGAAGCCTTTCGCGGCCCCGCGGACGGGCGTGTATTTCAGGCTCACGCTGCCATTGTAGGGCGCGATGAATTGCGCCTTGCGGCCGACGGCGGCGGGAAATGAGGTGCCGAAGTCGGTGTAGATGGAGTTGACGTTGCCGTAGCTGAGGAGCGCGGAGAGCGCGTCGGTCGCCTGCCAGTTCACGTCGACCTCGTAGCCGCGGACGAGCTGGTTGCCGCTGTTGCGCGTGACGTCGATGAAGGTGCCCGAGCCGGGCGGTGTCTCGACCAAGTCGGTGACGCGGACGTTCTCACGATTGATGTAGTAGCCACTGACGGTGTAGTTGAGGCGGTCGTTGAGGAGGCAGCCCTTGAAACCGTAGTCGTAGCCGTTGGCGATTTCGGAGCGGTAGGCGGAATTCGCGATGTCGATCGCGGCGTCACCCTGATCGAGGAAGTAGCTTTCGCTGTAGTTCGCGAACACGCGGATGGCCGGCGTAAGTTTGTAGTTCAGGCCGACATTGGGCTTGAGTTGGTTGATTTCGCGGCGGACGACTTGGCCGACGACGTAGCCGGGAATGAAGGGCGCGAACGTCGATCCGGCCGTGAGCTTATCGCGATGCTGGTGAACGACGGAGTCGTAGCGGAAGCCAGCGTAGGTCAGCAGCGAGCCGTTGAAGAACGCGGATTGCTGGCGGAAGTTTCCGCCGCGGGTTGTGGTGTGCTTGCGGCCGTCCCGCGTGAGCACTTCGCCAGGCGACTCCTGGCTGCGTTTCGGAAAATACGCGATGGGCGCGATGGGATTCCAGTTGGGGTCGAGGTTGACGAAACGCGCCGTGGACCACGCGACGATGTCGGGATTGCTCGCGGGGGCGTAGCTGAGGGTGGGGTTCCACTGGTAATAATCGTTGATGTCGATCGTGACGAGGGTGCGGTGCTCGATGGCGCGGTTGTTCGTCCAGTAGTGGGCGAGCAGGTCGCCTTGGAAGCCGCCACCGTCCTCGTAAATGCGGCCGCGATTGGGCGCGGCGGCGCGTGCGGTGCGCACGGGCGTCGTCGCGACCGCGGGGTTGATCGTGAAAGCGACCCATTGGTTGACGTAGTTGTAGTCCCAGCGGCGCGCCTGAAACGTGTTGGCCGAAACGCGGGTGCTGAAGACGGAGTTCAGCTTCCTGTCGTAGACGGCGGTGAGGCCGGTGTTGCCGCGATTGAGTTCACTGTTTGGCCCGCTGGCGTTGAACTTGCCGAGGTTGGCGGCGTAGCCGATTGCTACGTCGTCGGTCGTCGTGGCGGTGCCTCTCTGGTCGGTGACGAGCGGCACGGCGCTTGGTGCGGAGTGGCGCATTTGGAGAAAATATTCTCCGGAGAGAAAAAATTTCGAGCCGTCGGCGAAGACGTGATCGAGGGCGAGATAGTATTCGTGGTTGCGGTTGCGGGCGTAGTCTTGATCGAAACTCCGCTGATAGTGGCTCGCGGTGAAAACATAGCGGGTTTTGCCGAACGCGTCCGGAAAGAATGGACCGGTGGCCTCAAGCGTGGCGCGCTGCGTGCCGAAGTCGCCGTAGTTGAACATGAGCTTTTGGTTCGCGGCGTCGCGCGGACTCTTGGAGATCATATTGACCATACCGCCGGGGGACGTGCGCCCGTAGATGGCGGCGCTGGAGCCCTTGATGATTTCGAGGCGATCAATGTTGCTCGAACCGTAGCGGCCGAGACGGAAGAATCCGTCGCGCAGCTGATTCGACGACGAAAATCCGCGGAGGTTGAAATTACCACCGATGTCCAGGCCGGTGAAACCGGAGATGTGGGTGACGTTGTCGAGGAGATCGTAGATGCCGAAGTCCTCGAGAAACTCGCTGGTCATCACGTTGACCGAGTAGGGCAGATCGACGATCGGAGTTTTTACGCGGCTGCCCGTCATGGTTTCGGATGCGACGTAGCCGCGCACGGATTCGGCGCTGACTTGAAACGGCGAGAGCTCGACCAGCTCAGACGTGGGCGGGCGAGGCGCGGCGGTTTGGGCCAGCACGACGGGCGCGATAAAGGGCGAAGCAGACGCGAGGGCGGCGAAGAAACGGAAGCGGGACATGGGTGAGGTCAGGGCGAGGTTACGAGTCAGGGGACGGGAACTTTTGGGCAGTAGTCCGCGGTCAGAATTTCACGGACGCGGTGAAGTCGACCTGCGGCGGGATCACGTAGGAATAGGTGTGGACGTTGGTGCCATTGGACAACGTGGTGAAACCCGTCTTGCGGATCGTGCTGTTCTCAAGGTCGAGGAGATTTTTCACGCCGACGCGAAAGCGGACCTGCTGACCCCAGAGCTTTTGGTCGCGCATCACGTAGGCGTTCACCAAGTGGTTCGTGCCGCCAATCAGGCTCTGACCGTTGGGGGTGCCGAGGAGGTAATTGTCGCGATAACGGCCGTTCGCGCCGACGCGCACTCCGCGCAGCGGGGCCCAGCTCTCGCGCGCAAAACTGTAGTCGATCACCCAACTGCCGGACCACGGCGACGCTTGGGCGCCGGCGGGTTTGCCCGGGATGTCGAGTGAGTCGAGGAGGAGTTTCGCGGTGGTGAGGACGGCTGGGCTCTCGTTGCCGCGCGCGACGGCGGCATTGTAGTAGCCGCGGAAAGAAGCGAGGTCGGGCGTGTCGAGGACCTTCGTGCGCGCGAGCGTGAAGCGAAGCTGGAGCTGCTTCGTCGGCCGCAGCACGAGCGTGAGATCGGCGCCCGTGGAATTTTCCGTGGACTGATAGTTGCGCGCGGCGCTCGCCGTGCCCGGAGCGCTAAACTTGTAGGCGGAATTGCCGGGGAGAATGTTGTTGGGGTTCATCAGATCCTCAAGGTTGGCGGCGCTGAGATTGATGATGTTGTTGTAGGTGAGCCGGACGTTTTCGCGGTCGATGTCGAAGACGCCGAGCGTGACGCCGGCGCGGCCGTCGAATAAATTGCCCTTCAGTCCGATCTCCTTCGTCGTGCCGATAATCGGGCCGAAGCGAACGTTGTCGAAGGTGACGAAATCCTGGAAGCGGAACGACTCGGAGTAGACGCCGTAGACGTTGAGATCCTTGGTGAGCACGTAGGTGAGGCCGCCGGAGAACGTCGTGTGTCCGAGGCGCTGCGAAAGATTCTCGGCGTAGTCGCCCTTGAGCGCATCCTGATACTTCGGTGGACGGATCGCCTCGTTGAACTGCCCGAAGTAGCGGGTGGTCGTGTAGCCATACTCGCGGTTCTCGTCGCGGCGGAAACCGACGAGCGACATGAGCCGGCCGCCGAAATATTTTCCACTGGCGGAAATCGACGCAGCGGCGCTGCGCGTGAACTGCGTGCCGCTCGCCGCATCGGTGCCCGAGGCAAAGAAGCCGAGCATGCGCATGTCGACGGCGTTCGTCACGGGCGGGCTGGTGAATTGGAGGCGGTCGAACACAGCGCGCGAATAGAACTGCGGGTCGTCGAGGTAAAGACGGAGGCGCCCGCGGTCGGCCGTGGTGTTGATGGCGGTGGCCGTGCCGTTGAGAATGTTTTTCACGTTGTAGCCCTGCAGGCGGTAGTTGTCCTGCGAACTCTCGCGATACTCGGCGGTGGCGACGAAGAGCTGCTCCAGCCATTTTGCCGGTTTCCAATTGTAGACGGCGGAGCCGCGAAAGGCATCGGTGTCGGTGCCGAAGTGTTTCCGGTCCGACGCGGCGTCGACGAATGGCCGGCCGTTTACGTCCACGCTGATGGTGGTGTCGAACGAGTTGTCGTTGCGGTCGGAGGCCTGATTCTGGTGGTTGTAGGAAAGCTCGACGGAGACAGGGCCGATTCCCTGCTCGATCGTGACAGAGTAGGTGTTGAACGGCCGCGCCTGCTGGTCGAAACCGCCGCGGAGATTGTAGCGTTTCGGAAATCCGTTGAGGCGTTTCGTGCCGACGGCGACGCCCGCCGCGTTGCGCATCTTGACGTCAAAGTAGCTCCCCTCGATCAGCGATGGCTGGCCACCGGCGACCGAGTTGGCCCCGAGCCGATCGGCGGCGGACTGCGCGGCTTGGAGAACCCATACGCCGTCGGAGGTGTAGTAGGTGCCGGCGGTGTTCCACGCGGCCGAGCGGGCGGATTGCTCCCAGACGTTAATGCCGGCGAAGCCGCGCGTGTTGTCGTATTTTCCCAGCTCGCCCTCGACGCGAATCGACGTGTGGCGGAACGGCTGCCAGACGGCGGCGAGCGTTTCGCCGGAGAATTTGTAAGCGGACGCGTCTTGGAAAGTTTTTTCCTGACGGCGCACCACGTTGAGCCGCACGGCGAGATTGGCGGCGAGCTTGCGGTTGTAGTCGAGCTGGTAGCGATAGGCGCCTGCGCTATTGTGGAACGCGACGACCTCGCCGAAATTTTTCAGGAGCGGGCGCTTGGTGAATGCCGCGCCTTGGCCACCGGGTTCGACTTCGCCGAAGATGAGCGAGTTGGAACCCTTGCCGAAGTCGATCCGCTCGACGTTGTAGGTGTCGCTCGGGATGAACCACCGGAAATAATTCCGACTGATGTTGTTCGTCTGCGTCATGCCGCGGAACGAAAAATTTCCGCCCTGGTTGTCATTTTCCATGACGGGCAGCGCGAAAACGTTGGCGACAAAGCCCGCGGTCTCGTCGGCGGAGAAGAGCCCGAGGTCTTCCATGAAGTCGGACGTGATGGCGTCGATGTTCACGGGCACATCCTTGAGCGCCTGCTTGGTGCGCGTGGCGGAGAGCGTGTCGTTGGCCGACCACCCGGTCTCGCGCTCGCTCTGGATGATAAAAGGTGAGAGCGCGACGGGCTCTTCTTTCGTCGTGGGAGCGAGGGCGGGCGCGGATTGGGCCACGATGTGCAGTGGAGCTGCCAGCAACAGCAGCACGAGCGCGACCGGACGGAGTAGAATTTATGCTAGCGGGTGCGGCAGTCGGGCGACGAAACAGGAACGGCTCGAGGTAGACTTCATTGGGAGGGTTTGGTGGGAGAGGGGAAAACGGTCGGTCGAGCAGCGCGAACACCTGCTCAATGCAATGGCGGTCGCTGCGTGAGCGAGACGCGGACATCATCGACGTAGCTACCGGTGAATACCGAGTTCTCGTCCGACTCGAATGGCTGGCTGATGTGGAGCCGCACGGCGAGAAACTCCGCCTTGGGCGGGAGGCGGAGTTCCGTGGTCACGCGCTGCCAGGCAGCCGGCGTGCGGTCGAGTTCGGTGCGACTGCTGCGGGCCATGGCCAAGGCATCGTTGGACAAGACGGAGCCCAGCCGTCCCGGCCGGTCGGGGAGCGAGTCCGCGTCGAGCGCGTAGAGGGAAATGGCGCAACCGTAGCGTTCACCCGCGGGGAAATCAGTCGCATTGAAGCTCGCGGTTACTTCCACGACGCCGCTGCCGCCGGCGATCTCGATTTGGTAGGGGCGTAGGTCGATGAGGCGATAGATGACGGCGATGTGGCCGCCGGCTGGCTTGGGCCGGCCTTCAAAATCATCCCGCAGAAAACGCAGCATCTTACCTCCACCCGCTGGGGTAACGCCGTTCTGAGGGCCGACAATCTCGGCGGCATCGCCCCGCCACGTTCCGGTTTCCAAGACCGTCTTAGCGGCGAGTGGTAGTGCGGGGCTCTCAAAATCCTCGGCGAGTAGCGTGAAGGATTTCGGTGGCAGTGGGGCCACGTAGGCCCAGACCAAGGTTGCAGCGCAGAGCCCCAGCACGAGTCCGGCCGCCGCCTGCGGAGCCCAGGGAAAGCGGAAACGCGGGCGCACTACCTTGGCCTCGTCCTGCGTGGTGCCGACGCGCGCGGGTTCGTTGGCCGCGATGGAATGCGTCGTGGCGCGCGCGGCTAGAATTGAGCCCGCCGCGAGTTCCGCATGCAGCGACGAGTAGTGCAGCCAAGCGTCCAACGCCGCCGCGTCACGCCGTAGCAGCTGGTGGAAGTGTCCGATTTCCTCCGCGGTGGCGACGCCATCGCAAATGCGGGCAAACAGAGAGTCATGCTCCGATTCAGATTTCATGGTGTCGCTCCTTCCGCTCGCAGTCCCCGCTCGACGCACTCGAGCAGGGCGCGCCGGACTCGTTGCAGCATTTTGTAAATTGCGTCCACGCTCCGGCCTTCGCGCAGGGCCAGACTATCGACCGACTCTTCCTCGTCGTAGTAGCGGTGCAGAAGATTTTTTTGCTCAACCGGCAGCTTGGCGACGCAGTCGCAGAGTTTTTCGCTGCGAAGGGAGAGGACCGGCGCGAGTTCCTCGCCGCGTCGGTCGAGCAGGTCCATGATGTCCGCGTGGGCAAAAGCCTCCCAACGGGGCTGCTGGCGCCAAAATTCCCGCACCTTGAAACGCGCGATGCCACAGGCCCAGGGTAGAAATTCCCTGGTGGCGTCGAACTCCGCGCGCTTCGCCCAGAGCGTGACGAGAGTTTCCTGGAGGATATCGCGGGCATCGGCGGAACACGGCACGTAGCGGAGAATGAAGCGCAGCAACGAGCGCTGCTCGGCCATAAACTGGCGGAGAAAGGCTTGGTCGTCGGCGCTGGAATCGGAGGCAAGGTCCATGGGGGTCCCATCCTGTATTGGCGCGAATGCGCGAAAATTGGACAAGAATTTGCCCCGCCGGTGTTTTTTTAACCCCGGCGACGGCAACTCGGCTGGGCAGCACCTTCGATGGCGGTGGCCATCGGCGCGATTTTCGAGCGCCAATCGTGTGCCGGATGATCACGGCGGCTGGAGGGCCGCCGCTTCTTTCAAGCGCTCACTCGGACTTTTTCTTTCCGGCCTTGCCGGCGGCCGGCGGGTTGAGCGGCCACGGGCGGGCTTCGACGCGCTTGGCCCACGCGTCGTATTGCGCGGACATGTCTTTCACGCGGTCGGGAAATTTGGCAGCGAGGTCGCGTTGCTCGGCGCGGTCGGCGGCGATGTCGAAGAGTTCCCAGCCACTGGGGTGCTTCGAGACGAGTTTCCACTGGCCGATCCGAATCGCGCGGTTGCCCTCGTGCTCCCAGAAAATCGGTTGGGCGCGCGCGACCGAATCGCCGGCGAAGGCGGGGCGCAGGCTCACACCTTCCATCGGTTGGATTTTTTCGCCCGCGAACTGGGTCGGGTATTTCGCGCCGGTGAGATCGACGCACGTCGCCATGAGATCGATGAGGTGGCCGGGTTGCGGTTCGAGTTTACCCTTGCGCGCGGCGCCGATGCCGGCGGGCCAGTGGGCGATGAGCGGGGTGGAGATGCCACCCTCGTGGGACCAGTGCTTGTATTCACGGAAGGGGGTGTTGCTGACGTTGGCCCAGCCGCGGCCGTAGGCGATGTAGGTGTCGGCGGGACCGGGCATCACGCCGTAGCCCTGGCGCACGGGCCAGCCGTCGCGGGTCTGTTTCGGCGCGCTGCCGTAGTGTTGGGCGTCCTTCGCCATCGGCGGCAGCGAGGGCGCGGCGGCGCGCGGCGTGAATTCGCCGTTGCGGCCGTTGAGTTCGGCGCAGCCGCCGTTGTCCTGGAGGAAAAGGATGAGGGTGTTGTCGAGCTGGCCGGTGGCCTTGAGCTCGGCGACGACGCGGCCGACGCCTTCGTCCATCACGCTGATCATGGCGGCGTAAACCTCCATGCAGCGCGTCTCGAATTCCTTGTTCTTCACGTCGGACCATTTTTCGGGCGCGGCGGAGAGCACGGCGTCGGGGGCGATGACGCCGAGTTTCTTTTCCTTCTCGAAGCGCGCGGCGCGGACGGCCTCGTAGCCGCCGTCGTAGCGGCCCTTGTATTTCGCGATGTCGCGCTCGCGGGCGTGCATGGGCCAGTGCGCGGCGGTGTAGGCGAGGTAGAGGAAAAACGGATTCTTCGCGTGGTCGCGGGCGTGTTCGCGTATGAAACGGGTGGCGTGATCGGTGAAGGCGTCGGTGAGGTAATACTCGGCGGGCTGGTATTCGGGGTCGTTGACGGACGTGATCAACGTGTTGTCGCGGACGGGCGTGCTGGGATCCCAAAAACTGGAGGCACCGTGGATGATGCCGTAGTAGCGATCGAAGCCGCGCTGGAGGGGCCAATTGTGTGTATGCGTGATTTGTTCGGCGGTGGCACCGGGCGTGACGCGCCATTTGCCGACGGCATAGCTGCGGTAGCCCGCGGGCTTAAGGGCCTCGGCGATGGTGACGCTGCGCTTGTTGAGGTCGCCGCGATAGGCATCGGTGCCTTGGTTGTCCATCATGTGGCCGATGCCGGCTTGATGCGGATAGAGTCCGGTGAGCAGCGAGGCGCGCGTGGGGCAACAGCGCGCGGTGTTGTAGAATTGCGTGAACCGCACCCCGGCCCCGGCGAGGGAGTCGAGGTTTGGGGTCGCGATTTCGCCGCCATAGCAGCCGAGATCGGAGTAACCCATGTCGTCACAGAGGATGACGATGATGTTCGGGCGCGGCGTGGTGGCGGCGGGTGCAACAAGCGCGGTGACGAGAAAAGCGGCGAGACGCAGGAGAGTTTTCATGGGGCGGGGCGTTTTTGGACGGAGGGGTAGGGTCGGCCGGCGATGAGGCGCTGACCATCGGAAAATCCCTCGGGGCGGCCGGCGAGTTGGCGGACCATGCGGGTGCGCCATTCGGCGAGGACCGAAGCGTGTGCGAGGTCGCTGGTGAGGTCGCGCTCCTCGTGCGGATCGGTTTCAAGGTTGAACAACTGCTCGGTGCCAGCGGCGGGACGCCAGACGAATTTGTGACGGCCGTCAGTGAGCGCATGAAACGCCTGCGCGGGGCCGTAGGTATTGGCGTGTTCCGTGTGGAGGAGGTCACGGATGATTTGTTTTCCGCCGCGCAGCGCGGGCACGAGGCTGACGCCATCCATGGGTTTCGGACACGCCACAGCTGCTACTTCGAGGAGCGTGGGCATGATGTCTTCGAGACACACGGGCTGCGCAGAGCGGAGGCCGGCGACAAACTTCATCGCAGGTGACCCTGCGATGATGAAAGGGATGTTGCCCGAGCCCTCGTAGGGTTCGCATTTTCTAAAGTATCCGTGGTCGCCCAGCATCTCGCCATGGTCAGTGGTGAAAACAATGAGCCAGGGGCGGCCGGCTTTTTCACTGCGCGCGGTGAAGTCGGCGATGAGCGGTGCGAGTTGCGCGTCGAGGTGCTCCATGAGGCCGAAGTAGCCGGCTTGGGCGTTGCGGAGGGTTTCGCCTTCGAGGCGGATGCGGTGGCCGTTGCGGTCGCCCTCGGGCGTGAGCCCATCCCACTGCACCCAGTCGCCGCGTGCGACGGGTGGGAGTTTCGCGGCGAGATATTTGTCGAAATATTTTTTGGGCGGGAAGAGCGGCGGATGGGGCGCGTAGAACGACGCGGTGAGAAACAGTGGCTGCGCTGCGTTCGCCTCCGCAATCACGCGCCGCGAGCGACTCGCAATCCATGCGGTGGGATGCAATTCATCGGGGAGCGGCCAGGGTTTGGCCTGCCAGAAATTGGTGGTTACGCCGAGCCGTTCGATCGTGGCGCGGATGCCGCCGGAGTCGGGTGCGGCGGCGCGGAGGGCTTTGTCGTAGTCGTCGTCGGAGAGATAGGTGGAGCCGAGGAGTTCCTGCTGGTAGCCGACGGATTTGTTCGGCGGGTTCTGGTGCATGTTGCGGCCGACGAGCACGGTCGCGTAGCCGGCCTCGGCGAGCAGCGCGGGAAAAGTCGGATGCTTGATCGGCATCGGTGCGTAGCCGACGAGTCCGCTGGTGGCGGGAAACAAGCCGGTAAGCAGCGACAACCGCGCGGGAATGCAGGACGGACACGTGGAGTAAGCACGCCGGAAGAGCGCACCGCCGCGCGCGAGACGGTCGAGCGTGGGCGTCTGCACGACCGGATGTCCGACCGCCGAGAGCGCATCGCCGCGCCACTGGTCGGGCATGAGGAGGAGGATGTCGGGTTGAGGCGAAGTGGACCCCGCTGGGCTTGCGGCAAAGAATGTCGTTGCGGCCATGCCGGCCAGAACGACACCGCAGGCGAGAGCGCGGCGGTAAAATGCGAGCATTTGAAAAATCGTGGGCCAGTCGCCCGCTCGTTTAGAACCGCACGGTCAGACTGGCATCGACCTGCAGCGGGACGACATAGCTGTAGCGGTAAACGTTCGCGCCGTTGGCGAGCGTGGTGAAGCTGGTTTTGCGGAGTTTGCCGTTCTCGAGGTCGGTGATGTTCCGAAAGCCGAGGCGGGCACGGACCTGCTGGTTCCAGATTTTCTGGTCGCGCATCACGTAACCGTGGACCAAGTGCGTCGCGCCGCCGCCGAGAGCTTGGCCATTGGCAATACCGAAGAGGTAGTCGTCGCGCCAACTGCCGTTGAGGCCCACGCGCACGCCGCGGAGCAGCGGCGAACTGTCGCGCTGGAACGCGTAGTCGACCACCCAGCTCGCGGACCACGGCGAGGCGCGGGCGCCGGTCGGCTTTTGATCGATGTCGAGCGAGTCGAGGAGGGTTTTCGCTTCGTTGAGGAGCGCGGGGGCCTCATTGCCGCGCTTGACGGCGGCCTCGTAGTAGCCGCGGAACGAGTCGAGGTTTGGCTGGCCGGTGACTTGCGTGCGGGCGAGCGTGAACCGGAGCTGCAGGCCCTTCAGCGGGCGAAGATTCAAAGTGAGATCGGCCCCGCGGGAGTTCTCGGTCGAGCTGTAGTAGCGCGCGGCGCTGGCCGTGCCTTCCTCGCCGTATTTGTAGCGGGGATCGCCGGGACGCACGTCGTTCGGATTCATTAGGTCCTCGATTTCGGCGGTGGTGAAATCGACCACGCCGTTCCAACTCAGCGCGACGTTTTGGCGGTCGATGTTGAAGACGCCGAGGTTTACGCTAGCACGGTCGTTCCAAAAGCTGCCTTTGAGCCCGACTTCCTTCGTCACTCCCGTGATCGGGGGGAAGCGTTCGCGGTCGAAGGTCCGCACGCCTTGGAAACGGAACGACTCCGAATAAACGCCATAGAAATTCAAATCCTTAGTGAGCACCACGGTGAGGCCGCCCGTCATGCTCGTGTTCTCGAGGCGGAGTTGTTTGTTCTGCACATACTCGCCGGAGAGGGCGTCCGACTTCTTGGGCGGCGCGACTTCCTCGGCATACGGGCCGAAGGTGCGGGTGCCGTTGTATTCGTAATTCCGGTTCCAGTCGTGGCGCGCGCCGACGAGAGTCAGAACGCGGCCGTTGAAGTAGCGGCCGCTGGCGGAAAGAGCGACGGCGGAGGCCTGGCGCCACTGCGTGCCATCGGTTGAGCTGGTGCCGGAGGGAAACGAGGCGAGCGCCTTCGGCGTGATGGTAGGCGTGGTCGGCAGGTTGGCGGGCTTCATCGCGTCAAAGAGGGCGCGCGAATAGAAGCGCGGGTCGTCGAGGAAGAGGCGGAGGCGCACGCGGTCGGTGTTGGTGTTGAGCGCGGTGGCGGTGCCGCGGTCGACGTTGGCGGTGTTGTAGGTGTTGAAGCGATAGTTCAGCACCTGATCCTCACGGTAATCTGCGCTGGCGACGAGGAGCTGCTGCATCCATTTCCACGGATCGAATTTATAAACGGCGGTGCCGCGGAAGGAGTGGACGGTGTTGCCGAAGCGCTTCTCGTCGAGTTCGGTCTCAACGTAGGGACGGCCGGAGAGTTCGACGCTGATCGTGCTGGCGAAGAAGTTGTCGTTCCGGATCGCGGTCTGCTTTTGGTAGTTGTAGGCGACCTCGAGGCCGACGGGGCCGACGCGCTGCTCGATGGTGACCGAGGCGGTGTCGAAAGGGCGGTTCTGGCGGTCGAAGGATCCGCGGAGATTGTAGTGCTTCGGGTAGCCGTTGAAGCGTTTCGTGCCGATGACGGCGCCGGCGGCGTTGCGCATCGTGACGTCGAAAAATTCGCCCTCGACGAGCGAAGGCGAGCCACCGGCGGGGCCGTTGGCGCGATCGGCGGCGGGCAGGTTGGCGCGGATGATCCACTCGCCGTCGGACGTGTAGTAGAGGCGGTCGTTGGTGTAGGCGCGGGAGCGGGCGGATTGCTCGCGAATGGTCACGCCGCCGAAGCCGCGGACGTTCTCGAAATTGCCGTGCTCATATTCGACGCGGATGGCCGTGTTCTTCAGCGGCTGCCACGTTGCGGTGATCGTCTCGCCCGCGAGCTGGAACGTGGACGCGTCCTGAAAGGTGCGCTCCTGGCGGCGCACGGCGTTGAGGCGCACCGCGAGGTTCGAGCGCAGCTTGCGGTTGTAATCGAGTTGGAAGCGGTAGGCGCCGTCGCTGTTGTATTGGGAGAGGAACGTGCCGAAATTCCGCATCTGGGCGCGCTTCGTGAAAACAGACGCCTGACCGCCGGGCTCGACGTCGCCGAAGATGAGGGAGTTGGAGCCCTTGCCGAAATCGATGCGCTCCACGTTGTAGGTGTCGCTGGGGACATACCAGCGGAAGTAATTGCGAGTGGCGGTGGAGCCACTGAGACCGCGAAAGGCAATCGCGCCGCCCTGATTGTCGTTTTCCAGCGTGGGCGGGGCGAAGGCGTTGGCGACATAGTTGGCGACCTCGTCGGCGCTGAAGAGGCCGAGATCCTCCATGAAATCGGCGGTGATCGCGTCGATGTTCACCGGCACGTCCTTGAGCGCCTGCTTGGTGCGTGTGGCGGAGAGCGTGTCGTTCGCCGACCAGCCAGCCTCATTTTCTGTGGAGACGATGAAGGGCGAGAGCGTAACGGTGTCGCTTGCGGCAGTCGGTCGGGTGGTCGCCGTGGCCGGTGCGACTTGAGCGCGGGAAACGGCAACCAGCATGAACATCGATGAAAGGACAGGTGCGAGACGGGCGCGCACGGATGACAAAAGTGGGCGGCAGTTTTTCATGGGGTTGAGACAAATGGGACGACGAACGAAGCGCACCGATTTCCGAGCAACGGCAGACGCCGGGCAAGCGCCGAATCGAATACCAAACCTGCGCGCCTACTTCGCGGCGAGCGCGGCTTCGACGGCCTTGAGCAGCTCGGGGGCGTCGGGCTCGGTGTCGGCGGGGAAGCGGGCGAGGATAGTGCCGTTTCGGGCGACCAGAAATTTTTCGAAGTTCCACTTCACGTTGCCGGGAAACGGCGCGCCCTTGCCGGCGAGCGTGGCGTAGAGCGGATGGCGGTTCGCGCCATTGACATCGATTTTCGCGAAGAGCGGAAACGTCACGTGAAAGCTCGTGCTGCAGAATCTTTTGATCTCGGCGTCGGTGCCGGGTTCCTGCGCGCCGAATTGGTTGCACGGAAAGCCGAGCACGCTGAGTCCCTTCGCCTGATATTTCGCAAAGAGAGACTCCAGTCCCTGATACTGCGGCGTGTAGCCACACTCGGAGGCGACGTTGACGATGAGCAGCACGCGCCCCTTGAACGGCGCGAGCGTGCCGGCCTTGCCGTCGATGTCGGTGACGGCGATCTCGTGCAGGGGAGCGGCGTGGATGGTCACGAGCGGGAGAACGAGAGCAGCGAGGAGGACGAGGGGACGCATGGCGGAGAAACTGTGCCAGCGCGCCAACCGCTCAAGGCCGAATCGTGACTTTGCGCATCACGACCGGAGCGAGCGGCCGGCTCATGCCGCCATCGGGGCCCATGCCGGTGGGCGTGGCGGCGAGGGCGTCGACGATCTCGATACCCTTGCTCACTTGGCCGAAGATCACGTAGGCCGGCGGCAGGCGGTAATCCTGATGCATGATGAAAAACTGGCTGCTGTTGGTATTGGGTCCGGCGTTGGCCATCGCGAGGATGCCGCGCTTGTAGCCGCGTTTGTAGAGGTCGGAGTCGGGTTGGAGTTCGTCGGCGAACTTGCCGCCCCACGCACTTTCGCCGCCAGTTCCGTCGCCATTAGGATCGCCGCCCTGCAGCATGAAGCCGGAAATGATACGGTGAAACGTGAGGCCGTTGTAGTAGCCGTGCTCGGCGAGCAGCCGGAAATTTTCCACCGCCTTCGGCGCGGCGTTCGGCAGTAGCTCAAGTTCAATGGTGCCCTTGTCGGTCTCGATCACTGCATGCACCCCGCCGGAACTCTTGGCCCCAGCGGGAACCTTGGGGTTGCCGGGCCCCGTGGCGGGCTTGCCGCAGCCCGCGATAAACGCGACGGCGATGAGCGGCAAAAAAATAAGGCGGGCGGCACGGGTCGCGACGGGAGCAGCGGGGCGGAGAGGAATCATCCTCCCACTTGTTGCCAGTCGCCGAATCGAGTCAAGGGAGCGGCGGGTGAGGCAGCGGGTGAACCTGAATATTTAGGTCGGGTTTTATCCCCGACCGATCGGGCGTAAACTCCGACCTCCGCAGGCGAGCGGCAACCGCCGCGCTCCGGCGACTCAAAAACTCTTCACGTAGGTCGCGCCGCTGGAATCGGAAAAGGTGAGTGCACCGGCGGCGACCGCGACGAGCTTGAGCCCGAGGTTGCGCTCGACGACGTCGTTTACGCGATAGACGCGCTCGTTCATCAATACACGGCTCTCGGTGCCCGAGGAACGGACGCCGGCGACCTTGATGGATTCGACAAAGACCGTGATGCGCTCATCGGCTTTGGCCGGTGCGGGTGGTGGCGGTGCAGCAACGACGGGCGTTGGCGCGACAATCGGTGCGGCTGGAACTGCCAGCGGAGACGCCTCGGTGCCCAACGCTGTGGTGCCGGGTGTCGCGCTCGCGCTCGTGCCGGAGGCGGGTTTCTCCGCAGCTGTCGCTGAGCCCGGAAGATCGAGTTTGGGCGCGACCACGGTGGGAGACGTGTCGTTTCCGCCGGTCTTGCCAGAGGCCGCTGCGACGATGGTGGATGCGGGTTTGGCCGCGGGCTCGGGGGAGCGGTTAACCAAGTAAACGGTGACGACGACCGAAAGCACGACGAGGACGACGGCGCCGCTGCCGAGCAGAATCGTGGTGTTGGCACTGTGAGCGCTGCCCCGCTTGGCGATGCGGGTTTTGGCGCCCGCGGCGACGGGTGCAGCGTCATCCACCGGTTCCTCGTTGCGCACGCGCTGCGCTTTCTTGAGGGCGTCGTTGATTAAGCTCATGGGACGGGCGGATTGAGAGAGTGGAGCGAGAGACGGCGGCGCGCGGGAAACTAGGCGGTGAGGTTAGCCATGTCCTTCACGGCACGGCGGACATCCCAATAGCCGACTTCATCGGATTCGCGAATGAACGCCGAGAGCAGGGATTTGTCGCAAAGATTATTCACGATACGCGGAATCCCGCCGCTCGCCCGATGCAGGGCCCGAAGCGCCCAGCGGGTGAAGCCCGGGCGGCCGTTACCGCCGGCGAGCGTGAGGCGATGCTGAATGTAATGCGCGATGTCCGAATCGGTCAGGGGATTCAGTTCGTAGTGGACGAGGATGCGCTGGCGGAGCTGGCGGAGTTCCTTGCGCGCGAGCACGTCCTTCAACTCCGGCTGGCCCATGAGGACGATTTGAAGGAGCTTCTGTTTATCAGTCTCAAGATTGGAGAGCAGGCGGATTTGCTCCAGCACCTCGAAATTCAGGTTCTGCGCCTCATCGATGATGAGCACGATGTCGCGCCCCCTCTCGATGCGAACCCAGAGCACGCGGTTCACTGGGGCGACGAGGTCGTGTTGGGTGCGGGCGATTGCCGTCTCGCCGAGCTCGGTGAGAATCGCCTTCAGCATCTGCGTCTCGGTGATGCGGGGATTCAGAATGAGCGCGGTGTCGAAGCGGGCCGGGTCGAGTTCGTTGAGGAAGCGGCGGCAGAGGGTGGTCTTCCCGCAGCCGACCTCGCCGACGAGCACAATGAAACCTTTCCGCTCGTTCACCCCGTATTTCAGGTGCTGCAATGCCTCCTGATGGGTGGGGCTCAGGTAGAGAAATCGTGGGTCGGGGGTGATGTTGAATGGCATCTCCTTGAACCCGTAAAAACTCTGATACATGTGAGTAATAACCGTGAGGAGCGCAGATCGCGAAGGCACGCCTATTAGCGGCACGGAGGCCCTCCGGAGGCCGGTTTGAAATGTCCTTTACTCGCCGCACGGCCTTTCCGTTGATCGGGACGCGAAAAACGTGATGTCGCAACGCCTCATCGTCCTACTTTACATCGTGCTCCTGACCGGGGGCGGGATTTGGGCCGGCGCGCTTTTATTGGAGGCGCGGGCGGAATACAGCCAGTTGAAGCAAATTCAGGCCATGCACGAGGCCAAGCTCGCGACCGCCGAGGCGCGACTGCGGGAGCAGGAGCGAAATCTGGAGCGGCTGCGCTCCGATCCGCACTACATCGAGCGGGTAATTCGAGAGCGCGGCAATGGTAAGCCGGATGAAACGATCTACCGTTTTGACTCGGCGCCCTGAAACGACGTTCTGCCGCGCCCGACCTTCTCATGGTGACACATCCGCTGATCGAAACATTTCAACGTGCCGGGCAAGGCCAGGTCTTTGCCTTCTTCGACCGCGGCACCGCGGAAGAGCAGCGCTGCCTGCTGGCGGATGCGGGCGAAATCGATTTGGAAGAAGTGGCGCGGCTAACCCGCACGCTCCTCGGCAAGAATCCTTCAAGTGGAGTGAGTTTGGCGGGCCTCGCGCCCGCGCCCTACGAAAAGCATCTGGCCCACGGCGGTGAGGCCGGGGCTTGGACGGCGGCCAAGGCCGCGGGTGAAGCGGCGCTGCGCGCCGGCCGTGTGGCGGCATTCACTGTGGCAGGCGGGCAGGGGACGCGACTCGGCTACGACGGCCCCAAGGGCACTTTCCCGGTTACGCCGCTGAAACAGAAGCCGCTGTTTCAAGTCTTCGCGGAAAAGATTCTCGCCGCCGGTCGCCGCTATGGTCGTCCGTTGCACTGGTTCATCATGACCAGCCATGCGAATCACGCGGCGACGGAGGCGTTCTTCGTTGAGCGCCATTTCTTCGGGCTCGACCGCGCGCGCCTGCATTTTTTCCGGCAGGGGCGAATGCCGGCGGTGGATTTTTCCGGGAAAATCCTGCTGGAAACCAAATTCTCGATCGCGCTCTCGCCCGACGGCCACGGGGGCTCGCTCCGGGCGCTCGACCGCAGCGGCGCACTCGATCTCATGGCGCGGGAGGGCATCGATACGTTGAGTTACTTTCAGGTCGATAATCCGCTCGTGCGCTGCATCGACCCGGCGTTTCTTGGCTGGCATCTCTCGCGGCGCTCGGAGATGTCGAGCAAGATGGTCACGAAAGCCTACGCCGAGGAGAAGGTCGGCGTGTTTTGCCTGCAAAACGGCGGGGTCGTCGTGCTGGAGTATTCCGATCTGCCGATGGCCATGCAGCGCGAGACCGACGCGGGTGGCCAGCTGCGCTACCTCGCGGGCAACATCGCGATTCACGTGCTCGACCGCGAGTTTGTCCGGCGGATGGCCCGGGGCGGCGAAGGCGTGGCGCTGCCGTTTCACCGTGCCGATAAGAAGATTCCGACCATCGACCCGGCGGGTGCGCCGGTGAAACCGGACAAGGCCAACGGCGTGAAATTCGAGATGTTCGTTTTTGATGCGCTGCCGTTCGCCCAACATCCGCTCGTGGTCGAAACGCTCCGGCGTGACGATTTTTCCCCAGTGAAAAATGCCGACGGCCTCGATTCGCCGCAGACCTGCCGCGACGATCAGAGCCGGCAGTTTGCCCGCTGGTTGTCGGCTGCTGGTGCTGCGCTGCCGGTGGACGCGACCGGGCTTCCCGCCGCGACCGTGGAAATTTCGCCGCTCTTTGGCTACGACGAGGATTCATTCGCCGAGGCTTGGAAGTCTCGGACGCCGAAACCGAAGATTGAGTCCGGCCTCTATTTGGAGTGAGTCACTCCTTTCGCTCCGACCCTTTCACTACTCAATGACCACCCTTGATCGCATCACCGCCGCCGCGAAGGCCGGCCATTTGCTCCCTGCTGCCGCCGAAAATATTGGCGCGTTTCTCGCCGCGAAATTTCCCGCCTGGGCCGCGCAGAGCATTGATGAACTCGCGGCCCAAGGCGCTTGGGGCGAACTGAACGATCGTTTCTATCGTTATCTCGAGTTCGGCACCGGCGGTATGCGCGGCCGAACCATCGGGGTCGTCGCGACGCACGCGGAGACCGGGGTCTTGAGCTCGAGCGGCTCGCCCGAGCACGCAGCCATCGGCAGTAACATGCTGAACGACTTCACGCTGATCCGCGCCGTGATTGGCCTGCACCGCTACACCGCGAAATTCCTCGCGCAAAATAATGCCACGCTGAAGCCCCGCCTCGTGATCGCGCATGATGTGCGGCATTTCGCCCGCCACTTTTCCGATCTGGCGGCTTCGACGTGGGCCCAGCTCGGGGGCGAGGCCTTTGTCTTCGATGGCCCGCGGCCCACGCCGCAATTGAGTTACTCCGTGCGCTGGCTGAAGGCGCACGCGGGCATCGTGATCACGGCGAGCCACAATCCGCCGCACGACAATGGATTCAAGGCCTACTTTGACGACGGTGCGCAGGTCGTGCCGCCGCACGACAAAGGCATCGTCGACGAGGTAAACGCCGTCCCGCTTGCCGAGCTCGGGAAATTTCTCGTGCCCAAGCTCAATGGCGTGACGACGCTCGGCCGCGAAGCCGATGCCGCCTATCTCGCCGTGGCCGCCAAGGCCGTGCTCGATCCCGCGGTATTTCGGAAGACAAAGCTCCGCGTGGTCTTCACCAATATCCACGGCACGGGTGCGGTGCATTCGCTCCCGCTGTTGAAAGAGGCCGGCTGCGACGTGATGCCCGTGCCCGAGCAGCTCGCAGGTGACGCGCGGTTTCCCACGGTCAAATCCCCCAATCCGGAAAACGCCGAGGCACTCGCGCGGGCCGTCGCGCTGGCCGAGCGTGAGGGCGCGGATGTCGTCCTCGCCACCGATCCCGACGCGGATCGCATGGGCTGTGCGGTGCGCAACCGCGCGGGAAAACTCGAACTCCTCTCGGGAAATCAAATCGGCTCACTGCTCGCCGAATACCGCCTCGCGAAATACAAGGAGCTCGGCTGGATTCCCCGCGAAGGTTCCCCGCGGGCCGCGATCGTGAAGACGTTCGTCACGACCCAACTGCAGGACGCGATCGGTCGCGGCCACGGGGTGAAAGTCATCAACACGCTCACCGGTTTCAAATGGATCGCCGCCAAGATGCGCGGCTACGAGGACAAATTGGTGCGGGCGATGGGCCCGGGTTTCGATTACGAAGCCACGCCGTTTGAGCAGCGCGCCAAGCTGCTCCAGCAGCACAGCACGTTCTATGTCTTCGGCACCGAGGAGAGTTACGGTTACCTGCCCAACGACTACCTGCGCGACAAAGACGGCAACTCGGCCTGCCTGATGTTCGCCGAGCTCTGTGCCTGGGTGAAGAGCCGCGGGCTCACTGTGCCCGAGTATCTCGACGAGATTTATCTCCGCTACGGCTTCTACCTCGAGGGCGTGATCAATATTTATTATGAGGGCGCGAGCGGCAGCGCGAAGATTAAGAAGATCCTCGAAAGCTATCGGACAAATCCGCCCCGGGCCTTCGGGGATGTGGGCGTGGCGAAGTTTCAGGATTTTGGGCGCGAAAAAATCTTCGACGCTGACGGTGAGCAAATCCCGGCGCAGGATCTCTACCTCGTCACGCTGGCAAACGGCTATTCGTTTGCCGCGCGCGGGAGCGGCACGGAGCCAAAAATGAAATTCTACCTTTTTGCCAACGAACGCGTCGCGAGCGCGGCCGAACTCCCGGCAGTGAAGGCTCGGGTTCGCGCCACGCTCGATGCCTTGAACAAACTGATCGACGCCGACGCCAAGGCGCGCGCCGAGGGCTGACCTCAGCGCAGGGTCAGGCGGCCGACCATGAGTAACGTCCCGAGAAAGATCGCGCCAAAGATCAGGCCGAGCCGCCAGAAATCTTTGCGCGCGATAAACCCGCTGCCGAAATAAACCGGGGCTGGTCCGGTCGCGTAGGGCGTGATCACGCCCATCAGGCCGAGCGAGAAAGCCAGCATGAGGGCGAACGGCTGCACGGGCAGGTCTGGAATCGCCATGCCAGCGGCGAGGACGACGGGCAGCACGGCGGTCGTGTGCGCCGTCAGACTCGCGAAGAGATAGTGGATGACGAAAAACAACGCGACGAGCAGGGTCATCACCGTGAGCGGTGGGGAACCGGCCATGCCGGTGGCCACGCGTGTTCCCACCCAGCCAATGAAGCCAACTTTGTTCAGGCCGTCGGCGAGGACGACGAGGGTGGCGAACCACGCGAGGACGTTCCACGCGGGCTTGTTGGCGAGAATTTCCTCCCAGTGCACGAGGCGGCAAATCAACATCAGTGCGATGGCCGCGAGTGAGACGGTGGTGGCATCAATCCAGCGCGCTCCGAAAATCCACCCGGTCAGCGCGAGGAGAGCCAGCACGGCCATCGTGATCTCGGGGCGGGAGATGCGGCCCACTTTTTTCAACTCAGCTCCGGCCCAGGCGGGCACATCGCTGCTCCGGCGAACTTCGGGCCGATAGATCACGTAGATCAACGCGGGTAGCGCGACAAAGAGCGGGCCGCCGATGGGCAGGAAGGCGAGGAACCACTGCGTCCAAGTCACCTCAATCCCGGCACCTTTCCTGATCAGATCGAGCGCGAGAAGGTTGGGCGCGAGGGCGGTGACGAACATGGAACTCGTCACACACGTCGTCGCAAACGCCACCCACATCAGGTAACTGCCGATGCGACGCGCCGATTCACCGGGATGAGATCCGTAGAGGCCGGGGATGCTGCGCACGATGGGGAAAATCATGCCGGCGCTGCGCGCCGAGTTCGACGGGGTGAAAGGTGCCAGCGCGAGATCGGAAAGTGCGATGGCATAACCGAGGCCAAGCGTCCGGCCGCCGAGTTGGCGCACCAGCAGCAAAGCGACGCGGCGGCCCAAACCGGTTTTCTCGTAGCCCATCGCGAAAACAAACGCCCCGAAGATCAACCATACCGTGCTGTTGGAGAATCCGGCCAGGGCCCACCGCGCGGATTCCGCGGGTAGATTGAATCCCACCGCTGCGCGCTGGGCCGTGGTGAACGGCAGTCCACTCACCGCGAGCACAACGATGCCCGCGAGCCCGCACGCCGCGGCGGGGAGCGGCTCGGTGATGAGCGCGGCGATGACGCCCGCGAACACTGCGAAGTAGAGCCACGCCTGCGGCGCAAGACCGGCCGGAGCTGGACACACGGCGATGAGCGCGGTGAGCAGCAGGGGGAAAGCGGCGCGCATGAAGGGGTTCATGACCTGCGAGCTAGAGGATGCGACGGGCGTTTGCCCAGCGTGTTTGCGGTAAAGTATCCCCTGATTGGGACGATATTGCCCGCATGGTTCGCCTCGTTTCAGTGCGGCTCGCCGCTCTCGTTTGCCTCCTCACCGGCTCAGGTTGGGCGGCAGAGGATGAGGGCTGGGCTAGTTTGAAGCCTGGCCTGACTCGAACCGAAACGGTCTCCATGTTGGGTCGCGAGATCCTCGGCAGCCGCGGTCGCGGATTCGAAATCACGATCTACGAGGGTCGCGCCGAGATGGTTTTTCTCAACGGCAGCCTCGTGGCTTGGACCGCGCCGGCGGCGAGCATGAGCGGTGCGCCGATTGCGGAGAATACTTGGAAATTCGAACAGCAATGGCGGCCGCGCCTCCGCGTGCTGCCGTTGGTCGAGCCGCGCAGCGAGACCGTCAGGCGCTCGACTTTTCTACCGGTTTACTATCGGTAGCAGCGGAAACGGATATTGGAGAGCAGCGCGAAATTTTCTACCGCCGCTAATTCTGAGCCGGAGTAGTTGCAGTCGAAACATTTTCCCCCGCAGAAGAAACCGCGCCGACGGTGGAGCGCCTTGACCTCAAGGCGCTTCAGTGGCTCCGCTCGCAAACCAGCGTGTTGAGGTCAACGCGCTCCACCTCCCACTGCATGGTTCCGGCTGAGGCGGAGTAGTTGCCTGACCCGGCCGCAGAACTTCGGAGCACGGCGGAAATAGCGCAAAGCGCGCTGCGCTCAACGGCCAGCACCCGTGACGGAGACCGATACGGCGTAGAGCGATTTGCGGGCGGTGATGAAGAGCGTTTTGCCGTCGTCGCCACCGAAGCAGAGGTTGGCGGGCGATTCCGGCACGAGGATGCGGCCGATGCGGCTGCCGTTGGGCGCGAAGATTTGCACGCCATCGCCCGCGCTCGACCACACGCGACCCTCGCGATCGACGCGGATGCCGTCGGGGCCGCCCTTGTCGATCGTGCAGAAGACGGAGCCGCCGCTGACGGTGCCGTCAGTGGCGACGTCGAAGATGCGAATGTGCCTCGGCGTGCCGGAGTCGGCGACGTAGAGTTTCTTCTCATCCGGCGAGAACGCCAGGCCGTTGGGTTGCACGAAATCCTTCGCGATCACCGTGATCTTACCGCTTTTGGGATCGTGGCGGAAAACGTAGTTCCCGGCCTGCTGTTTGTCTTCCTTTTGCTTCGTGGTCGGATTGGTCTTCAGGCCATACTCGGGATCGGTGAACCAAACGGTGCCGTCGGAGCGCACGATCACATCGTTCGGCGAGTTGAGTTTTTTCCCCTCAAAGGAGTCGACGAGCGTGCGCAGCTTGCCGTCTTTCTCCAATATCGCGACGCGCCGGCCCGTGTGTTCGCAGGTGAGCATGCGCCCCGTGAGATCGGTCGTGTTGCCGTTGGCGTTTTGGCTGGGCTTGCGAAAGGTCGAAACCCCACCGGCGGCTGTCCACTGCTTGAGCTCGTCGTTCGGAATGTCACTGAACACCAGAGTGCGAGTGCCCTTCAGCCAGACGGGGCCTTCAATGAAACCCATGTCGCCCGCGATTTTGTTTACGACCGAGCCGGATGGAACGCAGCGGGCGAATTCCGCGGGCTGGTCGGCTTGGGTGTCGGCCGCGCGGGACGACGACGCGAGGCTAGAAAGTGCCGCGACGAGGGAGATGAGCAGGGTATTTTTCATGGGGAGGATAGAAACGATTCGTGGGATCTCACGGCGGCGCATTCAGCCCAACCTGCCGGCACAATTCCACCGGAGTCGAGGTCCGCTCGCCGCGAGTAAGCCTCACTTCGAGGACAGCGCGCGCGCCGAGTGCCGCTGCGCCGGCCGCGAGACGATGTCGACATAGGCGACCGAACCTCCGCCGCGCGCGACAGTATCGAGCGCAGCGGAGACATCCTGCAGTGGCACCACGGTGACGTCAGCCGGACTGGTGCCGACCTTACAGTCGAATTCCAGTCGGTTGAAACCTTCGGGCAGGGGTTTCCGATGCTCGCGGCGCACATACTTGCGGACCTCGTGTTTGATGGCGTCGAGGACGCGGGCATCGGCTTTGCCCGGGGCCTGAAGTGAGAAGGTTTTCTTCATGGCTGAATTCCATAGCAGGCGGCGCGGGCAAAACAGAGCGTGAATTCGGGAAATATTTTGGCCCTCACCGGGGCAGGCGACGATCGCATCCCTTCGTTCTTGCCGGGAAGATGACGGCCGAAACACTTGCGGGAACACCGCGCCCGCAATTGCGACAACATACCCTTGAAAACAACTGTGCCCGAAACGCTGAAATCCGACCTTCCGCAAAGCAAGTGGGGCAAGACTCTCGGCGCCACACCGGTCGTCCTAACCGTCATCGCGACGATGTTGGCCGGCCTCGCCTCCAGCGAGATGACGCGCGCACAATACGATCGCTCTTATGCGGCGCAGATGCAGTCCAAGGCGGGCGACCAGTGGAGTTTTTTCCAGGCGAAGAAGCTGCGCAGCGCCCAGCAGCAAACAACGCTCGATGTGATTGTGAGCACCGCCGGCCGACGCTCGCTGGAGCGTGACGCGCTGGTCCGCGCTCTCGCGAGCGCTCCCGTAGCGGGTAAACTCGACTCGCCTGCAGGGGTGGAGGCACTGACCGCCCTTACGACCGGAAACCTACCCAAGTCCGCAGCGGCGCCCGAGCCCGCCGCAACGGTGCGCGCCGCACTCACTGCGCTTGAGGCCGCGCGACCTGAGCCCGAGATTGCCGTCCTGCTGGAGCCGATTACCGACGACGTGCTCGACGCGGCGATGCGCGATGCCCGGGATCATGTGCTTGGAATCGATGCGGTATTAAAGCCCGTCAGCCAGATGATTGACTCGATGGAACAGGTGTTGAACCGGCCCGACGCCGACGCTGCGCTCCGGCGCGATCTCATCGCGGCGCGGCTGCATTACAACGGCCGGCGCTACGACGCCGAGGCCCGCTCGAACCAAGTGATCGCGAGCCTCTACGAACTGCAGGTGCGGCGCAGCAACATCGCCGCCGAGCGCCACCACCGGCGCAGCCAGAAGTTTTTCTACGGAATGCTGGTGGCGCAACTCGGCGTGATTGTGTCGACCCTCGCCATCGCGGCGCGGCAGCGGAATCTCCTCTGGGCGCTCGCCTCGCTGGCCGGCGTCGTGGCCATCACGTTTGCCGCCTACGTTTATTTGTATGTCTAGGGGGGCGGTCGCGCGTTGGCTGTTTCAGCCGGCCCTGCACTTGGCTTTACTGGCGGGACTCAGTGTGTGGCAACTCGTGGTTTCATGGCGGCGTTGGCCAGACCCGCTGGTAGATTTCGGGCGCGAACTCTACATCCCGTGGCGGCTCTCCGAGGGCGCGGTGCTCTACCGCGACGTGGAGGATTTCTACGGCCCGCTTTCGCAATATTTCAACGCGATCCTCTTTCGGATTTTCGGGCCGGGGATGATGGTGCTGGTGACGGCGAATCTCATCATCTTCGCCGCGATTGTGACGCTGCTCTATTTTCTCGTGCGGCGGGCGTGGGGCGCGTGGGCGGCTCTGGCGGGTGGCGTGGTGTTCGTCGCGGTATTTGGATTTTCGCGGTTCCTCTACGTCGGCAATTTCAACTACGCGACGCCCTACGCGCATGAGACGACGCATGGGATGCTCGTTTTGCTTTTGCTCGCGCTCGCCTTGGTGGCGTGGGTGACCCGTCCCGCCATGTGGCTCAGCGCGATCGTCGGTTTGCTCCTTGGGTTCACCCTGGTCTTGAAACCGGAAATCCTGCTCGCGGCGGGGGCGATGACGGGCGCGGCTGCCGCGTGGCGGGCGTGGCGCGGAACGCGTCTGGCGCTGTCCGAGGTCGTCGCCATCGGAATCGCGACCGCCGCGCCAACGGCGCTATTTGTCGCCTATTTTTCGCGCCATGTGTCCTTCGCTGAGTCGTGGTCGTTTGCCGGTCGGGCTTGGCTCAATGTGCTCGGCACCACGCGCTACATCGCCGAGCCCGCTCAACTCAAATACGCCGGGCTCGACGCGCCCTGGTTGCACCTGCGGGAACACGCGCTGGCCACCGGCACAGCCGTTGTATTTTTCGGTGGGGTCGGTCTCGCCATTTGGATTTTTGATCAGCGTGGAAAATCAAAAGCCGCCGTGCCGGGGGCGCTGTTTTTAGTCGCCGGATTTATTGCGGGTGCCTGGTTCTTGTCGTGGACTTGGTGGATCGAGGCGGGGCGCTGCCTCCTGGGGCTCATGCTGGCCTATGTCGCCCTTGGCGTTTTCCGCCTGGTGCGCCATCGGTCGAAGCGAGCGGAGCGCGATTCGGCGCCGCCATTTCGGCTGCTCGGGGCCGTGCTCGGGGCGTCACTCTTGGCGCGAATGATTTTGGCGGGGAAGATTTACCAGTTTGGGTATTATCAGGCTGCGATCGCCGGGGTCGTCGTGGTCGCACTGCTGGTGCACGAAATTCCGGTGTGGTGTGGCGCGACACCCGCGAGCAGACGCTTTGGCGGTATCGTCGCGTTCATGGTGCTCCTGCCGGGCATCGTCCTGCTTGGGCAGAAGTGCCGAGATACCTATGAATATGTGAACTCCCCGATGGGAACCGGGGCTGACCGCTTCTACGCTTTCAAACCCAGTGAGCCGCTGAGTGCGGTCTCGGCCGTGCTCGAAAAGCAGCCGCGCGGCAGCACGCTCATGGTGCTGCCGGAGGGACTGATGCTGAACTACCTCGCGCGAATGCCGAGCCCGGTGCCGCATTTCTTTTTTTATTCGGCGGTGACCGAACACGGCAACGAGGCGCGGCTCGTTGCGAAGCTCAACACCACGCCACCCGACTTCGTCGTGATTCTGCCACGAGATCTGCGGGAGTATGGCATCGCGAAATATGGCGAACGTTCGGGGGCGGGTGCCGACATCCTCGGGTGGATGCAGGACCGCTACGAGTTGTTCGGCTGGCTGCGCGAGGGTGCGGCGGAGCCCGATCCGCCGGTCAACGTCGTCGCTTATCGCGACAACTATTTCCAAATTTACCGCCTGAAGCGCTGAGGTGCTGACCGCGCGGGGTGAAGTTGCCGAGCCGGTTACACCAACAAAAGCGCCGGGCTCTCAAGCAGGGTCTTCAGCGCGCCGAGGTAGTGTGCGCCCACGGCGCCGTCGAACACGCGGTGATCGCACGAGAGCGTGACGGTGAGCGTCTGTCCGACGACCATCTGGCCGTTTTTCACGACGGGCTTGGTCACCGTGGTGCCAACCGCGAGGATCGCGGCGTTGGGCGGGTTGATGATCGCGGTGAACTTCGGGATGCCCATCATGCCGAGGTTCGAGACGCAGAACGTGCCGCCGGTAAATTCGGCGGGGACCAATTTCTTCTCTTTGGCTTTTTTGCCGAGCGCCTTCGCCTCGGTGCTAATCTGGAAAATGCTCTTCACATGCGCGTCGCGGATAACGGGCGTGATGAGGCCGTCTTCCATCGCGACGGCAAAGGCGACATGCGCCGCACCGTGGTGGCGGATGTGGGTGCCTTCCCACGAACAGTTGACGGCGGGCACGCGGCGCAAAGCCTCGGCGCTGGCTTTGAGGATGAAGTCGTTGACCGAGAGTTTGACGCCTTCCTTTTCCAACCCGGTGTTCAGCTGTTCGCGCAAGGCGAGGAGAGGGGCGGCATCCAGCTCGATGTCGAGATAGACGTAGGGAATCTGCGTCGTGCTCTCGAGCATGCGCTTGGC
>JANOAF010000635.1:0-1503 GCA_031411015.1 Opitutaceae bacterium | reverse complement strand
CAGAAACGTCACCGCCAAGCTGCTCATCCGGCAGGGGTTCAAAGTGGCGGAGGCCTCGGACGGCTTGGAGGCCTTGCGCGTTTGGGCGGAGCTTGGCGGACAGGTTGACCTGTTGTTAACCGATGTGGTGATGCCGCACGGGGTTAACGGACGCGAGCTCGCCGCCCAGTTGCTTGAGCGCTCCCCCGCCTTGAAAGTCATCTTCACCAGCGGTTACAGCGACAATTTCGCGGGCCGCGACCTGGGCTTGGGCCATGGGCAGGCCTTTCTGCAAAAACCGGTCAATCCCCGCGAACTGCTTGAGACGGTCCGCCGCTGCCTCGACGCGTGAGCAACCTTTCCTTCGTCCAAACCTTCTGGACGACGTCCCGCCGGTTCGCTAGGTTTGCCTCCCCAGATTCAGAGACAGCAACACGCATCGAACAGACTAATTGATATGGCCCAAGCCTTTCCGAAGATCGGCAAGATCCAATACGAAGGATCCAAATCCCGCAACCCCTTCGCCTTCAAGCACTACAACCCCGAGGAAAAAATCGAGGGCAAGTCCATGAAGGAGCACCTCCGCTTCTCCGTTGTTTACTGGCACACCATGTGTGGCAACGGCTCGGACATGTTCGGCTGGGGCACCGCCGTCCGCCCGTGGGACGCCAAGACCGCGCCGGACTCCATCGAACGCGCCAAACGCCGCGTCCCGGTGTTCTTCGAGTTCTGCGAAAAACTCGGAGCCCCCTTCTACGCCTTCCATGATCGCGACATCGCCCCTCACGGGAAGAATCTGAAGGAAGCCAACAAGTATCTCGACACCATCGTCAAACTGCTCAAGGAGCAGCAAAAGGCCACCGGCATCAAACTGCTCTGGGGCACGGCGCAAAACTTCGTGCATCCCCGCTACATGCACGGCGCCGCCACCAGTTGCAACGCCGACGCTTTCGTCTTCGCCGCGGCCCAGGTAAAGAAGGCCATGGAAGTCACCCATGAGCTGAAGGGCGAGGGATACGTCTTCTGGGGTGGTCGCGAGGGTTATTCCTCCCTGATCAACACCGACCTGAAACGCGAGATGGATCATCTCGGCGCCTTCATGCACATGGCGGTCGATTACAAGAAGCAGATCGGTTTCAACGGCCCGTTCTACATCGAGCCCAAGCCAAAAGAACCGACCAAGCATCAATATGACTCCGACTCCGCCGCGTGCCTGAACTTCCTGCGCGAATACGAGTTGCTCCCGTATTTCAAGCTGAACATCGAGACCAACCACGCCACGCTGGCCGGTCACACCATGCAGCATGAACTCGAAGTTGCCGGCGCGGCCAACGCCCTCGGCAGCATCGACGCCAACATGGGTGATCTGCTCCTCGGCTGGGATACCGACCAGTTCCCCACCGATCTCTATCTGACGGCCCAGTGCATGCTGACCATCCTTAAGTATGGCGGCCTGACCACCGGCGGCACCAACTTCGACGCCAAGGTGCGCCGTGAAAGCTTCGAGCCGGAGGATTTGTTCCA
>JANOAF010000634.1:0-5487 GCA_031411015.1 Opitutaceae bacterium | reverse complement strand
ATGCAGTCGCCGAAAGTTTACGCGACGCTGCTGCTCTGGATGCTTTCCGAATTATTCGAGCGCCTGCCCGAGGCGGGCGACCTGCCAAAGCCGAAGCTGGTGTTTTTCTTCGACGAGGCGCACCTGCTCTTCAACGACATCCCGGCCGCGCTCTTGGAAAAAATCGAGCAGGTCGTGCGGCTCGTGCGGTCGAAGGGCGTGGGGATTTATTTCGTGACGCAGAACCCGCGCGACTTGCCCGACAACGTGCTCGGCCAGCTCGGCAACCGCGTGCAGCACGCCCTCCGCGCCTTCACGCCACGCGATCAGAAAGCGGTGCAGGCCGCGGCGGAGACGTTTCGCCAGAACCCAAAGCTGAAAACCGAAACCGTGCTGACCGAGCTCGGCGTGGGCGAGGCGCTCGTGTCGTTCCTCGACGAGAAAGGCCAGCCCGGCGTGGTCGAGCGCGCGTTCATCTGTCCGCCGCGCAGCCAGGTCGGCCCGATTCTGCCGCAGCAGCGCCAGCAGCTCATCCAGAGCTCGATCGTGTTTGGCGCCTACGAGACCCTGATCGATCGTGAGTCGGCTTACGAGCGACTCACGCAGGCGCACGCGGCACCGGCGCAGACTCCGGCACCGGGCGGAGGTAACAGTGGTGGTGGCGCGCAGCCCGCGCCTGCACCCGCCGAGGAGAAACCCGGCTTCTGGGGTTCGATCTTCGGCGGCGGCGGTGCGGCCTCGTCGTTGCCGCCGCTGCCTACGCGCACGCGCAGCGTGGGCCGGCAACCCGACAGCATGGCGACGATTTTTGCAAAAAGTGCGGTCCGCACCGTCGGCAGCAGCATCGGCCGCGAAATTATCCGCGGCGTGCTCGGCTCGATTTTCTCCGGCCGGCGGAGATAGGTGAACCGATTGGTTTTCCGAAAACGGATCCGATCGCGTGGATCCTGTGCGATCGGGGAATACCGCCCGGCGATCGCGTGGGCGCTGGGGGAAATTCCGCGTCGCAAGATCGCCTGTGCTGGCTGAATTGGGGCGCAGAATCGGCCCTGTTTCCCTCGGCGGAGGCACGCGGGCGCGTCTGTTTTCTGGCGCTGGCACGCGGAGTGCGAATGCGTGAGCGTGCGAAAACTGACCCTCGCCCCATCGGCGCCGCGCGAGGCGTGTCATGCCGGAGAATATTTGCGCGCCACTCGCGTCTTGCGCTATCGGGGCGAACATCGGCAGGTTGTCGGTGTCCCGTTCGCCGTCGTGCCGGTGCCGTTTTTTTTCAGTTCTGAATCCAAACCTCCTATGAAGTGCTCCTCCGTCGGTGTTGAAAACCCTGTCCGTCGTTCGTCGCGTGTGGTGCGCCTGCTGGCCGCCTCGCTCGCGTTTCTCTCGGTTCCGCTCTTGGTGTCTGCGCAAACCGTCGGAATATCCACGGCTGCGGGTCAGGCAGGCAGCCCAGGTCTGACCAACGCAACAGGCATCGCGGCGCAGTTTAGCAATCCCGCTGGCCTCGCGGCTGACGGCACGACGGTATACGTTGCGGACTCGGCCAACAACGCGGTCCGCAAGCTGACGATTTCGTCGGGCGCGGTTACAACGTTTGCCTCGGGCTTCAGCGGCCCTGCTGGCGTGGCGGTCGATGGCTCAGGCAACGCCTTCGTGGCTGATACTCTCAATCACGTCATCAGGAAAATCACCTCAGGCGGCGTGGTAAGCGTGCAGGCCGGTGCGGTGGGCGTTTCGGGTGCGACCAACTCGACGATGGTCCTTTCGCGTTTTTTCAATCCGCAGGGCATAGCCGTTAACGGTGCGGGCACCATCGTCTACGTCGCCGACACGGGCAACGACCTTGTGCGTCAGATTGTGATTGGGACCGATACGGTCACGACCATCGCGTCGGGTTTCAAGCCGGTGGGCCTCGCGCTCAACGCCGCCGGGACGATCCTCTATGTGACCGACTACAACGGGCACACGATTCGCAGCATTACCCTTGCGGGTCCGACCCTAGCGACGGTGGCCGGCACGGTTGGCGTGCAGGGCAGCACGGACTCGCCCGCGCTCTTCAAGAATCCGAGTGGCATCTCCGTTGACAGCGCTGGTGACCTTTACGTTGCCGACACGGGCAACAACACGATCAGGAAGATTGTCGTGGCCGGTCCGACCGTGACGACGATTGCCGGCTTGGCCGGTTCGGTCGGCACCGCTGACGGTTTGGGCACCAGCGCGCGTTTCAATGCGCCGTTTGGTATCGTGGCCACGGCGGTCAACTCGCTCTATATTGCTGAAGGTAACAGCCACACGATCCGTCGCGCGTTGCCGACCGCCGCGCCGGCGATCACGAGTGCAAACAACGTGACGTTCACGTTCAACGCCGCCGGATCTTTTACGGTCACGGCGACTGGTTCGCCGGCCCCGACGTTTAGTATCACGGCTGGAACGCTGCCCGCCGGCGTCACGCTCAACGGCACTTCCGGAGTGATTTCTGGCACCGCTACCGTCGGCGGGGCTTTTCCCATCACGATTCAGGCCAGTAACGGAGTCGGCGTGGCCGCGACCCAAGCCTTTACGCTGATCGTGAATCAGGCGCCTGTTTTTTCGAGCGCGAACAACGCCACGTTTTCTTTGGGGGTTGCTAGCACATTTACGCTGACCGCCAGCGGCACGCCGGCTCCGGCCTTCGGCCTTGTCAGTGGTTCTTTCCCCCCTTGGGCGTCTCTAAATACTGTCTCCGGCGCAATCAGCGGGACCCCGCCGAACACGACCGGTTCGCCATTTTCATTCACTGTTTCCGCCACCAATAGCGGAGGATCGGTAAATCAGGCTTTCACGCTCGCGGTAGGCGCTTCGAGTCCTGCGGCGATTACCCAGAATCCGGTTTCAACCGCGGTGAATGTCGGGCTCAACGCCACGTTCATCGGTTCAGCATCAGGCGGTCCGACACCGACACTGCAATGGCAACGCAAGCCGGTCAATACGGTCGGTTTCACCAACATTCCTGAAGCTCCTCCATATAGTGGCACGACTACCGGAACGCTCACCGTCACCGGTGTAACGGCCGGGATGAGCGGGGATCAGTTCCAGCTGGTGGCTTCAAACGTCGGTGCCACCGTGACGAGCACGGCCGCGACGCTGAATATCAATGCAGCGATTCCGGCGTTCGTGACCCATCCGGCGAACGCGACGGTAACGGTTGGCCTTAACGGCTCGTTCACCGCGGTTGCAAGCGGGAGCCCCGCACCAACCCTCCGGTGGCAGCGCCAGCCGAACCTTGGCGTTGGATTTGTCGATTTGAACGACGATGCTACCTATTCTGGCACCACCGGAAACGCGCTCAGTATTTCATCGACGACCGTGGGTATGACGGGCGATCAGTTCCGCGTCGTCGCCACGAACGTTAATGGCAGCACCCCCAGCAATGCAGCGACCCTCACGGTCAGTGCCACTCTTCCAACCGTTACCCTCCAGCCGATCGCGGTCATCGCCAACGTCGGTTCAGCGGCGACATTTACGGCTAACGGAACGGGCGTGCCTGCGCCGACTTTCAGGTGGCAGCGCCAGCCGAGCGGCACGACAGGCTTCGTCAATCTCACGGATGACACTACGTTTGGCGGCACAACGTCCGCCACGCTGACGATCGGCGCTTTAGCTGCCGGCATGAACGGCGATCTTTTCCGCATGGTCGTCTCCAATGCCGGAGGCAGCACGCCCACCAACGCTGCCCTCCTGACGATCAATCTAGGCACCACCATCAGCACCTTTGCCGGCCAGGCGACTGTGGGTGGGTCTGTGAACGGCACGGGTGCCGCCGCCCGCTTCAGCAGCCCTGCCAGCATCGTGGTCGATTCGTCTGGCACCTTCTACATTGCCGACACCGGCAACAGCGTTATTCGCAAGATGACGGCAGCCGGCGTCGTCACGACGCTTGCGGGGCTCGCCGGCGAGCGCGGCGCTGTTGATGGGGTGGGCACCGCCGCGCGGTTCAATTCGCCAGGTGGTGTCGCGGCGGACAACCAAGGCAACGTTTACGTGGCCGACACGTTCAGCCACACGATTCGTGTGATTAACGCGGGAGGTGTGGTGAGCACTCTCGCTGGTTCGCCGGCAGCGAGTGGCAATGCCGACGGTGTTGGCCCGGCAGCTCGTTTTTTCCTCCCGAGTGGCGTCGCTGTCGATATCGGCGGCAACGTCTATGTCGCTGACTCGTCCAATCACACGATCCGAAAGATTTCCATCAGCGGCAGTGTTACAACCTATGCCGGCACGCCGGGCACGGCCGGCTTGGTGGACAATGCTGTCGCGACCAGTGCGCGCTTCAATGCGCCGAATTCCCTCGTGCTCGACACAGCCGGCAATCTCTATGTCGCCGACTCGCAGAACAACGTCATCCGCAAGATCACCGCAGGTGGAGCTGTGAGCACTCTTGCGGGCAGCCTCGCCGGCTCGATCGGCAGCGCTGAAGGCAACGGCACTGCAGCCTCGTTCTTCCGTCCTTCCGGCGTCGCTCTTGATGCCACGAACAACGTCTTCGTCGCCGACACGATCAACAACACCATTCGGCGAATCACGCCCACGGGCGATGTCACTACGATAGCCGGGCTTGCGACCGTGTCCGGTTCGACCGACGGGCTCGGGAACGCCGCGCGGTTCAATCGCCCCTTCGGTCTCGTGGTTGATCCGAACGGCAACCTCTACGTCGCCGACACCGGCAACCACACGATTCGCCGCAGTGGGTCGACGACCGCACCGCAAATCACTACGCAACCCGCCAACCCGGGCGTGGCGGTCGGCCAGAGCGCCACATTCTCAGTCGTGGCTAGCGGCACGCCTCCACCCACCAGCTTCCAGTGGCAACGCCAGCCCGCCAACACCGTCGGATTCGTCAGTCTCGCGGCTGACCTTACTTATTCTGGCGTGACCACCCCGACCCTGACCGTCGCAGGTGTTTCGATATTCATGGCGGGGGACCAATTCCGCGTCGTCGTGGCCAACGGGGTCTCGCCGACGGCGATTTCCGATGCCGCGACGCTCAGCGTCGGCACGCCGCCCGCGTTCACCAGTGTGGCCGCCGCGAGCTTCCGCGCCGGGCAGGCCAACACGTTTACCGTCGTCGCGGACAGCACGTCGCCCGTGACCTTCTCCGCCCCCGGCCTGCCGGCGTGGCTTACGCTGAATGCCACCACGGGCGTCCTCAGTGGCAATCCGCCCGACACCACCGGCTCGCCGCTCACCTTCACGATCACGGCGAACAACGGCGTGACGGCCACGCAGGCCTTCACGCTCACGCTGCTGCCGGCCAACATCCCGGCCTCGGTCGCGACGCAGCCCGCCAACCAGACCGTCGACCCCGGCCAAAGCGCGACCTTCAACGCCACCGCGGCCGGCACCGCGCCGTTCTCCTATCAGTGGCGTCGCAACGGCATCGCGATTTCCGGGGCGACCAACGCCACGCTGATCCTCACCGGCGTGCAGGCTTCCGGTGCCGGCAGCTACACCGTCGCCATCACGAATGCGTTTGGC
>JANOAF010000633.1:0-29081 GCA_031411015.1 Opitutaceae bacterium | reverse complement strand
CCGATTTTTTTTCGCCCTTCGCGAATTCCTGAAATCGCGCGCGGATTTTCCACCATCTCCTTCGCTCGGAGCTCCGCACCTCCGCGCGCGCACCCCGCCGGTGCGCCCCCCCGTGCGGACTGCACCCACCTGGCCACTTCTGATGAATAAGTCCAAAAACAAACGGACGTTGGTCCCATACTGGGATTGATCAAATGCCCCGGAGCGTGTTCCGGGGAGCTTTACTCTGCGCGCAGCGAAGGATCCAGTGGGACGTTCGCATCTCTGAAACCGCCGCGAGGATCAAAGGGGATTCTGCGCTCAGAATGACAGACCCTTTTCGACGCTCTCTAAGAAACTGAGATGGGCCCGTGTCGAACCTCCGGTTCGGAATTCAGTTTCCCTTCGTCGCTTCAGCCACAGCGTCAGGCCATGATGCGTTCGTCTCGTTGCTGGGTTTTCGTCGCGGTGGCGGTGGCGCTCGCCGCGCTTTGGGCGCGGTCGGCTCCGGCCTACTCGCGCGCGGACCGGGAATACCAGTCGTATTCCAATGCGCTCGCCCGCGCCTATGCCACGCCTCCGCCGCGTCCGCCGCCGTCGCGGTCCTATTCCTCGCCCTCCTACTCGTCGTCGTCTTCGACTCGCAATTCGAGTTCGTCCACCCCGGCGCGGGCCTACTCGCCGCCGGTGAACTTCGCGACGTCCGGGCAAACGCAGCAGCGTTTCACCGAGGATAAACGAAGCTGGGAGCAGAAGTTTTCCGAAACCCAGAAAAAGAGCGCATCTGCTGCCGCGGCCGAACGGGCCGCGTGGGAGCGTGTGCACTCCGCCAACCAGCGTGCCGCCCAGGAGCGGTTGCGCAACGAGCCCGCCTACTCGCTCGGTCAATGGGAGGTGTTGCTCAGGGAGACTGCGGGCAAGGCCCCGCTCGTCGCCCCGCCGCGCCGCGCCATGGAATCGCCGCGGGAAGAATTCAGTCACTACGAGGCGCAGGCGCAGATCCATGGAGCGAAGGCCCGCTGGGAGCGAATGCGGCTCGGGCAGATGTGCCTGGTTTATGAAGGCACCAACGCCACCCCGGCGCGCGCGTTCGGATTTTTCTCCACGTCGAATCCCGACTGGCCCGAGGTGCAGCTCGGCCTCGGACTCTGTTATATGCGCGGCTACGGCGTGAGCCCCGATGCCGCCAAGGCCCGCGAGCTGCTCGAAAAAGCCGCGGCGTTTGACGAATCGAAGCAATCGGCCGGCGGATTTTCGGGCCGGGGCGATGCTCAACGCATCGTCTTCGAGGCGTGCCGCGAACTGGCCGTCGCCTACGATTTGGGCGGCGTGCTGCCCCAGAACCCCGATCTCGCGGCGCAGTGGTATGACCGGGCCCAGAATCGACCGCTCTTCGAAAAAGACCGCGCCGACCTCAAGGCCCTCAAAATCGAGTTTTGGAAACGCCATGGTCGCAGCGCCCGGGCGATGTTGGAGCGGAGATTCACCGGGTTGCAAAAAGGCGAGCCGGCCCCGATCTCCGCGTCGTTTATCGAGGCGATCATCGGCACGGAGGATGCGCTGACGATCTACGAACTCGGCGAGTTCACCGACACCAAGGACTGGCAGGGCAACGAAATCGCCACCGGCCGCAGCGGCATCTCCTACTTTCTCGCCGCCGCCAAACTCGGCCACGAGGCGGCGGCGCGCGCCTATTTCTCGCCCGCGAAAAACGGCTTCTACCACGAGGACCTCGACGGCGATCCCTTTTGGAAAACGCACGCCGATTTCGTGCGTGAGCAGTGGCCGCAGTGGGAAAAGAAATTTCTCGCCGCGGCGCAAGCGGGCGACGCCGAAGCCCACATCCCGCTCGCGTTTCACTACTCCGGCGCGCGCGGCAACCCCTTCGATCGCGCGGCGGCGCTGCGCCACGGCGCTCTCCTGCCCGCGACGATGCCGCCGCGTCAGCGTCAGGCCATCGATCGTGCGATTGCCAACACCGGTGAAGCGCAGGTCGCGGCCCGCGACAATCGCCGCTGGCTGCAATCCGTCGTCGCGAAATTCCGCCGGGCTGATGGCACGGTCATTTTGCCGGGCACCGTGGCCGCAGCCGACACCGCGCGCGTCGCCAAGCTGCGCGACGAAGGCAACGCCCTTGCCCGCACCGCCGGTGACCAAGCGCGCGCCAAATGGTTCGAAGCCGCCGCGCTCGGCGATTTGCCGGCGCAGGTGCAGCTCTTCGTTTACGCCAAACGCCACGGCCTCGACCTCGGCGGCGCCTACGAGCAAGCGCTGCAGGCCCGCCTCGAAACCGCGGCGCAGGCCGGTGACCCGGGTGCGGCGGCAACGCTCGCGGCTTTGCTCGATGGCAACACCGCCAACCCGCGGCGGCTCCGCAAAGCCGAGTTCAACCTCGGCCGGCAATGGCGCGAGACCGCGCTCAAAGCTGCGTCGCAGAAAACGCTGTTTCTCAAAATCGCCCGTGACCCCAAGGCGAGCGACGCCGACTTCGCCGCCGCGCGCGCCGCCGCCCTGCTTGAAACCGAACAGTGGAAAGCGCACCTGCTGAAATGGGATTTCGCAGGCCAGCCGATCCAAAAGGACGTCATGCTTTCCGCCGAGGAACTCAGCGCGACCGACACGCAGCGCGTAGAGTTCGTCGCGCTGGCGGCGACGGCGGCGCGTTTGGAAGCGCAGCTCGCCCTCTGGGAAAAAACCGTCGAACCCAAGGACTACGATCCCGAAGGGGACGCCCGCTTTCATGGCGCTTACGAAGCCTGGCAGGGCTTGGATGAAACCGAGCGCGACCTTGGCCTCGCGCTCGATTATTTTGCGCAAAGCGCCGGCCTTGGTCATCCGCTGGCGCCGCTCGCCCTCGCGTATTTTTACGCCAGCGGCTTCGGTGGTTTCCCGAAAAATGCCGAACTCAGCCAGCGCTTCCGTGCGCTCGGCGAGGCGCGGCTCACCGCGCTCGCAGAAATAAAAAATCTCTGGGCGCAGACCTATCTCGGCTACCTGTTGGTGACGGGAGACAACGCGCGCGACAACGCCCTCGATCGGCCCGATCGCTTCGAGTGGCTCCCGCAGGACAAGGCGCGCGGCATGAAGTGGCTGCACGCCGCCGCGATCGAGGGCGCGACCTGCACGCCCAATCTTGATAGTGCCAGCGGCCAGCCGGTCGCGTGGTATGTCGTCCAGATGTATTACAGTTGGGGCCTTCCGGCGGAGAAAACCAAATGGGAACTCATCCGGGATTTGGTGGAGCCGCTGCTCAGCGAGGAAAAGACGACGGCGGCGCAATGGGAGAAAGCACAGACGAAAGCGCGCGCGCTACTGGCGGAAACGCCCGAGGCGGAGCGCGCCCGCGTGGCGCTGGACCAGGCGGTCGAGGGGACGACGAGCGATGAACTCGCGGCCGCCGGCGCCCACGTGGCGCGCGCCCGCGCGAGACTAGCGGCGGGTTTTGCACGGGGCGCACTCATCGATGCCGCGAAGGCCGCGGAGCTGGCGCCGCACCAGGCCGCGGGCTGGGAGATGTTGAGCCAGATTCAACGGAGTCAGGACGATCCCCTTGCTGCGGCCGTGAGCGCGGGGCTCGCGCGCGTCCTCGAAAAAGGCCCCGCGGCCATCGGCGAATTCGAAGCCGCCTTTGCCGCCTTCGCCCGTGCCCGGCCGGATTCCCCGGCGGACATCCGCGATCTTCTGGACCCCCGGAGCATGCGCATGAGGCTGGACTACGCGCTCAGAGCACACCCCGAATCCGCCGCGCTGAAGATTTTAGTCGAGCGCGTCGCGAAAATCCTGCCGGACGAGTAACAGGAAACGGCGCTCAGTTTCTAGCCTGTCATGGCGAGGAGCGCTGCGCACCTCGCCACGGCAAGGATCTGAAAGTTGCGGGACGTTGCGCTTACACCAGCGAAGCGCCCTTCGGGGCGCGCACGACGGTGGTGCCGGCGATCTTGTCGTGCCAGGACTGCTGCTCGTCGTCGAAGGCGACCCAAATGAAGCCGAGACCGGCGACCATCAGGGACAAAAAACAGGCGAGCGCGCGCACAATGGCCGTGGGCCAGTCGAGTTCGCGCCGGTCGGTGCGGACGACTTTCAGCCCGCAGACGATGCCGCCGATGGTGGTGCCTTTGAGTTTCCAGAGCACAGCCCCGTAGACCGCGAGCACGAGCAGGAATCCACCCGGACCGTGAGAATTCAGGAAGCGCGGCGTAAGGCCCGAGGAGAACACGAGCAACGCACCGATAAGCACGCCGTCGAGTGCCAGCGCGCCGAGGCGGATGAAGAATCCGGCGCGTTCCCACGCGATGGGCGGCACGGAGGAGGCCGGCTCGGCGATCGGCGGCGGTGGCTCAGGATCGAATTGCGGCGCGACCGGCGGAGGGGGCGGGACATTGGAATCCGCGACCATTTGAGCGGCGACAATTCCGGAACCAGAGAATCCGCGGCTCATCCCCGGTGCGCTCACTGGCGGCGGAGTCGCCGCTGTAACAAGGGGCATGACTTGCGGTGACGTCCCCGGTGGCGTTGCCTTCGTCGTAGTCGGCGCGGCTGTTTTCTCGCGCTTCATCGTCAGCGAAATCGTGTAAACCACCACGCCGAGACCGATCCACGTGAGCAGTTTGTAGAAGAGATATCCGGCGAACGGAACCGTGTAGAGCAGCAGCGTGAGCAGTCCGCCGACGAGCACGGCAAACACGGGGTGGCCGAGTGGGCCGTCGCCGAAAAATCGCGTGATGCGGCGACCCATCCACGCCAGCATCACGGCTTTTCCGAAAAGACTGGCGAACATCAGACCGGCACCCAGGAACGGAATCAGCACGGCTCCCACCACGGTGAGAGCGAGCACCACGATCGCCACCGGCGTGAGCAGCACGGTGAGCATCGACGCGAGAATCGAGTAGCCGGGCTTGGTCTCCAGGGTCTCGGCGCACATCACGACCGCGCGGGGAAACAGGAGCGCGAGCAGGAGGTAGAAGGCGAGAAACGAAAATGCCGCGGCCCACGCCCAACCCACGCGCGAATCAAACGCGAGCGGACGTGCCTTCAGAAGGCATTGTTCGAACCAGCCCTTGAGCCAGTCCACATTGACGGAGAGAATGTTGGTGGTTCCCTGCAGCACGGTCGCGGCGGGATCGCGCATGACCGTGCCGCCGATGCAGACGATCTGGCCGTCGACGCGGGCCTCGGGGCCAAGCTCAAGATTGCCGAACACCACGACCACGTCGCGACCGACGGGACTGTTGACGTAGCTATTGCCGAACACGGCTACCACTTCGCCGTGCACCGGACCCGCCACGCGGTTGGGGCCGAAAATGGAAACAACCGAATCCGTCACCTCGCCCTCCGCCGTGGCGGCTCCGAAGACCGCGACGACGTTGTCACTTTTTTCGTCCGCGGCGAGATGCGCGTGACCGAAAACATTGACCACCTCCACGCCGGTGCGCCCGGCCATCCGCTCGCGGGCGCGTTGCTTGGCGGCCTCGACCCGCTCCTTCATCTGCTGCGTGCGGGATTTTTTGGTGAGTGCGGGGGTTTCGACGGTTTGCCCGTTCGCGGGCGCGTCGAGCCGCCGTAACTTCGACTTGTCGTCGTCAGTCGCCGGGGCCGCCGGTGTCGGGGCGGCCGGGGCAGAGGCGGTTGCACCCGGCGGAGCTGCCGATGGTTCGGCCGGTGCGGGGGTGGGCTGGGCGAGGGTCGCCAACGGCAAGGCGCACCACAGAGCGAGCAACGGACGGAACCAAAACGAAGGGAAAATCTTTTTCATGGAGACGGAAAATTAGCGTTGAGCTTGGAACGTCCGGTAAGCCGCGGTGCCGAGGCCAAAGAGCGCGGCATACATCACCGCGCAGAAGGCGAGGCCGCCGTAGAGCCAGAGCGGCGGGATGCTCTCGAAAATAATCGTGCAGGAATGGCCGATGGCGCTGGTGACCGTGCGAGCGCTTTCGAGCCACGCGAGCGGTTGGGCCAGGCTTTCGTCCAGCGCGGCCGGGTCGAAGCCGGTCGCCAGGCGCGTGGCCAACAGGACCACGAGCGCGGCGATTCCTGTGGAGAGCGGGACAACGGCGGCGCGCGCCGCCAGCGGCCAGTGCGCGAAACCCTGGCGCCACCACGGCCGCGCCGCGCGGCGCGCGATCTCGGTGCGCACGCGCTGCTCCAGCGAGGCGGGCGCGTGGCGTGATGGCAGCTCGCGGAGCGTGCGATGGATGAGGCGTTCCAGTCTCGCTTGGTCTTCAGGAGCGGGGTTCATGACGGAGCCTGAGGATTGAGTTTGTCGTGCGCGGTGCCGCTGCGCGCGAGGATTTTGGCCAGCGCGGCGCGGGCGCGGAGAATGTCGATCTTCACTTTGGACAGTGAGACGCGGAGTTTTTTCGCGATGTCGTCGTAAGGTAGATCTTCGAAATGGTAGAGGACGAGCGGCACGCGCTGGTGCTCGGGCAGTTGATCGAGGGCCTCTTCGACGATCCGACGGCGGTCGGTGGCATCGACCTCGCTGAAGAACGTGTCGGGCGCGGCGAAGTCGATTTCGGGGCCGGCGCTGGAATCGGCGGCATCGTCGCGCTTGAATTCAGAGAAGAAGCGCCAGCGGTTGCGGTAGCGCGTGAGGTGATTGAGCGAGAGGTTGGTCGCGACGGTCTTCAGCCAGCCACCGGCGGTGGGGCTCGCTCCGAGGTGGTGGTAGTTTTCGAAGGCTTTCAGGAAAACTTCCTGCGCAATATCCTCGGCCTGCGCGGAGTTGCCGGTAAGCCGCGCGGCGGTGGAGTAAACCATGTCCTGGTAGTTGCGCATGAAGGTGGTGAAATCAGGCGGCGCGTTTACGCCGGCGTCGGTGGTGTGCACTGGAGGGTTGGCATCGTTCTCCCGCAGAACCCCCGGCCCCGGCGGAAAGTTGCAGGAATCTTCCCGGGCGTCGGGCCGGGACGCAGGCGCGCCACGTTCCCCGTCCGGTTGATCGCGCGCGTTCGCCATGCGCGGGCAGGCATTAGCGCCCGGCCGGCGGCGAAGGCAAGGCTGGCTCAGAGCTCCAAGCCGAGAGCGGAGAGTCCAGAGTAGAGTGCAAAACTTCGCGGAGACTCGAGG
Organism: Opitutaceae bacterium; assembly: GCA_031411015.1. GTDB lineage: Bacteria > Verrucomicrobiota > Verrucomicrobiia > Opitutales > Opitutaceae > ER46. The sequence continues at coordinate 22,037 of JANOAF010000633.1, read as the reverse complement.
GCTGCAACGAGGCCGCCGCCGCGAGTGTGCTCAAAAATTCCGGTCTCTCAGCGCTGAGCTCTCAGCTATAGACTCCAACCTACGCTACGCTGGAGCAGAGGAGCACGTAGTGCGCGCGGGCGCGCGTCGCGCACTCTTCGAGGTCCGCCTCGGTCACGCCGGCGAGCGTGAGCTTCGCCGCCGTGCAGACCCAGTCGCCTTGTTCGCCGGGGAGATCCAGACCGAAGCGCGCAGCGACGCCGCAGGCGAGGTTGAGCACGCAGGCGCTGAGATTCGATCCTTCGAGACCGAGCGGTTCGTAATGGCCGCTGACGGCGTCAACCAGCTCGGCGGGAAAGCGCCAGTGATTGAGCAGCAGTGTGGTCACCTCGCTGGAGGTGATGCCGAAAGTCTTTTTCTCCCAATCGGCCACCGACGGCCATTCGGATTCACCGGGGTAAAGTTGACCGAAGGCCGCGCCATCGAGAATCACGCGTCCGATCGTGCGGAGCAGGCCGGCGGTGTAGGCGAGGCCCGGATCGCAGCTGGTGCGTTTGGCGAGGAGCTCGGCGGCGGCGGCGGTCGCGACGGCGTTTTCCCAAATCCGAACCGCGGGCAGGCGATACGTGAGCAGGTCGCGCTGGCAGACCTGTTGGGTCGCCGCGAGGCCGACGAGTCGGAATACTTCACTCAAGCCGACGCGACCGACGGCGATATCAAGCGACTCGGTGCGCTCGCGCATACCGAAGAGCACGCTGTTGCTCATCCGCACCACGTGAAACGTGAGCGCCTGATCGAGGCGGATCAGGTTTATGACCTCCTGCAGTTCCACGTCGGGGTTCAGCAGCAGCACGCGCAGACGGCTGAAAGTAGCGGTCGCTGGAGCGAGTTTATTCCCGAGAGTAACGATGGATTCGCGCGTGAGAGCCATGAGGGCGGTGTAGGTAACCCTCTCTACGGCACGCCCCGCCGCCGACCTGAGCAAAAACTTGCGACTCAGAAGTCGATCGCCTTCAGGCCGCCTATTTGGACTTCGAAACGTTCGTCAAAGGGTTTCACGTGCTTTAGCTCCGTTCGTTTCAACTCCACCGAGCCACCGATGCTGACAAACAAGACCGAGGCCGACGCATCGCCGGTCACGCCCACGAGGGCCGGCGGATACTTGGGATTGACGACCGCGAAATCCAATGAGCCGTCGCCGGATTTCACCTTCACGACGAGCTTGGAGCGAAACGACTCGCGGAGGCGCACCGCGATGTTCTCCAGCAGCTGGCCTTCTTTCTTCAAACGGGCGAGCACGTGGAATTTTTCCGGCGGAAAGCGCTCGTTGCCGAATTTCAGCAGTGGAATCTCGAAGACGAGATGCGTGTCGGTTTCCGACGCGATGGAGGAGCGAGGCACATCGAGGACTTCACCCAGCGTCTGGCGCCGAGTCGGATCGCTGCTGCGCTGCGCGCTCGGGCGAGCGGCATCGGACGGAGCCTCGCGCTCGCCCTTGCGGCGGTATTTGGCGAGATCCCGCTCGGTCGGGCCCTTGCCCTCCATTTTGAGTGGCACCCATTGTTCGGGATAGGGCTTCGACGGATCGTAGCGCAGGAGGACGTCGGATTTTACGCGGCCCTTTTCATCACGCACGATCCGATGCTCTGTATAGGCCCAGCGGCGATAATCGGCGGCGACTTTTTGCAGCGCATCATTCAACAGCGTCACTTCGGCGACTTCGGCGGGGCGCGACCCACCGCTGGCCGCGGTGGCGGTCACTGAGAGTGCGAGGAGGCTGAGCGGAAGGAAAAACCGGAGCATGCGACTGGGAGGGAGAAAGGGATAAAATGTTCCCCCGGCCCGCCGGCGACTGCAAGCGGTTCTCTGCGTCGTTACAACGCCCCGCGGTGGCGCTCGAACATCCGCCCGGCCTGGCCCGCCGCCGCCTGAAACTGATCGGCGTCGATACCCGCGCCCGCGAGTTTTTCATCTGTCAGCCGCCAGCAGTCGACTTCGCCGACAAGTGCGAGCCCCTTGTCGGCGACGATCGCGCCCGCAAGGTTGAGCACGCAGGCCAGACGATCGGCGTAGCTTTCGGCGGTGAGCAACAGGTGCTCCCGCTGGGCCGCCACTACTTCGGCGGGGAAGCGCCACTCGTCGAGAATCAGCGCCGTCACCTCCGTTCCCGTGATGCCGAAATGCGACGTCTCCCATTCCGAGTAACCGGCGTAATGCGTGCCATCGAATATCGCGGGGGGCTTACTTTGCGCCCGGCCCACGCGGTCCAGCACCATCAAGCCGGTCGCGCGCAGCAGTCCGGCCGAATAGGCGGTGCGCTCGTCGATGCCGGCAGGCGTGGCCAACGCCTCGCTCGCAAGGGCATGGAGCAAGAGCGATTCACGCAGCCGCATCGCCGCGATTCCGTAGCATCCGAGCGAACGATCGACGAGGCCCGAGACGGTGGCGGCGCCGACCAGTCGCAGGATTTCGCCGAACCCCACGCGGTTCACCGCTTCATCGACCGAGCCGACCCGCTGACCCACGCCAAACACCGCACTATTGCTCATGCGGATCACGCGGGCGGCGAGCGTGGGCTCCACCCGGATCTGCGTGGCGATTTCGCTCAGGTCGGTGTTGATGTCTTGCAGGAGTTCGCCGAGCCCGGCGAGCACCTGCGGCGACGCCGGTAGGGCGCGCGCATGCTCCAAAATCGCGTCGCGTGCGATCCCCGGAGCGGAAATATCTGCCGTGCCATGCATGCGCAGATTATCGGCACAGGGAGCCGTCGGCTGAAGCCGGTGAAATACCCCGTGGCCCTAGGTCAGGCGGCGAGCGCGGCGTTGGCGGCTTCGAAAGCCGTTTGGGTCCGGCCGACGGCCGACTCCAGATCGTCCAGCGTGAGGCCGGCGGCGGTGAGCTTCTCCGCGGAGATGTGCCACCACGTGAGCTCGCCCGTGAGACCGTAATCCGCGCGGCACGCGAGACCGTTCGCCAGGTTCAGCAAGGTGGCGAGCCGGCTCTTTGCATCGCCCTCGTGCTGCAAATAGTGCGAACGAATCGCGCCGCTCATCTCCGCCGCAAATCCCCACTCGGCGAGGATGAGGGCCGCCACTTCGCAGTTGTTGATCCCAAGGTTGCTCCCTTCCCAGTCGGAATAAGAGAGCCAATTCTCCGCCGTGTATCGCTGGGTCGGGCCGGCCTGACCCCGCGAGGCTTGATCGAGCACCATCAGGCCGAGGGACCGGAGCAACCCGGCCGTGTAGGCCAGGCGCGGTTCGATCCCTGCGGCATGCGCCAGAGACTCCGTCGCGAGCGCGGTGTAGAGCATATTGTTCCGCAGGGCCTTTCCCTCGATGCCGTAGAGATCCAAGCGTCGCTCGGTGAAGCGCGAGACGGCGGCTGCACCGACAAGCTTGAGCACCTCGCCAAAGCCCACGCGATTCACTGCTTCCTCCACTGAGGCGACCGCCCCCCCGGCACCGTAGGCGGGGCTGTTGCCGATGCGCACCATCCGCGCGGCGAGGGCGACGTCGCGCCGCAACAAGGCCGCGATGTCGGCGAGGTCGCTGTTCGCATCCTGCAACATAGTCCCGAGTTTCGAGAGCACACTCAGATCGGCGGGCAGAGCACGCGCGATCCGGAGCAGGTTCTCGCGGGTGTGCGGGTTCGTCGCGGTGGCGGTGGATGCTAACATCGCGAACCTATCGGCACGCGCGGACGAGGGATTGAATCCAATTTCCAGAAGATTCCCGCGTCGCGCCTCATCACATGCTGCGTGGAGGCGAGGCACCCGTGCGATCCGGTGGGGCTGAAATCAGGTTTTGCGCGAGCGCCGGTTTGAAGAGATGGGCGGGACGCCCTTGAATTTGTGCGGACGCTCAATAACTGATTTGCGCCCGATCCAGTCTAGGTCGCCAACGCGGCGCTGGCGGCCTCGAACGCCTCTTCCGTCGCAATGATCGCCGGCTCGAAATCATCCTCGGTCAGATTCGCGGCTTTTAGTTTCTCCGGAGTGATGTCCCACCACGGGTCTTCGCCGCGGAAGCTGCGGCTGACGCGCTGCGCGAGGCCGTTGGCGACGTTGAGCAACACTGCCAGCGGCTGCTCCTCATCGGTCGGTTTCGTGACGTAGTGAGAGCGGATGGCGTTGGCCAGCTCCGGCGGAAACTCCCAGTCGTCCAGCAAAATGGCCGTCACTTCGCAGCTGGTGATACCGAAGACGTCCGCCTCCCAACTCATGTAGTTGGCCCAGCGGGAAGAGGTGTAGAGCGGCGAACTGGCCGCGTCCCGGCGACCGGCCCGATCGAGCACCATCAGGCCCACGGCGCGCAGCAGGCCGGCACTGTAGGCCACGCGGGGATCGATGCCGGCGGGGCGGGCAAGTGCCTCGGCGGCGAAGGCCGCGTAGAGCATGTTGTCGCAAAGGAGCTTTGCATTGAGGTCATAGCACAGGAGCGCGGACTCGCTCAGGCGACCCGCAGTGGCGGTGCCGAGGAGCTTCAACACTTCGCCAAACCCGACATTGTTGACCGCATCTTCGACCGAGGAGATCGAGCGCCCGCCGCTAAACATCGCGCTATTGCTGATCCGCACAATCTTGGCGGCGAGGGTGACATCGCGGCGCAAAAGCGTAGCGACTTCGTCGAGATCGCTGTTCGGATCCTGCAGAATTTGGCCGAGCTTCGAGAGCACGCGTAAATCGGCGGGCAGGGTGCGCGCGATCTCGAGCAGTTTTTCACGCGATAATGACATAGGGGCCGCCAGAGCAACAGGCATGGTTCTCCTATCGGCGTGGGGTAGTGACGCTTTAATAAAATCTGGGGGTTATACCCCCGGTATTTACATCCGGCAGATCAGGAGTTCGCGCTCATAGACCATTTCCTTCGGCAAATGCGCGTGGAGATCGAGGAACAGCTCTTCGTGTCCGAGCACTTCGGCGCGCCAAGCGGCGCGATCGAAAGCTTGGAGTTCCTCGAATTTTTCCTCGGGGAAATCCATGCCGGTCCAGTCGATATCCTTGTAGCGCGGCACCCAGCCAATGGGCGTCTCCTTGGCGCGACCACCGGCCCGCACGCGGTCGACGATCCATTTCAGGACGCGCATGTTTTCCGAGAAGCCGGGCCACATGAATTTTCCGTCCTTGTCCTTGCGGAACCAGTTCACGTGGAAAATCCGGGGCGTCTCGGTGAGCTTCCGCTGCATCGAGATCCAGTGGCGGAAATAGTCGCCCATGTTGTAGCCACAGAACGGCAGCATCGCCATCGGGTCGCGGCGCACCTTGCCAATCGTGCCGGCGGCGGCGGCGGTCATCTCGGAGCCCATCGTCGCACCGACGTAGACGCCGCTCGACCAGTTGAAGGCCTGGTAGACCAAGGGCATGGTCGTCGCACGCCGTCCGCCGAAAATAAACGCGCTGATCGGCACGCCTTCGGGTTTCTCCCAATCGGGATCGATGGTGGGGCATTGCTTCGCGGGTGCAGTGAAGCGCGCGTTCGGATGGGCGGCCTTCGCGCCGGTCGCCTTCGCGATTTCGGGCGTCCAGATTTTCCCCTGCCAGTCGGTCGCCATCTCCGGCGGCTGGTCGGTCATGCCCTCCCACCACACGCCGCCATCGGGGGTGAGCGCGACGTTGGTAAAGATCGTGTTCTTCGCGAGTGACGCCATCGCGTTGGGATTTGTCGTCTTCGACGTGCCCGGGGCGACGCCGAAAAATCCCGCCTCGGGATTGATCGCGCGGAGGCGACCGTGCTCGTCGGGTTTGATCCACGCGATGTCGTCGCCCACGGTCCAGACCTTCCAACCTTGCTTCTGAAAATGCGGTGGCGGAATCAGCATCGCGAAATTCGTCTTGCCGCACGCGCTGGGGAACGCCGCCGCAACATACGTTTTCTTTCCCTGCGGATCCTCGACGCCGAGGATGAGCATGTGCTCGGCCATCCAGCCTTCGTCGCGGGCCATCGCGCTGGCGATGCGGAGGGCGAAACATTTTTTACCGAGCAACGCGTTGCCGCCGTAACCCGAGCCGTAGCTCCAGATTTCGCGCGCCTCGGGAAAGTGGACGATGTATTTTTCCTTGTTACACGGCCACGCGACATCCTTTTGCCCAGCGGCGAGCGGTGCTCCGACCGAGTGGACGCAGGGCACGACGCGCTTGAAATCCTGGTCGATAAGCTCGAAGATTTTTTTCCCGGTGCGCGCCATGATGCGCATGTTCACGACGACGTAGGGCGAGTCCGTGAGCTGCACCCCGATCTGCGACATCGGCGAACCGATCGGGCCCATGCTGTAGGGCAGCACATACATCGTGCGCCCGGCCATGCAGCCGTGGAAGAGACTCTTGAGCGTCTTCCGCATTTCAAACGGATTGACCCAGTTGTTCGTCGGGCCCGCGGCTTCCTTCGACAGCGCACAGATGAAGGTGCGATCCTCGACGCGGGCGACGTCACCGGCGTCGGAACGCGCGAGGTAGCAATTCGGCCAGCGCTTCTGGTTCAGTTTGATGAACGTGCCACTCGCGACCATCTGCGCGCAAAGGCCGTTCGCTTCCTCCTGCGAGCCGTCGACCCAGTGAATCGCGGCGGGCTTGCAGAGGTCGGCCATCTTCTCGACCCACTTCAATAAATGCTTGTTCGCAGCGAGCGGCTTCGCGGGGTGGCGTTTTTTCATGCGCCGAAGGTGTTGTGGCGGCGGCGGCGAGTAAACGGCAAAGCCCGGCATCACCGACCGGAAGAAGTTAATTTCCGTGCGGCATAAGGAGTGGCGTCACGAATCTTCGGAGCGTAGCGTGTTCCCATGACCAAGCTCTGCATCTTCGTCGGGATGATGGTGGGCAGCTATGCGTTTTGGTTTCTCGGCGAGAAAATCGGCTGGGAGTTTCTCGGCTGCTTTTTGCTGAGCGGGGTCGGCAGCCTCGCGGGCGTTTACGCCGGCTGGAAGCTGGCGCGGAAACTGGAGGGGTGAAAAAGTAGGGCGGGTCTGTGACCCGCCCTTGGAGGGCTGAAGCGTGAACGGGCCGGTCAGAGACTGGCCCTAATTGCCGCTCAGAATTTCTTCGTGACCTGCAGCGAATACGCGCGCCCGCGGGCGATGACGTTGTAGATCGCAGGATCGTAGCCGCGCGAATCGGCGGAAAGCGGCGGCTTCAGGTCGAAGAGGTTGTTCACGCCCAGACGCACACTCGTTTGCTTCAGCCAGCGGCTTTCCTTGGCGCCGCGATAACTGACGAAGAGGTTGTAGGAATTGGAATCGTGCACGACGTAGCGATAGTTGTAGGCACCGTTGTTGAACACCGGCTTGATGTAGCCGGGGTTGCCTAGGTCGGCGTATTGGGCGGCCGTGACGGTGGCATCCACATCGGTGTAGTGGCCGAGGTAGTAGTGACCGACGCCGGCGCTCCATTGCTTCAAGCGCCAGATGATATTGGTCGAACCGCGCCAGACGGGGGTTGCCCCACCCACATTGGGGTGATTGCTCCCACGGTAGTCGGTGCGGGTCGCACCAGCTGCGGTGTAGGCGTGAAAATCATTCAGATAACTCCAATTCGAATTGAAGATAAATTGGCCGGCGGCCGAGAGCGGGAGGCGGTAGCTGACGTCGAGGTCGAAGCCATTTAAGAACTGCTGGGCCTTGTTGAAGTAGGTCGAGCGGATAAAATCGATGGCGCCCACGACGGCGCGCTGGTTGCCGGGATTGCTTTGGCTGGCGTTGTAGGCCGCGAAGGTGTTGCGGTCGGCCTGCGTATCAGGAAAGCGCACGACGGACGGATCGCCCTGGTAGGCCGGGCCGCCGGAATCGAGTTGGATCTGATCGATGCGCTTGCCACTCGCGAGTGCCGCTTGGGTCGCCGCGAGGAGTGCAGCCGTGTCGTCGGCGATGCCGCCGCCCGATGCGATGATGTCCTTCTGGCGAATTTCCCAGTAGTCGAGCGAGAGCGAGAGGCCTTCGATCCCCGGCACTTGCACGACGACGCCGAGGGATTTTCCTCTCGAAGTCTCGGGTTTGAGGGTGCGATTGCCCGAGGCGATGCTGCTGCGGTTCGACGGACCGTCCCCGATCGCATTGGTGACGATGCTGCGATAGGTGTCCGTGCTGTTGGGCAAGGTGCGCAGGAGGGTGCCGGTGAATAGTTGCGCGAGATTGGGGGCGCGGAAGCCCTCGTTTTGCGAGGCGCGGACCATGACCCACGGGACGGGTTTCCAAGCCACACCATACTTGGGTTTCGTCGTGCGGCCGAAATCGGTGTAGTCTTCATAGCGGCCGGAGACGGAAAACTCGAGCGAGTGCGCGAGCGGAAGTTTTTGCTCGTGGCCGATCACCGGCACGACGGCTTCGGCGTAGAGTGCGGTCACGTGGCGATTACCGTGCGTGTCTGAGTCGGGAGAAAATCCGAGGAAATCGTTGCTCGCCGGATCGAGACCGGAACCGGTCGGATTTAGCCCGGCATACGGCGGACGGTAGTCGTCGTAGCCTTCGTAGCGAAACTCGCCGCCAAACGCGCCGCCGATCTTGTGGCCGCCCCAGATTGTCGCTACGTCACCGGCGGCGCGGAAATCCAGGCCGCCAAGTTTCGTGATGCCGCTGCGCATGTAGCTCGAAAGAAACGTCGCGGTGACGCTCTCGGGATTGGTGTAGGGTCCGGTGGCGACGAGGCTGCCGTTGCGCACGGCGAAGGTGCGAGTGAACGGATTAAACGCCTTCGCCGGATCGCTTTGATTAATGGCGGCGCTCAACAGGCTCCGGCGCACGGTGCCTTCCTCGTTGTCGATAACGCGGGCCGCCGAGTAGAGGGCGCCGGCTTCCCAGGTCCAAGTCTTGTAGGCTTTGCCGCGTAATCCGGCGAGCCCGCGGTAGACGGAAGTGTCCACCGATGCGACGCGCAGCGGGAGGTCGTTCAGCCGCTTGTTGGTAATGGAAACCGCTGCCGGGGTGCCAGCGAGCCGGGGTGTGCCGTCCGTATTGGGCGCTCCGTTGAGCGACCAGAATCGGCTGCCGAAGGGATTGTAGGGATTGTTCGCGGGCACGATGATGAAACCGTCCGTGCTCTGCGCGATGCCGTCCATTTCCCTCTGCGTGACCGACTCCGCCCGGTAAAGGCTCGCATCGGCGAACGCCGTGAGGTTCGGCCGGAGATCGAACTCGGCGCCGGCGACGACGTTGGTCCGGTCGGAGCGCGGCTGGATGATGCGGTGGGCATTGTTGTTCCAGTAGTAGTCCCGCGTCACGCCCGTGCGGCTCGGCGTGGTGTTGCCGAAGGTCGCGCCCCCGGCGCCATCCGGCTGTAAGACAAAGACCCCCGTCGTCGACGCGAGCGTGGCGGGCACGCCGAAGGGACGGGAGCCGGCGAACGTCGCCACTCCGCCGAACGCATCCAAAGATGTGACCGTGCCGATGAGGAAGTTGCCGTATTCGGTCGTGGCGGAGCGCGCGTTAAAGGTGGTGTTCGTCGCGACGTTCCACGGCGCAGGGGCGAAGTTGCTGTGATCGCTGTCCGCTGAGAACGAGCGATCCCGAGCCTGAATCGCGGCGCGGTGATAGAAGTCCGCGGTAAACATCATCCGCCCCTTGTCCTTGGCGAATCTCATGCCGTGCGTGAGGGTCGAACGCCATTCCTGGCCGTCGTGATCTTTCGTCTCGCCCAGCCGCAGGGTCAGCTCGGTGCCGACGAAGCGGCGCTGCATGACGTAGTTCACCACCCCCGCGACGGCATCGCTCCCGTAGATGGCCGACGCTCCGTCGCGCAGCACGTCAATCCGGTTGAGGCCGCGGTTCGGGAGCTGATTGACGTTGGCCGAGAGCGCGGGCACGCCCGCCTCCGCCGCACTAATCGGGTGGGGCACGAGCCGGCGGCCGTTGAGGAGCACGAGCGTGTTCCCCGACGGAATGCCGCGGAGTGAAATCGAGGCGTTGTCGCCGCGCGCTGTGGCGTCGAGGGTGGCGGTTTCGTTGAGCGGGAGACCGGTGACTTGCGGCAGCGCCTGCAGGAGATCCGCGGGCTGGCCTGCGTCCCGAATTTCGATTGCTGCCCGGTCAAAGACCGTCACTGGCAAAACCTTTTCCGCGTCGATGCGCTTCACGTTGGAGCCGGTCACCGCCACGGTCTCCAAAATCTCCACCGCTTCATCGGGCGGGGTTGGGGCGGTTTGGGCCAGGAGCTGGTGGCTAGCGACGGCCAGACCGACGGCCAAAATCCGGAACGATTTCTTTTTCATGGTCGGGTGGGAGTCGGGTGGCGCAACCATGCGACGATACTCGGCCGCGGCAAGCCTCGCGCTTGCGCCTGGTTCCGGGCCGGAACTTGTTGCCGCCGTGAGCCCCCCGCCAGCCCGATCAAGACCGCTGGTTTGCGGCGAAACTGCGCCCGCACGAACCCACATTCCGCGCTTGGTTGGCAAGCCGGTTCCCCACGTCTCACCGAAAACGACCCCGATATTCACGACGTCTATGCTCGATTCGTGGCGATGAGATGGCGCGGCCGGATCTGCGCTCGCCGCCGCCAGCCGCGCGCCGACTCACTGACGGCGTGCGTCGGATACTGACCAGCAGACGGAATCACTTCGCCGGCTCGATATGCACCGTCACATCGCTGATCGCGTGCGGGGCGGAGGCCAGTAAGGCATCTTTCACAGCGTGCGCGATGTCGTGGCCTTCGCGCACGGTGAGTTCACCGTTCACGCGGACCTGAATGTCCACGAGGTGCGAGAGACCGCTCTTGCGCACGCGGACTTTGTCGAGTGCCTGGACGCCCGCCACGGTGAGTGCGAGCGCACGGATTTCATTTTCGAAATCCACCGCCACCGCCGTGTCCATCACGTCGCGCAGGGCCTTGCTGAACATCCTGACGCCGTTGAACCCGATGATCACGCAACCGAAGAGAGCCGCCCAATCATCCGCGGTTTCCCAGCCTTTGCCGCCCCACAGTGCGATGCAGATCCCGACGAACGCCGCCCCTGACGTGACCGCGTCGGACCAGTGGTGCATCGCCTCGACGCCGAGCAGTGTGCTGCCGACTTCCTCGCCGGCGGTGTCCATCCGGCGCGAGAACCACATCTTCGTCACGATGACGCCACCGAGAACCAGGAGCGTCCACCACGCCGGGCCTTCGTGCGGCGTGATAATCTCGTGCGACGCGTGCCATGCAATCCAGCCGGCCATCGCGAAAACAAAACCCGCGACCGCGAGCGCCACAAGGGATTCGGCCTTGCCATGACCGTAGGGATGTTCGGCGTCGGGCGGACGCGCGGCGACACGGAATCCCGCCCAGACCAATAGCGACGAGAGAATATCCAGCGTCGATTCCGCCCCGTCCGCGATCAACGCGTAGGTGTGGCCGAAAATTCCGCCCGCAAATTTCACGGCGGCCAATAGCGCATTCAGGGCAATTCCGCGCAAAACCAGACGGGCACCGGCTTGCGCCCGCTGCTGGGTCGCGGCGTGTTCGCGGGCGATTTCGATTGGCACTGGGTGACGCTACCGAGCCGCGCGCAGGGCGCAAACTAGGTTTTGAACGACCGCCGGTTTGAAGCCACGGGCGAGACCACCATGCCCCGCGGCCCGGGCAACCCGCCCGTGAGTTTGAGCGGATGCGCTAAACCCGATTTGCGCCCCCGCGCGCATCTTCCGCGAGCCCGCAATTGACCCGCCGGCAATTCCTTCCAAACGTTTCCAGCCATGGCCGCGCAAGTCAGCACGACGTCAAACGATCCGGTGAAACAATTCTCGGTCTTCACGGAAAACCGTGTCGGCCGTCTCCACGACCTTACGTCGCTCTTCAAGGCGCACAACGTCCACATCATGGCGCTCACGATCCTCGATACGACGGACTGTGCGATCGACCGTCTGATTGTCGACGATCCCGACAAAGCGCGGGAGTTGATGGTGAACAATGATTTTCCCTACTCCGAATGCACCGTGCTCGCCGTGGAGATCAACGACGAGTCGGATTTCAATGGCGTGCTCGCGGCGCTGCTCGAGGCCGAGATCAACATTCACTACATCTACAATTTTATGAAGCGCCCGGAAGGCCGATGCGCCCTCGCGATGAACGTCGAGGATCCCGACGTCGCCGCCCAGGCGCTAACCGGGCGCAGTTTTCGCGTGCTCTCCCAGAGTGACATCGCGCGGTGATATGAAACGCAGGTCGGGCCTCCGACTCGCTCGTTCGCGCCACAGGTATTCGAACTGAGAGCGGGTCAAAGCCTGCCCTCCTTGATCACGTCCGCTTCGCCCCGAAATTGACCGGTAGCGCGTAAAACGAAAACGGCCCGGTCATTCCCTCGATCTCGGAGACGCCACAGCGGGTGCAGCGCCCTTCGAGCCCGAGCGACTCCATCGCGGCCTCGCTGAGCATGGCCGGCGCACCAAACGTCTTGGCCAGTTTCTCGCTGCGGAAAACGAAATTAACCGCTTGCCCCGTCAATTCCTCGCCGCGGTCGCTGTGGGTGAAAAGGATGGTGCCGTGGTGTGCGACGACGCGGAAGACCAGCGGGCTCTCCGGTCGCCATGCCTCAATCGCGCGCAGCGAGTCGAGCACACTCGCAGGCGTCGATGTTTCGGAAATCCAGTAGGCGAAAATCGCGTCGCCCAGGTAGCCGTTGATGTGTCCGTGGTGCCGCTCGATCAACGGGCGCACGCCGGTGATCCAGGCCTGCATTTGCCGGAGCGCGGCCTCACTGCCGAGCCGGTCGTTGAGATTGGTAAAGCCGACGACATCCAACAGCAGCAGCCAGCACGCCCGCTCGCGCACCTGATCGAGTCGCGCCGTCGTGGCGAAATCAGGCGTGGCCGCGGGCGGCTCGATTTTTCGGGTGCAGCGGTAGCGCACCACCACATCGCCCAAACAAATCTCGTCACCATCGCGCAAGAGCACGGGCCGCGTGACGGCGGCGCGGTTGACGAACGTGCCGTTGCGGCTCCGTAAATCACTCAGCGTGTAGCCGCCACCCTCGGCGACGATCAAGGCGTGACGGCGCGAGAGCGCCGGCTCGTCGAGCACCAGATCGTTGTCCGGCTGGCGGCCGATGGCGCAGCGTGCGGTCAGCCAGAGCGTGCGCCCGTTGGGCAACTCGAGCCAGGAACCGTTGAGATTTGGGATTTCGGACGAAGACAAGCGGAGGAGAAGGGGCAGGCGTGTGTGTGAAAACGGTCGGCGCGAGGCAACTCGCAAGTGCGAGCCGCTCCGGCGGTGGGCGCATCGCACGTTTCTTGCTGTGGCCGGCACCGGGGCTGGCGGGGTGTTTTTGATTTCTGCCGCGGTAGGCCAGCGCGCTTGCGCGCGCTCCGAGACCCGCAAGCGGGCTGAGCTACGGAATACGGATTCATTCGGAGGGGCATTTAAGAAACCCACACTAGCGCGGTGCCGGCTGCCTGCGTTAGGCGCGAGATTGAGCGCCTTGCCACGAAAGTGAAAAGCGGCCCGTCGGCGAAAGCTCCGTTGTGCGGCTCGACGTGCGGAGCCGCTTCACCCAATTTGCGGCGAAACGCATGAGTTCGTTCCCGCGCTTTCTTCGCGTTCGCCAAGATTTCCCGCATCCGCCGCCGCTTGATCTGGCGGTGACGGTGGCGGCGGAGTTCGCGCGGTTGCGGCCGCAGGTGAAACCCGGCGCGCGCATCGCCGTCGGCGTTGGTAGCCGTGGCATCGCGAATCTCCGCCCGATCGTTGCGCACGTGATCGCGGAGCTGCGGGCGGCGGGCGCGTTGCCCTTCATCATTCCCGCGATGGGCAGTCACGGCGGTGCGACGCCGGAGGGTCAGCGCGAATTGCTCGCGGGCTACGACATCACGGAGGCAACGATGGGCGTGCCCGTGCGCGCCTCGCTCGAGGCGCGCGAGCTCGGGCGCACGCCGGAGGGAATTCCCGTGCTGTGCAGCACCGAGGCGCTCGCGGCGGATGGCATCTTGCTGGTAAACCGGATCAAGCCGCACACGGATTTCTTCGGGACGATTGGCAGTGGACTCTTAAAGATGGCCGTGGTCGGCCTAGGCAAACACGCGGGTGCGGCCGCGATGCACCGCGCCGCCACGCGGCTCGGCCACGAAGTCGCAATCCGTGGCATCGCGCGAGTCTTGCTGGAGCGCGCGCCGGTGCTTGGCGGGATTGCGATTTTGGAAAATCAGTTTCACGAGACCGCGCGGATCGCGGCGGTCCCGCGCGCCGGGCTTGAGGCGGCGGAGGAAAAACTGCTCGTCGAGGCGCGCGCGCTCATGCCGCTCCTTCCGTTTGCGGAAATCGATCTGCTGATCGTCGATTGGATCGGAAAAAATATCAGCGGCGCGGGCATGGATCCAAACGTGACCAACCGCGGGGTGCAGGGTTACTCCAGCGGACTGGTGCGCGAGGGTAGGCCCGCGCCGTTTGTGCGGCGGATTTTTGTCCGCGGCGTCACGCCGGAAAGTCACGGCAACGCGGTCGGAATCGGGCTGGCCGACGTGACGACGGCCCGGCTCGTCCGCGCCATGGACCCGCGGGTGACAAGCATCAACGCGCTCACCGCGATGTCGCCGCAGGCCGCGAAAATCCCCATCGCCTTCGACACGGATCGCGAGGCGATCGAGCGCACGCTCGGCTCGCTCGCGATTGACGACGTGCGCAGCGCGCGCGTGGCGCGGATCGCGGACACGCTGTCGCTCGCAGAGTTTGATATTTCCGAAGCGCTCTGGGCGGAGGCCCGCGGCTCGCCCGGGCTCACCGCGGTGAGTGAGCCGCGGGAACTTGCTTTCGGGCCGGACGGGAATCTGGCGTAGCGCGGTGCCTTCCGCCTGCGCGCGAAGATTTCCGCATGCTCGAAGCGCGGGCTGAAGCACCGCGCTACCGCGCCGAAACTTTCCCGGCGGTCGTCGCGGACTTGGCGTTTTGGAGGACGGCCTGCCAGCGGGTGAGCGAGGCCTTGGCGGCCGCGAGTTTGGCCGTGCTGTCCTCGGCGAGAACTTTGGCCTCGGTCGCCCTTTTTACGGCGGCGGTGGCTTGCGTAGCCAGCTTCACGATTTGCTTTTCCAGCTCGGCGACTTTGCCCTGCAAATTTTTCGCTTCCTCGCCCACCGCTTGGGCGGCCTGGATTTTGGTTTCCGCGAGCTTCTTCTTGGTTTCGTCGAGCGTCACCTGCGCGACACTCGCATCGATTTCCAAACCGGGCAGCGCGGCGGTCGCTTTGGCCGCGGCGGTCTGCAGGGTGGCGATGCGGCCGGAAATTTGCTGCACGCGCTCGGTAAGCGGCGGGGGGTTGGCGTCGAGTTCGCCGATGGCTTTCGCGGTTTTGGTATCCCAAACGAACACCTTCCCGTTCCAGTCGCTCGCGATCACCTTGGTGCCGTCGTCGCTGAACGTGACACGATTGGGCAGGTCGCCGGTGAAGGGAAGCGTGGCGACGTTTTTCCCGGTGGTGTCCCAAATCTGCACCTTGTTGTCGCGGCCACTGGAGACGATGCGGCCGTCGTGCGTGAAGCGCGCAGCGAGTGCGCCGCCGCTGTGCGCGGTGATACTGCGGAGTGCGGAGCCGTCGGTGGATTTCCAGAGCTTGAGTGTGCCGTCCTCGCTGGCGGAGAGGACCATCGCGGAGTCGCCGCGCCACGTGATGGCGGTGATGGCGCCCTTGTGGCCGGCCAGGGAAAACATCTCCTGGCCGCTCTCGGTTTCCCAGAGCACGAGGCCGCCGTTGCGGTCGCCACTTGCGAGGTATTTTCCATCGGGGGAAAATTCCACGGCGGTCACCCACTCGGTGTGCTTCTTGATTTTGTGCTCAAGCGCGCCGTCCTTGGTGCGGTAAATTTTCAGGAGCCGATCGGGGCCGCCGAGGGCGACCCACTGCTGGTCGGCACTGATATCTGCGGCGAGGACCGAATCAAATTCATCGCCGACGGTCGCGATACGCTCACCGGTCGTGATGTCCCAGACGACCACGAGCCCTGATTTCCCGCCGCGCCCGCCGCCCGCGAGGAGGAGGCGGCCGTTGCGGCTGAATTTCAGATCGCAGGGAAAGCCCTCGGCAAAGGGCAGCACGCCGACGAACTCCAAATCGCCGGTGTGGTAGAAAACGATTTGCTTCGCGGACGCGAGGGCGACGACGGGTGCCCACGGGCTGCTCGCAATCGCCGTCAACGCCGTGCCGTGGGTCGCGCGCACAAACGGATCGAGCGCGAGATTCGCGGGCATTGGCGGCGGGCCCTCGGGTTTGCCGACGGACACCGACTTCAACGAGAGATCGACGGCGGGCTTGTTCGTGGCGAGCGCCTTGCTGTTTACGCCCTGCAGGAGGCCGCCCTCGATCCAGCGGCGGATGATCGCGATGTCCTTGTCTGCGAGTTTCGCGTTCGGCGGCATCGTCGGCTCGTCGGCGTGCGTGATCGATTTGTAGAGCTGGCTGCCGTCGGGATCGCTGGCGTTGAGCGTCGCGCCGCCGCCGCCACCCTTGATGGCAGAGCTGAACGACGTGAGGTCGAGGTCACCCTTCAGCTTGTCGGGATTGTGGCACTTGAGGCAGTTGTCGCGGAAGATCGGGAGGACGTTGTCCTCGTAAGTGACCTTCGGTGCGGGCTCGCCGGCGAGGGCGGAGGTGACGGCTAAGAATGAAACTGCGACGTAGCGGCGAGCGTGAGCGAGTGGACGAAACACCACTCGCTCACGCTCGCGGCTACGCTGGGACGATGGCACGAAATCCATGACGCGACTCAGTGGTTAAACACGAATTCCTTCGCGTTCAGCAGCGACCAGAAAAGATCGTTCAGCACCGCGTCGGGCTTTTTCTCGGCGGTGAAAAAGGCCTGGAGCTTGGACTTCTCGGTTTCGGTCGGGAGCCGGTTCAGGGTGCGGAGGTAGAGCTCCTCGATGATTTCGGGTGGCGTGCGTCCTTCCTTGAGCAACTTCTTCACGAGGCCGCCGTTGAGGACCTTGGCGTTCACCGCATCGCCGTTGAGGAGGTGCAGCGCTTGAGAGAGGTTCGGCTCCATCTTCACCTCGCAGGTGCAGGGCGTCTCGCGGGTGGCGCGACCGAAGGTGGTGAGGAAATAATTGGTCGTGCGCCCGTCTGCGATCTCCATGGCGCGCGAGCCCTGCGGGAGACCGCGGATTTTTTCGCTGCTGCCCGTGACGCCGCTCAACGCATCGAGCAACACCTCGGCACGGATGCGGCGCACACTGCTGCGGGCGAAATTGCGGTCGTCGCCCGCGTTTGTCTCGTTGGCGGCCGACGAGAGCTGGTAGGTGTGCGAGAGGCAGATGTCGCGGACGAGTTTCTTGAAATCGTAGCGATACGCGGTGAGTTGCGCCGCGAGCTTCTCCAGCAGTTCGGGGTTCGAGGCGGGATTGCTCACGCGCACATCGTCGACGGGATCAATGATGCCCTTGCCGAAGAAGTGCGCCCAAATGTGGTTGGCGAGATTGCGGGCGAAATACGGGTTCTCCGGCGCGGTGAGCCATTCGGCGAGCACGGCGCGGCGATCCGCGCCCTTGGCGATTTCGGGTTGGGCGCCGCCAAGAAATTTCGGGGGCATCTCCTTGCCGCCGACGGGATGCTTCACATTGCCGCTGGCGCTATTGAAGACGACGGTCTCGCGCGGGTCCTCACCGGCCTTGCGTCCGATCTGGGAAAAGAACGCGGCGAAACTATAATAGTCGTTCATCGACCACCGGTCGAACGGGTGGTTGTGGCACTGCGCGCACTGGACGCGCACGCCCATGAAGGCCTGCGCGACATTTTCCGAGAGCTTCAGCGTGTCGCGCTCGATCTTGAAGAAATTGGCCGCGGGGGTTTCGAAGCTGGGGCCGGTCGCGGTGAGCAGCGACTTCACCATCGCATCGACGGGGACGTTGCGCGCGATCTGTTCCTCGAGCCAGTCGAAGTATTGCAGCGCGGACTTGGTGCTCATCTGGAGCTGCTGATCGGCGCTGCGAATCTGGAGGAGCTCGGCCCACTTCATCACCCAGACATCGACGAATTCCTTCCGGCTGAGCAGCTCGTCGACAATCGCCTCGCGCTTGGTGGCGGACGTTTCGGCGAGAAAGTTTTTGACCTCGGCCGGCGTGGGCAGCGTGCCGGTGATGTCGAGCGACGCGCGGCGGAGAAAGGTCGCGTCGTCGCACAGCTCCGAGGGCGCGATGCGCAGCTTGCGGAGCTTCGTGTTCACCAGACCGTCGATGTAATTGTTCTCCGCGACCTGCGGCCACGTGAACTTCAGGCCCTTGGGAATCGTGAGCACCTGCACGCCGGACGCGAAGCCCTCGTAGCGCGCGGTGACGAACGCCTCGCCGCGCACGCCGGCAGTGGCCTTGCCGGACTCGGAGACTTTCACGGCGACATCGTTGTTGCTCATGAACGCCGTCAGCGCCGTCACATCGCGATCGGTGCCATCGGAGAAAAACGCGCGGACGTTGAGCTGCTGCGCCTCGCCGGTGCCCTCGAGCACGGACTGGAGCGGGTTGATCTCGAGGCGCACGACCTTGGCGACCTCGCCGGAGTCCTTCGGCGCGCCGGCCTTCAGCCAAGCGAGCAGTGTGCGGTGAAATTGGCTGTCGACCTTGAAGCGTTCGCCGCCGGTGTGCGGCACACGGTTGAGCGATTTTTCCAGCAGCAGGCTTTCCTCGGGGAGCGCGAGGTTGATGCGGCGGCCGATCGCCTCGCGCGTGAGCCGGAAATGATCGCCGTCGGGATCGTAGCCGAAGAGCGAGAGACGGAAGCCGTCCTTGCCGCGCGACGAGCCGTGGCAGCCGCCCGTGTTGCAGCCCGCCTTGGTGAAGACGGGCATCACGTCCTTCACGAAACTGATCGGTGGCTCCGTCGTCGCGCTCTCCACCTTGATTGGGACGGTGAGCGTCTTGCCCTGAAACTTGATCTTCAGCTCGGTTTGGCCGTCGGCGATCGGCGAAAAAGTAAACTGCTCGAATTTCGCGAGCGCCTTGTTGGCGAGCGCGTAGCTGGCCTGCGCCGTGACGTCGCGCGTCACGCCGTCGGCGTAGATCGCCTGCACGACGATCGACTGGCGGTCCTGCTTGGTCTTCAGATTTACGTCGGTGGGAAAGACCTGCACCGCGGTGAGCGCGGCGGCCTTGGCCGCGGCGGCTGGCGATGGCGAAGCGAACGCGAGCGATACCCAAGCGGTGAAAAAATATCGCAGCAAATTTTGCGGGGCTCGAAGTAGGGCGGGTCCTTGACCCGCCCTCAAAACTTCCCGTGGGCCGGAGGGCAGGTCGAAGACCCGCCCTACCTGTTCCTGTCCGTCAACGGTTCCGGGGGGTTGCATGGCGGGAAATTATTCCTTCACCTGCGCGACCGGTTTCGCCGCGGGGGCCGCGGGGATCGCGCGCGGGATGTCGACGCGGAGGATGCTGCCGGCGGCGAGGAGGTGGGTGATGGGTTCACCGTCGCGCGTGATGACGACGCGGCAGCCGACGCTCTTGTGGTTGCCGCCAGGACTCTTCTCGTTGGTCACGATTTCAAAGACGGCTTCCTTGCTGTCTTTGGTGATCTCGACGGGTTTGGCGGTGATGTTGTCGGGCAGCCCCGTGAGCGTGGCGAGGGCGGTGCCCTCGAACGGAATTTTTTGATCGAGCACGCAAACCATCTTGCCGGTCTGGCCGCGCTCGACCTTGGCGGGATCAATTTTGCCGAGGAGATGGGACGGGGCGACTTCGAGCGGGGCTAGTTGGGTGGAGACGTAGGCGGTGCCACCTTTGACCGTCGCGCTCGCGACCACGGCGATTTTCCACGGACGTGTTTCGGCCTTATTGGTCGAGTTGAGTTTGTAGGCGATGGACGTCGCGCCCTTGGCGATCACCATGTCCGGCTGCGACGTGATGCCCGGCGGATTCCACAGCATCTTCACCGTGATCGGTTCATCGAAGCCCTCTTTGCGCTCGGCGACGATTTGCAGCGCCATCTCGCCGGTCTGGACGAGCGGCACCTTGGGCTCGACGATGCGCACACGGAACGGCGCTTCCTCGGCGACGGCGGCAGCGATGCGGTTCACCTCGGACTTCACGTAAACCGTGTCGTTTTGAATTCGCACCCACTCGACGGTGTGACGAAAACGGCTCGTGATTTCGCCGGACTTGGTGGCGTCGGCGGGTTTGCCGGCGGGAGTGAGCAAACTGCCCGCGATTTCTGCGTCGGCGGCGGCTTCGAACACCACCGGCACGGCGGAGAGACTGCCCGGCACCGTGTCGGCCTGCGCAGTGATGCCGGCGGGCAAGCCGTCGAAGGCGAGGTTGAGGTCGCCGTTGAAGCCATCGCGGGCGATGTTCATCAGCACCGCGAAACGATTGCCGCGCGGGACCACGATCGATTTGCGGGTCTCGTTGTCGTAGCGCGCGGTGTCGGGAATCGAGAGCGTGAGCACCGGTTTTACCTCGGCGACTTCGACGCGGTAAGTGTAGAGCGGGCCGCCGCGATTGAGCTGGTCGGCGACCTTCACCGTGTAGTCGCCGTCGGCGGGGATGCGCACGCGCACGGTGCTGTCGGGATTGCCCGCGGCATCGTCGTTGGAGCCGAGATTTTTCCCCTTGGCGTCGAAAATTGTCAGCACCGAGTCGAGCGGCGAACCGAGCCGGCGCGCAAACACCGTGAAGTCGAGATTCTGATCTTTTTTCGCGGTGAAGCGGAAGAACGCGGCGTCGCCCTTGGTCTCAAGGATGCCGTTGAACGCGAGCGGCGCGGGTAGATTGAGCAGCGGTGCCTTGGCCTGCGTGCTCGCGGGCTGAACCCACTCGGCATTCGGCTGCGGCGAGACGCGGAGCCAATTCGGCGACGGCGAGGCCCCGCCGTGCTCGGCGAGCGCACCGAATTTTTCCGCGGTCGCGGCGGGGAGTTTCACCGGCTGTGAGAATTCGCCCACGGGATCACCGAGGAATTTGGCCTGGAGGGTTTCACCCGGCTGGCCACCGAGGGGAAAGACGACGGCGGGGCGGGGGAAATCGCCGACGTGCAGGCGGTAGAAGTGGCCGTTGCCGCTGTAGGTCATGTCGCGCACGTGGACGAAATATTTGCCGTCGTTCGGGACAATCATCGAGACGAAGCTGTCGTGGCCGAGGAGCGGCGTATCGTCGGAGCTCGCGACCACGCGACCGGTGGCGTCCTGAATCGCAATCGTCGGGTCGAACATTGTGCGGCCGAGGCGCGCGCCCTCGATCTCGAGCGAGAGTCGCTGGCCCTGCTTCGCCTCGACGGCGAAATAATCGACGTCCTCGCTGCCAATGGAGCCTTCGACCGTCGTGTTGAGCGCGAGCGTTTGGGCCTTCTCGCGCTCGTTGTTCGGCTCTTTTTCCAGGACGTTGGGAAACGGCCCCACGTAGAAAAGCCGTAACGCGGAGATCCCGCCGGCCGTGCGCACGCGCAGCGCGTGTTCGCCGATGCGGCAATCCGCCGCGATCTTGAGCGTGACCTTCACGACCTTGTCGGCGGGCTCGGTGATTTTCTCCACGGTTATTCCCGGAGAGTAGAAAAAAATCTCCTCCGCATCCGCGAGCCGGTCGCCCCGGAAGGTAACTTCGACGGCGCTGCCCCGCTGGCCGCCGGCGGGCGTGACGCTGACGAGATTGGGCGCGACCGCGTGGAGGGCGGAGGCGGTGCAAAAAATGCCTCCACAAATCAAGGCACGGATCGAATTCGTGGCGCGGAGCTTCAGCCTGCGCTCCATGCCGAACCAGTGCGGGCTGAAGCTCCGCGCTACGACTGGCTGCGCTCCGCGCGGCGAGAAAATCATGGCTAGGCGCATTTCGGTTTCGTGCCGGCCTTGAGCCGGAGTTGCCGGTCGTAGGGGCGCGGCTCGTCCGCGCCGGCTCCGGACCGGGCGCGCACGAGGCACGCCCCTACGTTAGCAAGAAACTGGGATGCGCCCGTCATGGCTCAGGCGAGCAGCTCGCGGGCGACGTGGCCGTCCTTCACGATGAACTGCGGCCGGCCGCCCGGCGTCATCAGCGTTTTCTCCGGATCGATGCCGATCTGGTGGAAGATGGTCGCGGAGTAGTCCTCGACGCTGAGCGGATTCGAGTCGGGCTCGCCGCCCGTGGCGTCGGAGGAACCGTGGACGTAGCCGCGCTTCATGCCGCCGCCGGCGAGCGCGATGCTGAACACCTTCGGCCAGTGGTCGCGGCC
>JANOAF010000632.1:0-2824 GCA_031411015.1 Opitutaceae bacterium | reverse complement strand
GGTCGAGCAAGGGCTCGCGCAGTTTAAAAATCACCCGACCGCGATCGTGTGGGGATTAAAAGATTTTTGCTTCAATCAGAGCTTCTTCAATCGCTGGATGGCGATTTTTCCCGACGCAGAGAAAGCTACCTTTCATCAGGCGGGGCACTACTTGCTGGAGGATTCGCCCGAAGCGCTGGCCTTCGTCGCCGCGTGTCTTACCGAGGATTGAGTGGTTCGGCCTCGCGACCGTAGAGAGCGGCGAGTTCGCGGAGATACCCGGCAGAGCTCTCGCAGAGCGCACGCAACTGTTCCTCGCGGTAGCGCCACGTCCAGTTGCCCTGGCTCTTGCCCGGCGTGTTAAAGCGCCCGTCGGCACCGAGACACAGCAAATCTTGCAAGGGGATGACGGCGAGATTTGCGACCGAGCCATAAGCCGAGCGCACGAAATCCCAACCGATGTCATTGCCGTCAATCCGGAGGTAGCGGCGCAGGTGATCGCGGGTTTTTTCGTCGGCGGTGGCATACCAACCGCGCGTCGTGTCGTTATCGTGCGTGCCGGAATAGACGACCGAGTTGGCGCGGTGATTGTGCGGCAGGTAGAGATTGTCGGCCCCGCCGCCAAACGCGAATTGCAATACCGCCATGCCGGGTAGGCCGGTGCCGTCGCGCAGTGCGATCGTTTCCGGCGTGAGGAGCCCGAGATCCTCGGCAATGAGTTTGGCCCCAGGAAGGGCGTCGCGCACGGCGCGGAAAAAATCCAGTCCCGGGCCATTGATCCATTTTCCGGTGCGCGCAGTAGCGGCGCTCGCCGGCACCGACCAGTAGGCCTCGAAGCCGCGGAAGTGATCGATGCGCACGATATCACAGAGGGCGAAGTTGGCCCGTAAACGAGCGATCCACCACGCGTAGCCTTCGGCAGCGTGCGCGGCCCAGTCGTAGAGCGGGTTGCCCCAGAGCTGACCATCGGCCGAAAAATAATCGGGCGGCACACCCGCCACAGCGGTGGGCCGCGACGTGCGGCGGTCCAGTTGGAAAAGGTGCGGGCTGGCCCAGACATCCGCGCTGTCGAGGGCAGTGAAGATGGGCGTGTCGCCAATAATGTGGATGCCGAGACTCGCCGCCCGGGCACGCACCTGAGTCCATTGGCCGAAGAAGAGATATTGGATGAACGCGTAGGCTTCCGCCCGCGTGGCAACCTCCGTGCGCAGCGGCGATTTCTCGGCCAATGTGAGCGAACGCAGCCCTTCGGGCCATTCCCACCAAGGCTTGCCGCCAAAGTGATCTTTCAGGGCGGAAAAAAGGGTGTAGCTGGGCAGCCAGGCTTTGTGCTCGGCTTGAAATGCAGCGAAGTCGCCGTAGGGCAACGAGCACGCTGGATTTCGTTTCCACGCGGCGTGCGCGGAGAAGAGGAGTGGGAGTTTGCGTTGGTAGAGTTCGCCAAACTCAACGTGGTCGCGGTTCAGCGCGCGCAGCGGAGCAAGTGCCGATTCCGTGAGCAATCCGGCACGAACGAGCGCCGCCGGATCTATCAGGTAGGGGTTGCCGGCAAAGGAGGAAAAGCACTGGTAGGGCGAGTCGCCATAACCGGTCGGCCCGAGCGGGCAGAGTTGCCAGTGGGTGATCCCGGCCTCGGCTAGAAACAACAAAAACGCTGACGCCGAGTCATCGAACGCGCCCACTCCGTAGGGACTCGGCAGCGAAGTGGGATGAAGTAAGACGGCTGCGGCGCGTTCCTTGAGCCAATCAAACAGGGGCGCGCCCTCAGAGTTGGAACTGACCGCGGCGTGGGTTGACGATATCAAAGCCATAGTGCGCAAACGAATTAACTTAACATAACGCGTATTGTGCGAAGAACGGCTATGGGCTGCCCAAGGCTACCGAGCCGGACCCCAATGCCTCGTGAACGGAAAATAAACCGCAATCGGACGACCTACTACATCTTTGGCCGGGACGGTCCCCCAATAACGACCATCCGCACTGTTGGCCGAATTATCTCCCATCGCGAAATACTGCTGCGGAGGAATCGTGAGATTTCTGCCCTGGGCCAACAATTCCATATAGCGATAACCGGGATAATTGCCGTCGCGGCGGCTGTTCTTGCCGAACGCCTCGGAACCCGTGATCGGGGCGCCGTTGCGATGCAGCGTGAAGTCTTTAATTTCCAACGTGTCACCCGGCCCGCCGACGAGACGCTTGATGTAATACTGATCGCCGTAGTCCTTCGCGATGCCGGGAATATTGCCGGTGCGAAAAACGAATCCGCTGCCGACGCTCGGGCGCATAAAATGGTAGCTGATGCGATCAACGAAAAGGTTATCACCCGTGATAATATCGAAGGCCATGGCGCGATCGCCGGATTTCACGACCTTCCCAGTGCGCAATACCGCGACTTGCTGTCGGCCGATTTCCACGGGTGACTTGTCAACCTGCGCGGCAAAGACCCGAGCAAGGTCGAAATATCCCGGTTCGTGCGAGGGCTCGGCGTTGGGGAAAAAGGCATCGCGCACGGCCCACTCGAAATCGAAATCCTCCGGAACTTGCAGCGTGACCGGCCGATTTCCGACCATCAGCGTGTATTCCTTGAGTGTCGTGGGAATAACCAGCCAAGTCCGGCCGGGCACCTTGCGAAATGGAACCCGAACACTTTGAAATCCCACTTGGACAGGAATTAGGACCTCGCCGTCACCGGGTGCATCGACTCGTGTCGGAAACGCACCGAAGGCGACCAAACGCGCCGCTTGCATCGGCAGGCTTGGCTCCTGAGCTTTGGTGCGGAACGCCTCAGGCGTCATGCCATTGTAGGTGGGCCACATCGAGTTCGTCGGAATCTTGAAGGGCTGGA
>JANOAF010000631.1:0-3148 GCA_031411015.1 Opitutaceae bacterium | reverse complement strand
GGCGGCGAACCACGTGATGTCGCGCTCCGAGCGCGAGGGCGTGCGGGCGGCGCGCGAGACGGCGGCCCACACGGTCTGCTTCTTTGTGGGATGCCAGAGCAGGCGGGCGCTGGGCTGCATTTCCCAACCGCTGTAGGAATTGCGCTCGATTTTGGTGCCGAGGGTGAGACTGACCTGCTCGGGCACGAGCGTGATTTCGTCCTGCGCGAAAGCGCCGACGAAGGACGTGGTGGCGGCGGTCACGCGGTAGCTGAACCACTTGCTGCTGCGCAAATGATCCGAGGTCGAGCGGTAGGTGACGCCAGTGATGACCTCGTGACCGGGGAGCGGATAAAACGTGAGCTGCGTGTCGATGTCGGCCGTGGTATGGCGCTCGCCCGAGGAGAACTGATTGGTGTCGCCGTGCGCGACGGAGGCCTGCGCGGAAAGGTGGCCGTTGCCGAAGACGGGCTGGTTCCACTTGAACGAGAGATCGGTGCCGCGCGTGCGCTTGGCGTCGGGATGCGTCTCGACGTAAGGCGGGAGCAGCATGGGCGGGTTGGTGACGCCGTTGACGCGCAGTTCGCGATACTCGCCGATTACGGTGAGACCGCCGCCGCCGGGGCGATCCCAGTCGAGGCGCGTGCCAGCGAGGCGGTAATTCCAGCCGTCGGCGGCCGCGCCGGTCGGGTCGCCGTAGGCGTCGTGGTCTTGGTATTTGACGTAAACGCGTGCGGCCGTCGCGGGAGTGAAATTCCAGCCGTGCCGCGCCTCGACGCCGAGATCGAAGCGATCGCCGTGCGCGATCGAGACGAGGGAGCCGAGGGTGGAGTGGGCGTTCTTCGTGACGAGGTTGATGACGCCGTTGACGGCGTTGGCGCCCCAGAGTGTGCCGGCGGGGCCACGCTGCACCTCGATGCGGCTGACATCGGAAAGCATGGGCTCCTGGAAATTCCAAGATGCACCGGAGAAGAGCTGGTTGTAAACCGAGCGCCCGTCCATGAGCATGAGGAGCTTGTTGGACGTGGAGTCGTTGAAGCCACGGATCGTGATCGCGTAGTTGGCGGAATCACTGCGCGAGACCTGCACGCCGGGCACGAGGCGCAGGGCTTCGGGGAGATTAAAGGCGCCGCTGCGGGCGATTTCGTCGTTGGAGACGATGTGGGCCGGGGCGGGAATCTCGAACAGCGCCGAGCTCTTGCGGCCGAGTGAGGAAATTTCCACTTTCACCAGTTCCTCGAGGCTGAGGTCCGAGAAATCCGCGCTCAGGCTGACCTGCGCGGAAGCGAGAACGGGAGTCAGGATGGCGGTGGTGAAGACGACCTGGGCGGCTAGGCCGGCAAATGAATGGGTCCGATGCTGCTTCATGGATGCGGTCGGATGAGGTTAAGGCTGCGCCGTGGACTCGCCACGGGTGGGAAAATGCGGACACGGGTGCATACGGTCCTATCGGTGCGGGCGTCGTGGGATTGAGCGGTTTTCCGTCGGACCGGGCCGCATAAAACGCCCCATCACTTAATAACATGAGGCGTCCTCATCCAAGGCCACTCATGCAACGAAAGTTGATAGCCTACGCTGCACCTAGTGCGGCGCAGGCTAAAGGCGCCGGGATTATTTTTTCCAGCGCCGGTCCTGCTTCAATTCGAGCGGGCGGGTCTGAAGGATCGTGCCGGCGACTGCGGGGTGGGCGCGGAGCTGCTGAAAGGCCGGGGCGTTGATCTTCCACGCCAGCGACGTGCTCGCCTCCGCCACCGGTGCCACGCGGCCTTCGAGGACGAAACCGAACTCCACGCGCACGTCGCCGGATTCACGGTTGAGCGTCTCACGCAGGACGCGCAGGAAGTCAGTCGCTTCGCGATGGCCGGGATGGATCAGCCAGGTGACTTTTTTCACCGCCGCCGCGATTTGGCCGTCGAGCGGGTAACATTCCTTGACGTTGATGCGCGGGCCCTCGGTGCCGACGATGATGTTGCCCTGGACGAGGACGACGGCGTTTTCCGCGAGTGCGGTGCCGTAGGCGGCATAAGAGTCGGCGAAGAGGTTGAGCGAGACGGAGGCGTTCTTCGTTGCGAGCGTGAAGGCGACCCACGGGCGATTGTCCTTTTTCGAAAGCTTCTTGACGAGATTGCTCGCGATGCCGCACAGCCGGAACTCGGTGCGGTCGGGCTGGAGCAGCAACTGATCAACGGGGAACGTGTCGAGCGCCTCAGCGAGGCCGAGGTAGGCGTTCATCGGATGGCCTGAGACGTAGAAGCCGAGCAACTCCTTCTCGAAGGCGAGGCGTTCGTGGGAGGAGAAATCGGATGAAGAGCTGAGAGCTGAGACCTGAGAGCTGAGGGCAGGAAAGGTGGACGCGTGCTTGCCGGTGCCGTTTTTCTTTGGCGGCTCGTCGGCGAACATATCGAGGAAGCTGTGCTGGCCGGCGGCCTTGTCGCGGGCGGAGGCGGCGGCGCCGGCGATCGCGGCGTCGATGCCGTCGAAAAGTCCCTTGCGCGACGCGCCGCTGAAATCGAAGGCGCCCGTCTTCGCCAGATGTTCGAGCACGCGCTTGTTGATGGCGCGGCCATCGACACGCCGCGTGAGATCGGCGAAGTCCACGTAAGGGCCGCCGCGGTCGCGTTCCTCGAGGATTTTTTGCGCGGCGAGTTCGCCGACACC
Organism: Opitutaceae bacterium; assembly: GCA_031411015.1. GTDB lineage: Bacteria > Verrucomicrobiota > Verrucomicrobiia > Opitutales > Opitutaceae > ER46. The sequence goes on along the minus strand of JANOAF010000631.1, from coordinate 511 downwards.
TTTGACGCCGGCGAGGCCGAAACGGATTTTGTCACCGATCGGAGTGAACATCTCGCGCGACTCGTTCACATCGGGACCGAGCACCTTCAGTCCCATCGACTCGCACTCGGCGATGAAGTGGGAGACCTTTTCCGCATTGCCCAACTCGGAGCTGAGCATGGCGGCCATGAACTGCACCGGGTAATTCGCCTTCAGGAAACCGGTCTGGTAGCTCAGGATCGCGTAGGCGGCGGAGTGCGACTTGTTGAAGCCGTAGCCGGCGAATTTGTTGAGGATGTCGAAGATCGAGTTGGCCGTCTTGGCGTCGATCTTGTTCACCGTGGCGGCGCCCGCGACGAACTTGGCGCGTTCCTTCGCCATGGCCTCGGCGTCCTTCTTGCCCATGGCGCGGCGGAGCATGTCGGCGCCGCCGAGCGTGTAGCCGGCGATGATCTTGGCCGCTTCCATGACCTGCTCCTGGTAGACCATGACGCCGTAGGTCTCGCGGCAGACCTCTTCCAGGAGTTTGTGC
>JANOAF010000630.1:0-4490 GCA_031411015.1 Opitutaceae bacterium | reverse complement strand
TACATCCATCATCGAGCCACCCAGCAATTTCTTCACCCGCTCGCAAAATTTCTCCGGCGTCTCGCCTCCGATCAGCCGTGTCCACTGCACCTCGCGGAATTTTTCCGGCACGAACGCAGCCGCATCCGTCGTCCCGTCGATCACGACGGGCAACAAGAACGGCAGCGCCTCGTCCATGTCGTGCGTGCGATCGACGGCGAGTTTCCACTCGCGGCGGAAATAGCCTTCACCGCGGTTCTGGGTGTTGGCCGAGACGACGGGGATGAGCAGCGCACACGTGCGAATCTGGCCGCGGATTTTCGCATCCCAGGTATCGGCGGCGGCCAATTCGTTTTGGTCGAACCACACCTCGAGCCCGTGGCTCCGCAACGCCTCCGCGAGCCGGTCCGCCGCCACGGTGTCCTCCCGCGCGTAGCCCGATGAAGATGGCGGCGTTGGCGTTGGGAGCGGACACGAGGGAAGGGACGGCAAGGAGTGACGGCGGTCCGGCGAGCTGACGCGGAGAAATCAATTAACCCCGCGGCAACGACGCGGGCCCGTTCCAGTTCTCGAATCGCGGTGCCTCGGCGGCGGTGATTTCGCGGACCCGCATTTTTTCTGCGACGACGGCGGCGGCCAAAAATCGCTGGAGCGAGAATTCACCGCGCGCGAGCTGGCGCAGCCCGCCGCCGCAGCGCTCGCGCGCGGTGAATTCTCGCTCCAGCGATTTTTGGCCGCCGCCGTCGTAGCAGAAAAAATGCGGGTCCACGAAATCACCGCCGCCGAGGCACCGCGATTCGAGAACTGGAACGGGCCCGCGTCGTTGCCGCGGGGTTAATCTATTTCTCCGCGTCAGCTCGCCGGACCGCCGTCACTCCTTGCCGTCCCTTCCCTCGTGTCCGCTCCCAACGCCAACGCCGCCATCTTCCTCAGCTACGCGCGGGAGGACACCGTGGCGGCGGACCGGCTCGCGGAGGCGTTGCGGAGCCTCGGGCTCGAGGTGTGGTTCGACCAAAGCGAATTGGCCGGCGGCGATACTTGGGACGCGAAAATCCGCCGCCAGATTCGCCCGTGTGCGCTGCTCATCCCGGTCGCCTCGGCCAACACCCTGAACCGCGGTGAAGGCTATTTCCGCTGCGAGTGGGAACTCGCCGCCGAGCGCACGCACGACATGGCCGCCGGAGCGCTCTGAGCCCGGCCGCCAAGTGGGGCGCGCTTTAGTCCCTACCCGCTCTCTTCGACGAACACCTTGAGCCGGTTGATTCGAGGCAGGAGGGCGAAAATCTCCTCTGCGGTCGGCGCGTCGCGTTCGTCCAGAAATTCCTGCACGAGTTCTTCGAGGCGGAAACCGAATTCGTGAATCCAAATCGGGCGGCCGAGCACGTCCTCAAGCGCGCGATGGAAAATTCCGAAGGGCACGCAAAGTTCCACCGTGAAGAGTTGGAATTTGGCGATGTCGCGGGTGGTGCGGCTCAGCCACCACTGGCTTTCGAACAGGGCCATGGCCCGGGAGCGACCGATTGATTTTTGGTGTGAGTGCATCGAGGGCGAGAGATTCGCCACCCACTGGACAGCCCGCTTCAAGGCGAGTTCGCCGGAGCCCGGTGGGTGTTTGCCTAGTCTCGCGCGCGGGGCGAGCCACCGGCTCGCCTCACGCGTAGCGATCTTCCGTCCATGGATCGGCGGTGTTCGAGTAGCCGCGGACTTCCCAGAAGCCGAGTTTGTCCTCGGCGAGGAACGTGATGCCGCTGACAAATTTCGATCCCTTCCACGCGTAAAGTTTCGGGATGATCACGCGGGCGTGGCCGCCGTGCTCGAGCGAGATCGGCGCGCCGTCGAAGCTCGTCGCGACGAGCACGTCGTCGTCGAGACACGCGGCGAGCGCGACGTTGGTCGAGTAGCCGTCGTAGCCGGTGAAGTAGACAAACTTCGCCTCAGGCGCGGGCTGCGCGAGTTCGTAGAGCGTGGTGAAAGCGACGCCGCCCCAGCGGCAGTCATACTTGCTCCATGTCGTCACGCAGTGGAAGTCGCTTACATCCTCGACCTGCGGTAGCGCATGAAATTGCTGCCAGGAGAGGGTGGTGGGTTTCTCCACCAGTCCGTCGATCTTCAGCGCCCACTGGTCGTGCGGGATCGCGGGATGCACGCCGAGATCGAGCACGGGAAATCCCGTCGTGAGTTTTTGCCCGGGCGGCAAGCGATCCTTAGAGGCAACGGCGTGTGCGGCCACGCCGCGGGCCTTTTGTTTCTCCGCCCATTTTTGTTTCGCCTCAATGTAGCGCTGCTTGGACATGACTGCGAAGCTAGGTGCAACGGTCGGGCGCGCAAGTGTCGCTATTCTCCCCCGAGCAGCGACGTGAGCGCGTGGCGCTTGGAATAATAATACAGCGCGAGGCCGCCTTGGTAGAAGATGGAGAGGCCCAGCACGAGCTTGAGGGTGAGGCGATAGGCCATCGCCACAAAATCATCCACGCTCAGCCCCACTTGGGCCGCGTTGATTTCGAGCATCGGACGAAGTTGCTCTGGAATCGGCGGCAGCTCGAGGTGGGCGAGCCGCACCGCGCAGTAAACGGCAATCGAGGCGAACAGGCAGACTTGGCTCCCGATCAGCCAGCGCAGACCGCGGGCGGCACCTTGCCCTAGTATCGTGGCCCCGTGATGCTCCATTGCGCCCGCGCCGGCGACCGCGAGGCCCACGATTGCGCCGAGGGTGTCGCCGCCCATGCCGCTCAACAGGGCGAAGACGCCCGCGACGTAGAGCACACCGCCGCCGTGGAGCCGGCCGACGCGTTCGACGCGGGCCAAAATTTTCTCCGGCAGCAGTGGCGGTGGTTGCATGGAAGGGTTGTCATTCCGTTTGGAGACTCGAAGCTCAAGCATCTTTGTGCGGACGCCGAACCGTGGCGTGCCTGCAACCCCTGTCATTCGGAGCGGAGCGAAGAATCCACTTGGACACTCGCTCCCCTGCACGCTTTCGTGCCTCCTGCTGGATTCTTCGCTCCGCTCCGAATGACAAACCAGATTGAAAACACGCCCTAGCGACCCTTCTTTCCCTTTCCGTCTCGAGTTTCCGCCCGAGCTGCCGATCACCGTGCGCGCGGAGGAAATCACCGCGGCCATCCAGAATAATGCGGTGGTGATTCTCGCGGGCGAAACCGGCTCCGGCAAGACGACGCAGATTCCGAAAATGTGCCTCGCCGCCGGTCGGGGCACCACGGGCCGCATCGCCTGCACGCAACCGCGCCGCGTCGCCGCGCTCTCCGTCTCCCGCCGCGTGGCCGAGGAACTCGGCGTGCAATGGGGCCGAGAGGTCGGGTGCAAAATCCGCTTCAACGACGAGACCACGCGCGACACGGTCGTGAAGTTTCTCACCGACGGCATGCTGCTCGCGGAAGTGCAGGGCGATCCGATGCTCCGCGACTACGACACGATCATCATCGACGAGGCGCACGAACGCTCGCTCAACATCGACTTCCTCCTCGGGCACCTCCGCACGCTGCGCTACAAGCGTCCTGAGTTAAAAATCGTCATCACCTCGGCGACGATCGACACGGAGGCTTTCAGCAAAGCGTTCGACGATGCGCCGATCATCCAAGTCGAGGGCCGCACCTATCCGGTCGAAGTGATCTACGCGCCGCTCGACGAGCTCGGCACCGATGCCGCGGAGGGCGACGAGCGCGAGGCGCGCGCTGAGGCGTTGCACTACATCGATGGCGCGGTCGAAGCCGTGGAGCGCATCGTGCGTGAAAGCACGGGCGGCGATGTGCTGGTATTTCTCCCGAGCGAGCGCGACATCCGCGAACTCGGCGACCTGCTCGCGGGCCGGCGTCTGGGCAATTGCGAGGTGATCCCGATGTTCGGCCGGCTCTCGAACGTCGAGCAGCAGCGGGTGTTCGCGGCGACGCAGCGGCGAAAAATCATCCTCGCGACGAATATCGCCGAGACCTCGCTCACGATCCCCGGCATCCGTTTCGTGGTCGACACCGGCCTCGCGCGTCTGAGTCGCTACTCGCCGCAGGCGCGCACGCGCCGCCTGCCGATCGAGCCGGTGTCGCAATCCAGCGCGGACCAGCGGAAGGGCCGCAGCGGTCGCGTGGCCGACGGCGTGTGCATCCGGCTCTACGGCGAAGACGATTTCGCCGGCCGCCCGCGCTTCACCGACCCGGAAATCCTGCGCAGCAGCCTGGCCGCCGTGATCCTGCGCATGAAGGCGCTGCACCTGGGCAACGTCGACGACTTCCCCTTCGTCGAAGCGCCGCCGAAAAAGGCTGTCGCCGACGGTTATGCATTGCTGGCCGAACTGGGCGCGGTCGACGAGCAGAACGAACTGACACCCACCGGCAGCGAGCTGGCCAAGCTGCCGCTCGACCCGCGCGTCGGCCGGATGATCCTCGAAGCCAAGGACCGCCAGGCGCTGGACGAAGTCTTGGTCATCGCTGCCGCGCTCAGCGGGCAGGACGTGCGCGACCGTCCGCTGGAGCTGGCGCAGGCCGCCGACCAGAAGCACAAGC
>JANOAF010000629.1:0-2255 GCA_031411015.1 Opitutaceae bacterium | reverse complement strand
TTCACCCAAGTCAACACGCAGAACGCCTGGCACTGGGAGAACACCTACCCGCAGGTTTACAGCTACGACAGCGACCCCGCCAAACCCGAGCAGGTCAACGTCTCCGTCGCGCAAAACCTTCGTGCCGTTGACGGCAAGGTCACCAATATGAGCCAGGGCAACGCCCGCGGCCGCAGTTTCCACGACGGCAGGCAAGCGCCCGCGCCCGGCGACATCGACCGCGGCCCCAACTTCGCCGAGCAGTGGCGCCGCGCCATCGAACTCGATCCGCCTTTTGTCATGGTGACGGGCTGGAACGAATGGACCGCAGGAAAATTCTCTCGCCCGAATCTCCCCGTCGTCTTCGTCGATCAATACGACCAGGAATTCAGCCGCGACATCGAGCCCGTCGCCGGTCTGCACCGCGACAACTACTACTACCAACTCGTCGAGGGCGTCCGCCGCTACAAGGGCTTCCCCGCCCTGCCCGCCGCCTCGGCCCCCAAGGCGATCAACCTCGCCGGCGATTTCTCGCAGTGGCGCGACGTCACACCCGCGTTCACCGATCACACCTTCGACGACGACCACCGCGATTTCGGAAAAGGCGCGCGGCACTACGTTCGCACCAGCGGCCGCAACGACCTCACGGTCATGAAAGTCGCCCGCGACGTGACGCACGTCTATTTCTACGCACAAACGCGCCGTCCGCTCACCGCATCGACCGACACACACTGGATGCTGCTCCTGCTCGACACCGACCAGAAACGGAGCACCGGCTGGGAAGGCTACGACTTTATCGTGAATCGTTCGCGCGACGGTCAAGAGACATGGCTTGAGCGCAACACCGGCGGCTGGACGTGGGAGAAATTCGCCAAAGTCCAACTCACGCTTTCCGGCAACGAACTCATGTTGGCCATCCCGCGCGCCTCCCTCGGTCTGCCCGCCGGCGACGCCGTTACCCTTGATTTCAAGTGGTGGGACAACCCACAGAAACCCGGCGACATCATGGACGTTTATCTCAGCGGCGACGCCGCGCCCGACGGTCGTTTCAATTTCCGCTACGCCACCCCCGCACCCGCCCGCCGCTAAGAGCAGGATACAACGCCACTCACACTCCAACTCCCGAAAATACCTAAACCCATCACCGACTCCATGGACCCCATATCCTGTTCCCTCGCCGACGCCTTTCGTCCTCGGTCCTTTCACGTCCTTTGGTTCCTTGCCCTTTCTCCCACGCTGCTCGCGCAGAGCACGCCCACTCCTAAGCCCGCCGCCACCGACGAGGCGGTCATGCTGTCGCCCTTCCAAGTCGATGCCGGCTCGGACAAGGGCTACGCCGCGACGCAAACGCTCAACGGCACGCGGATGAAGACGGACCTCAAGGACATCGGCTCAGCACTGACCGTATTCACCGAGCAGATGATGGACGACCTCGGCGCCAACAGCATCTACGATCTCATGGCCTTCGCGCCCAACACCGACCCATTCATCATGTCCACTTCGGACATCACGGGCAACGGCAACGATTTCATCAACATTCCAACCAAGTTCGTGAGCCGCGGCGGCGCGAGCACCGTCGTCTCGCAGGATTTCTTCGCCAACAACATCCCCAACGACCGCTACAATTCCGAAGCGCTCACCTTCTCCCGCGGACCGAATGCGATCCTGTTTGGACTCGGCAACGCCGCCGGCGCCTTCGTCTCCTCCACTAAGCGCGCGAAAAACAAAACCGCCACGAGCCTCGAATACCAAGTCGACAACCGCGGTTCCTTTCGCGGCACGCTGGACCACAACCAGGTCATCAAAAAAGATCTCCTCTCGCTCCGCTACGCCGGCCTCTACGAGACGCAGCACAATTTCCGTTTCCCGACCGAGAATTTCCAACGCCGCCACTTCGGCACACTGACGCTCACGCCCTTCAAAAAGACGATCATCCGCGGCAGCTACGAGCAGGGCCTGATCAACGCGCCCGCCGTCCGCCCCTGGCCCGACTACGATGGCGTGTCTCCGTGGATCGCCGCCGGGCGGCCACTGATTCCCACCTACTCCAACACCGCGACCGGCAAGCCCGCCGGCACGCAGAATTTCACGTTCACTGGCCTTGTCTCGACCGCGCTGTCGCCAGCCGGCACGCCGATCCCCGCGCAGAATCTGAACAACCAGGGCCAAAGCGCGCTCCCCAGTTTCGCGAACGGCTTTCCGGTCAACGGCACCAATTTCCGCTCGCTCGTCAACGACGCCATCTATCCGACTTTCGCCTCGAACTTCGGCAACAC
>JANOAF010000628.1:0-5025 GCA_031411015.1 Opitutaceae bacterium | reverse complement strand
GTTGTAGCCACGCGCGATGCTGGCGACTAAGCGCAGATGCGAGACAATTAACTGGCGCGCAGCTTCTAAATCATTGTCAGCTCTAAACTTCACGGCAAGTGAATACTCCTCCTCTGCGGACAGAACAGGATATGCCTTAATTACCCTAGAATAATGCTCTAGGCTGTCAGATGCGGTTAATACTGGTAATGTTAATGCGTTACTCATTGAACTTATTTCCTCCAATAGCATATATATTAGCACTCTTAGTAAGAGAGTGCTAGTGGCTAAATGGTTCAAATAACAGGTGAAATGTTCCAAACAATTAAAGTTGTTAACTAATTAGCTTCAGTTTAATTGATGATTCCAAGAGATTCTTAATGTTTTATGGCATAAAGTTTTTGCATACTGAGCTGGGGCCGATTTAGTAGAGGGGCAAGTCATCAGAATTATGCTGCAATTTGATTGCTAATGTAATACTGACTAGCGAAGTCAGCAGGTATTTGATTACCTAATTTTGCATGTCGCCGAATGCGATTATAGAACACTTCAATATTTGTTTAAACTTGGTGGTTTGTATGCTGTTGCTGGTATCCGTGGCTGCATTAATGTCTACTTGTTGGGCGGTGATGTTGATGTCACCTTGGCGGTAAAGCCTTTCAATTTGTAGATGGTGTGAGTGACGTTTTAGCATTGTTGAGTTAAGTGAAGTTTCCATGCGGCGCAATGCGCTTTGCTTATTGACGCCCTACGAGAGGTTGCGGGCTACAGGGGAGTGCGGGCTACACGGACTGAGTAATTTCTAAAATCTAGCGATGCTTGACCTGATGACCATTTTTCCTCAAATATCCACTTGGCCAAGGTGTCGTAATCTTCAGAGTATGCCCATGCATGACTAATAAAAACATGTATTTGTTTTGTGCTCATATTTTAATTCCTGAAATTGGTATTCTTTGATTATTAACACCTAGTAATAAATACCGATATTTACGCTCCCGTTCATGTAACAAGGAGTCTATAAACTTAGTAAGTACACTATCACTCCCTATTTTAACTTCAACGCATTAACCTGCATTTGGGGAATCACTCTGTTGATTTTCCATCACCCTCCAATTACCACGATTAAGCGTTGCCACTTGCTTGCGATGAAATGATTAATTGTGGTTGCTCAAATTAGTTAAATCTTTATTAGCTTCTGTACCTGTGATGCTTTCATTGGTTTCTTCGTAATCTGCAGGTTTGTTATAGTCGTAATCGATGTTGAATTTGCTATTAGGGTAAAGTGTGAAAGTAAGCCCCCATATGCGCTGACCTGTGGTGACTAGTAGGTTGTCACGGAGGAAGAGAGCTGCATCCAACCCATCCCAAATTGCATCTGTGTTCTTTTCGAACCCGCCTTGCTCATCACTCGTACCCTCGTTCTCCAGCCACTGAGAACCTTTTGCCATTTTTGAAAAAATATGCATTTTACAACCTGCCACATCCCATTGACGGGCTCCAATAAAAGCCTGCACATACTGAGCCAATCCTATGTAAGCATCTTCGATAGAATTAAATTGCATTACTTCCTCACTGTTTAAATTTGAATGGCACTATTTTGCCATCTATTGTTGCCAACACCTTAAACTCACTAGGCCTCACCCCTCCGCTCGGTGGATACCCAACTTCAATCTTCACGCTTACATCCTTCCCTGCATTCAATGCATCACGTAATTGATTCTCCATCGCTTTCCAATCACCACGATTAAGTGTTGTCGCCTGCTTGCGATGAAATGATTATTTCTGGTTGCTCAAATTGGTTAAAATTTGATTAATTTCTTCTCCAGTAATCAGGGCATCCGTTTCTTCATAATCGGCAGGTTTGTTGTAATCGTATTCAATATTGAATTTACCATCTGGGTAAAGCGTGAAGGTTAAGCCCCAAATACGCTGGCCTGTAGTGGCTAGGAGGTTGTCACGGAGTGAAATAATAGCTTTAGATGCAGCAACCTCTGTTTTAACCGAGGGGAAATTTTCATTTTCGAAGAGCTCTTGATCCTTTTTTCTCCAATAGCTAGTTTCCGTCATAGATTCTAGAATTTTAGTTTTAGAGCCTACATTATCCCAACTTGATTTTGAAATAGACTCTAATATTGCTCCCACAATTTTTTTGTAATTGTCTTCAATATTCATTTTTGATCTCACTGATTAAAGATTTTACGGGGCATAGGTTTACCATCAATTACAGCCGTAACAATAAATTCACTCGGCCTTGAGCCTCCACCTGTTGGGTAACCAATATCAATCTTAACTTTAACCTCTTTCCCAGCATCTAAAGCCGACCTGAGTTCATTTTCCATCGCCTTCCAAGGACCTCTGTTTAAAATGGCCGCCTGCGGCACAATATTAATTTTATCACCCGCACCACCCAAACTTGAAGCAATCAAGTGACCACCTTCATCACCTGCATTACCACATTTGCCAGTAGTGCATTGTTGATACAGGTTTCTATCCATGGCAGTTAAATTCAAATCACCTGTGACCTCTTTAACTCTACCACCTGCGTCGGTGATGTAAGCATGTCCATTATCCAGCACGTACGCGGTATTGGCCTCCAGATTGCTATTGATACTTTTATCCCAGTTACTTTTACTGCCTGCACTGACTTGTTTAACTTGCATAATATCTGAGCGTTGCAGTAGGTTGTTAGCAAGTTCTAAATCTTTTGCCGCGATTGTTTCTGCGACCTTAACCGCATCAGCCACTTTGCCTACGTTTTTAATCGTACCAACGCCAACTAAGTTGCTTAGCACCGCACCACTAACTCTGCCTAACGCGATTGAATCACCATTTTCATAAGCGGCTGCGATTTGTTCACGTTGGGCAGCAGTTGCGCCATTAATGACTTGCGCTAACACCTCAGGGTCAACGAGCGCTGCTAAGGATGCTCCAGTATCAATCACATCTTGCAAGGCTTTTTGCTGAGCAGGACTATCTTGTCTGCCGTAAGCTGCAATCAACACTGTTTTGACACCATTTGCCAGTGATGAAATACCATCAATAATTGAGTGTACGCCACCTTGTAAGACACCTTCGCTTGTGTCTAGGACAGAAACAAAGGTTTTGTCCGCCTGTATCTGTGTGCCCAGTGATGCTAGATTACCATCAAAGCCATACCCACCATTTCGAATAATTTCAGCTTCCGCATTGCGTACTTCTTGGCGTAAATTATTACATGTAGCACTACTCTGACTTTCACAGTTGGCTAATTTCGCATCGCGCTTATCACTCTCGGCTTTCAAGGCATCTCGTTGTTGACAAGCAGTATTGTTACCTTTTGAGCAAGCAGCCACCGCATTCCAGTACCGGCTGATTTCCTGATGCTTCAAATAATTATTCGCCACCGCATTCGGCGTAATCATGCCTGCATTAATCGTACTGGCTAAGTCACCGCCTGCTGCACTCTCAAGTACCGTACTAATGATGACATTTGCGGCCTTAAAAGCCTCGGGATCTTTGATTTGACCTTTCTCGTCTTTCTCAAACGCTTTAGCCAATACTTGTGGTAGTACATCGCCCAACGCCCCAGCCCCTGTTTGCCAACCCGACCCTAATAGCTGGCTCATAGCAGCCCCTAAGACGGCATGCGCTAATACTTTAGCGGGATCAATCTGGTCTGGATGGGCAGGGTCTGGTGTAAAGGTATCGCCTATCCATTTTGCAGCTTGGGCTGCTGCGGGTTGAAGAACTTCTTCACCTGCCACTTGTAGAAACTCTAGCTGTTCGTTGACTTTCTGTAGGTCGAAAGGATTGCTGATGTTGCCGTTGGCATGTTGCGTGTCACGGTTAAGGTTGGTTACTGTTTGCGCTGCAGTATTCCCTGTTTTGTTGATTTGCGCTGCGTTATCGGTAATGGTGATGTCAGCAGTAGCAATGGCGCTTTTGGAAGTACCGTGCGCTTCACCACTGTCACTGCCGCCTAATCCACCTAAGCCTGCTTTTAAGGTGCTACCTGCGGTGCCGCCTGCGGGGTTATTGACTCCGGTGTTGATATTGCCACTGAGGTTGAGGCCTAGGTTGCTGCTATTTGCGGTGTAGCTACCTTGGTTTTCAATATCACTGGTGGTGAGTGTGCCTGTGGTCAGTTGGTTATTGCCTGCCACTTGTGCGGCTAGGGTGGAGTCTATGACGGCACCTTTGAGGTGGGTGTTGCCATCTACGTTGATGGTAAAGCCGCCATCGCCTGCTTTGATGGCGGTTTGTTCATTGACACTGTTGAAATTGCTGTTGGTATTGCTTTTGCTGAGGCTTAGGCTGCCACCTACACCGCCTGCGCCAAAGGTGTAACTAATGCCACCACCAGCACTGCTTTGTTTGGCCTTATAAGTATCACTGTCTTGTTCGCTTTCTAAGCTGAGGTTACGTCCAATATCGGCAATGACGGTGTTGCCTGAAACAATGGCGCCTTTGAGGGTGGTGTCTCGACCGCTGCTCATGGTGAGTATATTGCCTGCTTGAAGCGTGGTTTCAGCATGGGTGATGCCATTACCATTGCTATTGCCTTTAGCGGTTGAGGCATTGGCAAATACTGAGATGCCTGCACCATCTTTATCTGCTCCGATGGCTAGCCCCATTACGTAAATTAAAGCTCCTCAGTAAGGAGTTTAATTTTTGCACTTTCGAGTAAGAGCAAAACTTCATCTAATGATTGTTCATGCATGGGATTAAAACTAACTTTTAACGCTCCATCGTCACTAATATAGATAGCAGAAAAAATATTATCTTTTTCGTCCCAAATTTCATAATAAATCATGAATTTTTTATTTATATCTGTCCCTTTTTTTAACTCTAACATACTAATTCCTTTAATTAATAAACCCAATAAATTTACCGTCAGAGTACCATCTAGCACCAAATCCTCCAGGTATTTTTATCTGAATAATTTGTCCACCATATTGACTTAAATTGGGAGTGGTATTCTCGCGCTGTCGTGGGATGGTCTATGCAGGCCAACATGCGTACCGAAGTGGTTTTGGATGCCATGCTGATGGCCAAGTGGCGCAGGCA